>DNDP01000375.1:14398-15226 GCA_003484235.1 Verrucomicrobiales bacterium
TCGGTGATGGCAAGCCTCGGAAACGCGGCCCGGATCTCGGCGTTGTTCAGCACCGCCGGGAACACTTCGTCGTTGATGAACCGCGCGAAGCGGTCGGACATCGTGTCGTATTCGAGACCCCGCTCGCTGTCCTTGCCGTCGTTGCCGCCGTTCTCGACGGCAATCACGATGAAGGCCGGCAGTCTGCGTGCGGCATCGGTCGAAATGGTCAGGTTGTCCAGGGCGTTGCGGACGAGATTAAGCTGGCTCGGACCGTCGTGCGTGACCAGCACCGGCGCCTTCGTTCCATCCTGATAGGCGGCCGGCACGTACACGAAGATTTTGCGCTCCGTCCGCACCGCCTTGCGCTGGGGCTCAAGGGTCGCATCATCGCCCTTGAAAATCTTGCTGTCGGCCAGGCGCATCACGAATTCGAACTGCTTTCCCTTGGGATTCCCCTTGTCCGTGAGGTCGGGGTCGATCGGGTATTCCGGGCCGACGATGTGGTGTCCGTCTCCGGCCGAGCCGGGATTCTCCGAAGACGCGTCCGCAGCGCTGGCGACATGAATTGGCAAACCGGCCAGGCAGATGGCCAGGACACGGATTGCAGGAATGGGGAGAGGCAATTGAGCTGGCATGAATGACCGGTTAAACCACCGGGCAGTTTTTGATACAAGCGGCAATTTGCAGCCGCTCAAGCCGGCTAACGCCGTCGCACAATTCAGGGGACGTCGTCCCGCCGCGCCGCCCAACGGATGGCGCCGAGGATGTGCCGGCGGCCAAAAGGCGTGTCCAGCGAACGCACGTCGTGGCCGAGCTCGGTGTAGAAGAACCGGCCGTCATTGAGCG
>DNDP01000011.1:0-957 GCA_003484235.1 Verrucomicrobiales bacterium
GGGTGGTCTTGCCGCAACCGGACGGGCCAAGCAGGAAAAACAGCTCCCGGGATGCGACCTCAAGCGACACGCCGTGCAGGGCGGTCGTGGTGCCGAAACGCTTGGTGAGCTGGCGGACGCTGACGCGCACGCGCCAATGGAAAGCAGAACTGATTCACGGACGCCAGCTTGAGCTGCGGCAGAGGCACTCCCGCGGGATTGTTCCGCGCGGTTGAATGTTCCGCCTAGCATCCGTCCGACGCCGGCTGCCAACCGGCCACGAGACCGGGGAAGCGGCAGTCCTCGCAGACAGAATTCGAGTGATCGCAGAAGTCACGGACGATCTGCAGCAACCCCTGTTGCTCGGCGGCCGACCGCAGCACACCGCGATGGGCATTGCCCAGCAGTCGTGCCCGCGCCTGACGCAGGACGGCGTTGTCCTCGGCGCACGGCCAGTCGAACCAAAGCCGCTCGGCGGCCTTCTGGAAGCCCCCGTTCCGCCCCTCGCCTGCGCGTGTGAAAAACCAAGGCAGGATGACGTTGACCGCCAAATCGGTGACCCGCGTGTGGCCGAGCAGCGGCTGCGGCTGGGACATTGGTTTCGATCGCAGCGTCCAGTGCCGCGACCAGAAGTCATCGTTCGCAGGATTCAGGCCAAGGAAGAGATCATCGGCCAGGCGCGTCCGGTTCGGCCTGTCGTTCGCTTCCAGATTCCGGACGGCGTAGGCAAACCATGCTTCCAGCCGGTCGATGAGGCCGGCATCGGCCAGCCAGTGAGCGGCAAGGGCCAGCCGACGATGGGGATGATTGGCGGGACGCAGGCCCTGCAGCCGCCAGAGGCTGCGGGGAAGAATGCTGGCTTCGCAACCATCGCGCTCGCGCCACCAACGATCCCAAGTCTTACGCAGATAGCCATCGGTCGCCGGGCCGCGGCGGGTCGGCTCGGCGGGCAGGAGGCCGCTGACGCCGAGCAGCAGC
>DNDP01000011.1:1166-5374 GCA_003484235.1 Verrucomicrobiales bacterium
GCAGCGCCTGCCACGGTTCGCTTTGGTGGGCGCAACCCTCCGCTTCGAGGCGGGAGCGCAACCGGGGCGACAGCTCGCCGAGCCGCTGCATGGGCCATGCATTGTGCTTGTAGCCGAGCGCCCGGAGCATTCCCTCTGTGAGGGCCTGTTCCCAGCCGGCCGACCGCGCGCGGGCGCGGAGTTGATTGGCCCGTGATTCGAGCCGGATGCGGGCGGCGTCCCTCAGCAGCGATCGCAACTGCTCCGGAGCCAATGCCCTGAGCGGAGCGCTGCACCGGCCCTGCATCGCTTCGGCAAGGGGCGGCGGCATTTCGCCCTCGAGCAGCTCCTGCAGTTCGCCGAGCGGCGAGTCGAGGCGTCCCTGCATCTCCAAAGTGGGCCGGTCTGGAGCGGGCGTGCCCTGGTTTGCCCAGACAACATGGAGGATGACATTGCGGAAGGCGGGGTTGACGTCGTGCCGGTGCGCCCGCCAGCCGCCGGACTGGAGATCGACCTCGACATCGCCGCTGACCGGGGGCGAGTCGCCCACGCGGATCATGGCGTCCCTGAAGTCCGGTCCGGCCTCGCGGTTCCAGAAACCGGGATGCAGCACCTCGACCGGCCGGCCATCGACGGTGACGAGCTGCTCACGGCGCAGGCGTTGGCGCGCCCAGATCGCCTGGAGCAGCCGCTCGGGTGGTGGACTGTCGCCGCCTTCATGCAGGGCGGCCGGCAGACCACGCCCACGCCGCCAGTCACGGTAGAAACTGGAGTTTTCCGGGGACACCTTGGACAAGGTTCATCTGCGTTTGGCGAGAAACTGTCAAGTGTTGCGACGGCGGAACTCGGCTTCGAATCGACTGCCGAAGATCAGAAAGGGACTGGCTACGATCCGGAAGCGGGATCCTTCGTCTCGGCAACATAGATTTGCTCGTCCTTCAGCCGCTCGGCAATGACGTCCACCGTCCGGGCGATGGAACCGAGGTTTCGCTCCACGATCGCCCTGGCGCGCGAGCCGAGGGCATCCCTTTCCCGGTCGTCGGCAAGCAGTTCTCTGATGGTCTTCGCGAGCTCGTCCGCGCTCCCGACCTGACGGACCGCCTGTTCGGCGAGAAACTCGGGAACAATGGCGGGGAAGTTCTCCATGTTGGGGCCGAACACGACGGCCTTGCCGAGGGCCGCGGGCTCGATCGGATTCTGGCCGCCATGGGCGGTGAGCGATTTGCCGACAAATACGACGGTGGCGATCTCGTAAAAAGCCTTCAGTTCGCCCGTGGTGTTGACCATGAGGCAGTCGGTCGTGCCCGCCTCCGGGATGCGGCCGCGGTCCATGTCCGTCCGGTAGGCGACCCGCAAACCGCGGGCGCGGACTTCCCGGCCGGCGTCGCGCGCGCGTTCGTGATGCCGCGGCACGAGGATCAGAAACAGCTTGGGAAACTGATCTCGCAGTTTGAGCCAGGTGTCGGCGAGGACGACTTCCTCACCGTCATGAGTGCTGCCGCCGAGCAGCACCGGAGCGTCGTCCGGCACGCCCAGTTCCCGGAGAACGGCGCGGGTGTCGAGGGCCTTGCCGCCGGCCACGGCGGTGTCGTATTTGAGGTTGCCGACCACCCGGACGGCGTCATCGCGGCAGCCAATCTCCCGCAGCCGCCGGGCGTCGGCCTCGGTGGCGCAGCAGACCCGGCTGAAACCGCCGAAAAGTCCGCGAAACAGCCGGCCCAGGCGGCGGTAGCCGCGGCAAGAGCGGTCCGAGATGCGGGCGTTGACGAGGAAGGTCGGCACACCCATCTGCTGCGCGCGCCAGAGAAAGTTCGGCCAAATCTCGGCCTCCACCAGAACGATCGCCTCTGGGTGGATTGTTCCCAGGGAACGCTGCACCCATTTCCGGCGGTCGATGGGGTAGTAGATCTTCTCAATGCGGCCGGGCACGCGTTTGCGCAGCTCGCCCATGCCGGTGGTGGTGGTGGTGGAGACGACGAGCTTCAGGTTGGGCAGCCGGCGTTCGATCTCCTCGATGAGCCGGATCACCAGGTTGACCTCGCCTACGCTGACGGCATGGATCCACATGACGTGGCGGTTGGTGATGGACTGCTTGACCTTCGAGTTGAAGCGGCCGAAGCGCTGGCGGAAGCCCTGCTTCCAGTTGCCCCGCCGCCAGAGCTTCAGCAGGTAGAACGGTGCGTTGAGAATGAGGGCGACGGTCAACAGGATGTCGTAAAGCGTCCGCATCGGTCGTCGTGAATCAGAATGGCCTGCACGCCGCCGCATCGGGACACGAAGCGACGATGACCGGTTGCAAGACTGTGCGGAATTGCGCCCTCACGCCGCGACGAGAGAACCGGCTTGCCACGCAAAGCGCAAGTTGGATTTTGCACCGCCCAGAAACGGCTGGTTTCAACCCGGCGATCGCGGTATCCGTTCGGCCGATGTCCCGATTGGCCGCTGCCGCGCCGTGGAATTCCATGCGGGCAGACGGACGGCACGACCGGCACCCGGATTCATTCTGAACTGGCAGTCCATTCCGTGAACATATTGATCATCAAACTGAGCGCGCTGGGCGACGTGGTGCATACCCTGCCCGCGCTCAATGCGCTCCGCCGGCATCACCCCGACGCGCACATCTCGTGGTTGGTCGAGGAAGCGGCAAAGGACCTCGTCGAAGGCCATCCCGCACTTGATCGGGTGATCGTTTGGCCGCGCAGGCGGTTTGAACAGGCGTTCAAGTCCGGTCGGCTGGTGACGGCGTGGCGCCTGTTTGCGGAGACGCGCCGGCAGTTGCGGCAACTGCCGTTCGATCTGGCGATCGATTTCCAGGGATTGATGAAGAGCGGGCTTTGGATGGCGCAGGCGAGCAGCCGGCGCAAGGCGGGTTTCGGACCAGGAATGCAGCGTTCGGAGGGAAGCCATTTTTTTTTGAACGAGAAGGTGCCCGCCGTCTCGATGGAGATTCACGCCCTAGAACGGGGGCTGAGGCTGCTCAACGCGCTCGGCGTGCCGACCGGCCCCGTGGAATACCGGCTCCCGGTTCGCCCTGAGGCGTATCAGGCGGTCGAAGATTTTTTGTCGTCGATCCGCGTCAAGCCGGAAGACACGCTGGTGGCGATCCATCCCTTCACGCGCTGGGAAACCAAGCACTGGTTCAACGACCGGTTCGCCGCAGTTGCGGATGCCCTGATCGACCAGGGCAAAAAGGCGGTATTCACCGGCGGCCCTGCGGACGGGGCGAAGCTGGACGACATTGCCGGCCGGATGAAGCACCCGATGCTGCGCGCCGACCGGTTGGGTGGTCTGCCGCAGCTCGCGGCACTGCTGGAGCGGGCGACCGCGATGATCACGACCGATACCGGGCCCATGCACATTGCGGCGGCCATGGGCACGCCGGTCGTCGCGATCTTCGGCCCCACGTCGCCGCAACGGACCGGGCCTCATGGAGAGCAGCATGTCGTGCTGCATTCGGGCGTGCCCTGCAGCCCCTGTTTTCGAAAAGACTGCCTCACCAACCTGGTGGAGCCGATGGGATGCATGAAGCGGATCTCGGTGGAGGCGGTGCTGGAAGCGGTGGTCCGGATCGGATCGCCGGCCAGAGCATTCACCGGGACGAAGGCTTGAGGATTTCTGCCACCATCCGGCTCCGGACCGATTTCCAAACTTGTCCGGGGAACGGCCGATGCTAGATTGCGCTCGTGACTGTTGCTGCAAACGAAACCGCCAACCGGCTGAAGATGGTTCCCTGCGGGGGGTGTGGCGCCAAGAGCTTCATTCCCGGCGATCTCGCACCTTTCGAAACGGTTGCCTGTTCCAAGTGTGGACATCCCATGATGCTGCCGGTGCAGATGCAGCACTTCGAGCTGCGGGGAGTCGTTGCTTCAGGTGGGATGGGAACCGTTTACCACGCCTACGACCTGATGCTCGAGCGGATCGTCGCCATCAAGCTGATGAAGCGCGAGCTGGTCGAGGATGCCGAGGGGCTGGAGGGATTTTATCGGGAAGCGCGGGCGTGTGCCTCGTTGAACCACACCAACATCATCCACATTTATCATTTTGGAGAACAGGAAGGGCAGATGTTCCTGGTCATGGAGCTGGCCGACAACGGCAGCCTCGACAGCCGGATTGAACAGCACGGCCGGGTATCCGAACTGGAAGTGCTCGATGTCGGCATCAAGGTGGCCTCCGCCCTGGATTCGGCATTGAAGCAGAATCTGCTTCACCGCGACATCAAGCCCGGGAAC
>DNDP01000011.1:5609-5746 GCA_003484235.1 Verrucomicrobiales bacterium
CCGGGAACATACTCTTCAACCGCGAGAACGAGCCCAAGCTGATCGATTTCGGTCTTGCCCGCTCCGCCGAATCGGAAACCGAAATGGAGGCCTCCATCTACGGCACTCCGTATTACGTGGCGCCGGAACGCATCCGG
>DNDP01000175.1:0-13049 GCA_003484235.1 Verrucomicrobiales bacterium
ACGGCGCTGTTGCCGATGTTGGCGTTGATCTTCACGAGGAAGTTGCGCCCGATGATCATCGGCTCGGACTCGGGGTGATTGATGTTGTTCGGGATGATGGCGCGGCCGGCGGCGACTTCATCGCGAACGAACTCGGGGGTGATCTGCGCGGGGATGCGTTGGGGGAAACGCGAGAAAATCGACGGCGTGTAAGGGCTCTTGCCGAGCTGTGATGAACCGGCGTGCTGTTTGTTCAGGTCGTTGCGGACATTGTCCTTCGACATCTCGGCAATCTTCGTGCGCCCCATGCTCTCGCGGATGGCGATGAACTCCATCTCCGGCGTGATGATGCCCTGCCGGGCATACCAGAGCTGGGTGACGACCTTGGCGGCCTTGGCGCGGAGCGGACGGCGGCGCTGCGACGTGAGGCCGGGGAATTCGATCAGGCGGTTCTTCTCCGCCTTGCTGGCGTATTCGGCGTGCTTGCCGGAGAGGTAGCCGTTGTCCATCGGCTTCACTTCGCGACCGTCGATCTCCTCGACGTCGCCGCGATCGCGAATCCACTTGGCGCGCAGGGCGGGCAGACCTTCCTCCGGCGTGCCGTCGAACTCGGGATCACCCCACGGACCGGAGCAGTCGTAAACCCGCACCGGCTCGTTCGCGCAGCTTTCGCCGTTGAAATCCTTGGTGGGCGAGAGCCCGATCTCCCGCATCGGCACGCGGATGTCGGGGTGAATGGAGCCCTCCAGATAGACGCGCCGGCTGGCAGGGAGCTGTTCACGGCTGTGGGGTTCGAGAAATTTCGGGTCGGCGATCATAGTCGGTCCAGGTTTGGGCGTCCGGATTCTTGAGAACACAGGCGCGGTTCGCGATCCAGACGGTTGGGGAAGGGTGGAAGGCCGGCCATGGGGCCCTCCCTTCGCCAGCATGATCTGGATCAGGTTCTGCGGGTCGCCCGTTCCCCGGTTCGGAAACGGGCCTCTCAGTCCAATCGGACTCCCCGGTGCGAAGCAGCATAGGGGGCGCACCATCTGAGTCAAGCGGCGGGGCCGGGGTTTCAGCCTGCCTTCCCTTTGGCGTTGTGCCGGCGCATTTTTGCTTTGCTGGCGGTCGACGCTCCCTTCAAATCGCCGCCACCACGATGCGTTTCCTGATGTTGAACTGGCGCGATCCGAAGAACCCGCTGGCCGGCGGCGCCGAGCAAGTTTCCCAGCGATACCTGCAGGCGTTGCGGGAACGCGGCCATGAAGTGGCGTGGTTCGCCAACCGGTTCCCGGGAAGCGCGAGCTTCGAGGAGATCGACGGCATTCCGGTGCACCGCGGTGGAGGGCAGGGGACATCCATCGTGTCGGCGATGAAATGGTGCAATGCGCAGCGCCGGTTTGATCTGGTGATCGACCAGCATCATGGCATCCCCTGGTACGCGCCGTGGTGGTGCGGCACCAACTGCGTGGCCTACATCCACGAGGTGCTGGGGCCGATCTGGAACTCGTTCTTCAACTGGCCATGGGATGTCATTGGCCGCTGGCAGGAACGGATGACGCACGAGCTATACAGCCGCGTGCCGTTCTGGACCCCCTCCGACAGCACACGCCGGCTGCTCGAACTGGCAGGCGTGCAGACGGTGAAAGTCCTCCCCAATGGCGTGGACGCCGTTCCCTTGAAGGAATTGCCTCCGAAGCCGCTGACAGAACCGGTTCAGCTGATCACCGTATCCCGCCTGGCGCCCAACAAGCGGGTGGATCACGCGGTCCAGCTGCTAGCGGAACTGCGCAAACGCGGTGTCCGGGCGGAGCTGTCGATCGTCGGGGGCGGCCACTGCGAGCCGGACCTGAAAGGGCTGGTGAAGTCGTTGGAACTGGTCGGGGAGGTTCATTTCCGTGGCCGGGTGAGCGACGTCGAGAAGAACCGGCTACTGGCCGCGGCGCACTTTCTGGTGCATCCGTCCCAGCGTGAAGGGTGGGGTTTGAACGTGATCGAGGCCAACGCGATGGGCACCCCGGCGCTGGTTTATCCGGTGGGCGGACTGGTGGACTCGACCATCGCGGATGTCACCGGGCTCGTTGCGGCCCGGGAAACTCCTGCCGCTCTGGCTGACGAGCTGGGAAAGCTGTCTTTGGGGGGAGAGCGCTACGCCGGGCTCCGTGAAAATGCCTGGCGACGGGCCTTCGAGTTTCGGTGGGAGCGGGTTCTGACGCCGGCGTGCGAATGGTTGGAGGAGCAGGCGCGGGGCTGAACGAGCGGACAAGTGGAGCCGTTCCAGTTCGCGGCAATTCGGAAATCGAACCGCACTAGCGGCCCTTCAGGTTCTTCATCATGGCCCGCTTCATCTCGCGCTCGGCGGTCCGTTTCTTGAGGTCGTCCCGCTTGTCGTGGTGGGCCTTGCCGGAGCCGACGCCGAGCTTGACCTTCACCTTGTTGTTCTTCCAGTAGAAGGAAAGCGGGACGAGGGCGTTGCCCTTGATCGAGGCCAGGGAGAAGAGCTTGGCGATCTCCTTGCGGTTCAGGAGCAGCTTTCGCTTCACCTTGGGCTGGTGGTTTTCCCGGTTGCCGTGCGTGTATTCGTCGATGTGGGCGTTGTGGAGCCACACCTCGTCCTTCTCCACCCGGGCGAAGGCGTCGCTGATCTGACCCTTGCCGGCGCGCAGCGATTTCACCTCCGTGCCCCGCAGGACGATTCCAGCCTCGAACGTCTCGAGGATGTGGTAATCCCGCCGTGCCTTCGAATTGGAGAGAATGTCCGCCATGAAAGGAAGCGGCCGGAAGCATGCACTTCCGGCCGGCGTCGATAAAGTTCAATTGCCGCCGCTCGGCTCAGGACTTCTTCTTCTTCTTCCTGGCCTTGCCGTTCTCCTCGTCGGGCTGCGGCATGAGCATTTCGAAGTCGATCGCCCCTTCCACGATTTCGCGCAGGGCGATGTCCGCCGCGCCCAGACCCACGGTGTCCTGCACCAGCGGGCGGCCCAGACCGCCACCGCCGGCGTTCAGCTGCCGCACGCGACGGGAAACGATGTTCACGAGGATGTTCGGGTTGACCACCTTCTCCAGTGCCTGCCTGCAAAGTTCGCTGTTCATGATTTCAATGGAATCCCCGGGTTCCGGGGCGCGGAACCTTATCGGGTGCCCCGGACCTTGCAACAACAATTTTGGAGCAATCCGGCCGAAATCGGGCTCAATCGCGAAAGTTCACAAAGTCCAGCGCCACCGGGAAATCGTGGCCGCGAACCGCGGCGATCACCTCCTGCAGATCGTCCCGGCTCTTGCCGCTCACCCTTACCTCGTCACCCTGGATGGAGGCGGTGACCTTCAACTTGGTATCGCGGATGAACGCGGTGATCTGCTTGGCGATCTGACCGTCGATGCCCTGCTTGATCTTGATCGACTGCCGGGCGTGGCCCAGCGGCGAAATGTTTGGCTCCCCGCGGTCCACGTTCTTGAGCGAGACGTTCCGCTTGGAAAGCTTGCCGACCACCATCTCTTCGAGCGCCTTGATCTTGAACTGGTCGTTGGCCGAGAGCGCGATCTCATTCTTTTCCAGCTTGATTTCGGCGTTGGCACCCTTGAAGTCGAACCGGTTGGCCAGTTCCTTCTGTGCCTGATTGACGGCGTTCTGAACTTCCATCAGGTCCACTTTGGAGACGATGTCGAAAGTCGGCATGCGCCGGACTGTAGCGAGGCGCCCGACGGGCCCGCAACCGGCAAATGGATTGCCATCCCGCTGGGCCTCTGATTTCTTCGCCGCGACCGCCGCCATGACCGCGACAGTGCCCGACAGCCTTTTCCACCGACCCGCAAGTTGGGTTGAACCCCTGTGCCTTGAAGAAATGTATTCGGCACCGGGGCCGGTCGAGGTGGAACTCGGTGCAGGCGATGGTTCCTTCCTGCTGGAATACGCGAAGGCAAATCCGGCGCGAAACTTTCTGGGTGTTGAGCGGCTGTTGGGGCGAATCCGCAAGATCGACCGCAAGGGACGGCGCGCTGGGCTGGCCAATCTGCGGGTGATGCGGATTGAGGCCGTGTATTTCGTCCAATATCTGCTTCCCGCCTGTTCAGTCGACGTCGTGCACATCTACTTTCCCGATCCCTGGCCCAAGAAGCGGCACCACAAGAACCGCCTGATTCAGGCCCCGTTCGTGGAACTGCTGGCCCGCGTGTTGAAACCCGACGGCCTCGTGTTTCTGCGCACGGACAACGCGGAATACTTCGGCCAGATGCATGAGGTGTTTGGTGCCGCGGCCGGGTTTGCCCCCCGGGGTACGCCGGGTGAGCTGAAACAGTTCATCACCGACTTCGAGCGGGGCTTCAATGAACAGGGCATTGCCACCAACTACGCGGCCTACCAACGCGTGGGCTGACGATCGGCTCAGACGTCGATGATCGGTCCCTTGCCGGGAGGTGGATTGGTCGGCTGTGACGGAGCGGATTGCCGTTGACCGGTATTCACATTGGCCTCGACGGTGCGGGAGCCGCCGCCGAAAAGCAGATTCAGGAAGCCGGCCACGATGCTGATCACCAGACCGCCGAAGAACGCCGGCCAGAAACCGTCCACGGTCAGGGAGGCGACAAGGACATCCGCCAGCTTGAGGAGCAGCGCGTTGATGACCAGCGTGAAAAGGCCGAGCGTGATGATCTGCAGCGGGAGCGTGAGCAGGAACAGAACGGGCTTGAGGAACGCGTTGAAGATCCCCAGCAGCAGCGCGGTGATGATGATCGCGGGCCAGCCGGCAAACTCGATGCCCGGCACGATCTGCGTGGCGGCCAGCACCCCTACCGAGGTGAAGATCCAGCGTTTGAAGAATCCGGTTTCGTCTTTCTGAGCCATCTGGCGGGCACCTTAGCCTCCGAAGTGCCCCGGCGCAAAGTAGGGAATTGAGACGGGTTGGCAGCTGAAACAGGAAAGGCACGCCGAAGCGTGCCGTGGTGAAACCGGATGGCACTGTTGGTCAGGCCCCCATGCCGTCCTCGAACGAGCCGGCCGCCAACGGGAAGCAGAGGTGGTCGCGGACATACTGGATGCCATTGGTGCTGGTCGCATCCAGATCGCGGTAGGCGCTTTCCGCTTCCACCACGAGCGGCGCCGACTTCCTGCCCATGATGGCGCAATACCGCTGCGGGTAGCCGATCTTGACCATCAACTCCACGTAGCGGGCCATGTTCAGGTCGCCGCTGGGGAGATCGGTGAACTGCATTGCACGGCCCTGCCAGTTGGGCTCCATCTTCCGCAGTGGGACGTTCGGGACGATCGTAAAGTTCTTCACGTGACAGCCGTAGACGCGGCTGCCGACCTTCTCGAAACGGGTCTGCCAGCTCTCGCCCTCCCAGCAGTGGGAGGGGTCGGCATTGACCCCGAGCGATTTGTCGCCGTCGCAGATTTCAACCAGCATGTTGAATTCGTCGGCGCACATGGCGGCGGTGCCCGGATGAATCTCGTGGGCAAGCACGATCCCCAGCGAGTTGGCGTGCTTGCGGATTTTCGCGGTCTTGGAGGCGAACCGCTCCTTGCCTTCCTTGATCAGGTCGAAGTCGCCACCGGCCCAGAAGCCCCAGGGATAGCCGGTCGCGAGCTCCCAGCCAAACGCCACGCCCCAGAACATCGGTACCACCTTCACGCCGAGCTCGGCGCAGAGGTCGAGCAACTTGAGCAGGTAATTCTCGGACCACTGTTCGATCTTCTCCGGCGACTGCTTCGCCACGTCCGGCGGGATGAACGGGCGGATCGAAGGCGTGCCGGTCCATGCGGAGGTATGCACCCAGAACGGGCAGTGCGCGGAAACACCGTCCAGACTCATCTTCGCCTTCTGAAACGTCTGCTTGATCTCGCGGGCGGACTTGAAGCCATTGCCACCCTGCAACATGTAGTTGGAGGGCTGGGCTCCGGCGGCGCCGGATTTCTTCGCGTAGGCGAGGAACTGGGAGAGGCTTTTGGCGCCATGTTGTGCGCCCTCGATCGAAGCGTGGTAGATGGTCTGTGCCATAAAGGTGTGCGGGGGTTTTAGGTGACGAGATGCCCAATTGCAAGTCCCGGGTGGCCGGCCGACGGGCACCCGGGCCACCTGGCGGGAATTCTCGTCGTGGACCCGCTCAACCGCCGACTTCAGCGCGCGCTTCGGCGGCCAGCGCCGTGCTGAGGTAGCGTTCGCCGGTGGAGCAGGCGATCGTCACGATCATCTTGCCCTTGTTTTCCGGACGCTTGGCCACCTCCAGGGCGGCGACCACGTTGGCGCCGGTGGAGATTCCGACCAGCAACCCTTCCTCCTTGGCCAGACGCCGGGCCATGGCAAAGGCGTCGTCATTTGAAACCTTCACGCATTCGGCAATCTGCGCGTTTCCCTTTTCGTCCTTCAGGTGAAGATTCTTGGGAACGAAACCCGCACCGGTCCCCTGGATCTTGTGCGGGCCGGGCTTCAGTTCCTCGCCGGCAAGGGTCTGGGAAATGACCGGCGAATCGACCGGCTCGACCGCGATGGCCGCGAAGCTCGCCTTGCGGGGGTTGATGACCTCGTAGCAACCGGTGATGGTCCCGCCGGTGCCGACCGCCGCCACCACGACGTCCACCTTGCCGTCCGTGTCGCGCCAGATTTCCTCGGCCGTCGTCTTCTTGTGAATATCCGGATTGGCCGGGTTCTCGAACTGCTGGGGAATCCAGGAGTTGGGCGTCTCCTTCGCAATTTCTTCAGCCTTGGCGATGGCGCCCTTCATGCCCTTGGCCCCTTCAGTCAACACCAGTTTTGCGCCGAGCATCGCCAGCAGGGTGCGCCTTTCCAGCGACATGGTTTCGGGCATGGTCAGGATCAGCTTGTAGCCCTTGGCGGCGGCCACGAACGCGAGCGCGATGCCGGTGTTGCCGCTCGTCGGCTCGATGATGGTCGTCTCCTTCTTCAGCACCCCGCGCTTTTCGGCGTCCTCGATCATCGACATGCCGATGCGGTCCTTGACGCTGCCCAGCGGGTTGAAGAACTCGCACTTCAACAGGATGGTGGCGTCCACCCCGGCGGCGACCTTGTTCAGCTTGACCAGCGGCGTGTTGCCGACCGTCTCGACGATGTTGTTGTAGATCTTGCCCATGGTTTTCCTTAGTTTGAACTCAGGTTCAGTGTTGTGGGCAGAAAATGTCTGTTCAAGGCCGTTGGAGGGCAAGGATATTCTGGCTGCGGCGGCCGTGTTGGCCGTTGCTGGACTGACTGAACAGGCGCAAGATTTCCTGCGTCCTTTTTGATCCCGGCCCGTTGTCCCCGGTGAAATGAAAACACAAACCTACGATCCAACGGACCCGCAGAACTGGAACCAGTTCGCGGGTGAACATCGCATTCACATCGGCTTCGCAGTCCGTGATGTCACGGCCGCGAGCCGCTTCTACCAAATCCTCTTCGGCACGGTGCCCTCGAAGACCCGGCCGGGCTACGCCAAGTTTGAACCCGTCGATCCGCCGTTGAACCTCTCCCTCAGTGAGCGTTCCAAAGATCGGGACAAACCGACCGGTCAGGGCACCCACTACGGTGTGCAGGTGAAGCGTCCGGAGGCGGTCTCGGCCGCCATTGACCGGATGAAGGCCGCCGGGCTGGAAGTCCGAATCGAGGAATCGACCACCTGCTGTTACGCGGTCCAGACCAAGGCCTGGGTGAACGATCCCGACGGCAACTCCTGGGAGATCTTCGTCGTGCTCGACGGGGATGCGGCAATTCGCAAGGACGGCGACTCCCAGTGCTGCGCCACCAAGCCGGCTGAAGCCGCAACCGAGGCGGCCGCCTGCTGCGCCTGATGTCACTTCGAAGTCAACAATGCGGGAGAGCGGCGCTCGACGACCGGCATCGACGGAATCGGGCGCCGCTCACCGTCATCATGTCTGCTGAATGAATCCCGACGCCACCAGCACGGAATCGATCTGGAAGGAGCTGAACGACGAGCTCCGCCGTTTCCTGGTCGCGAGAATAGGAGATCGGGCGACCGCCGACGACCTTCTGCAGGAAGTTTTCGTGCGCATTCATCGCGGCCTTTCCCGGCTGAAATCGCACGAGCATCTGCGGGGCTGGGTCTATCGGATCGCGCGCAATCTGATCGTCGATCACCACCGGCGACGGATCGCCGAACTGAGCAGTGCGGAAGTCCCGGTGGACGGCGGCGGAGCAGGGGGCAATCTCAACGAAGTGGTGGGCGGCTGGTTGGAACGAATGATCGACGAACTGCCCGTCACCTACCGCGAGGCGGTCCGGCTGGCCGAGCTCGAAGACCACTCCCAGGCGGAGATCGCCGCCCGGTTGGGGACGACCTTGACGGCGGCAAAGTCCCGGATCCAGCGGGGGCGGCGGCTTCTCCGTGAGCAGCTCGATGCCTGTTGCGCTTTGCAGTTCGACCGGCGCGGGAACGTCATCGACTATGCGCGCCGACGGAAACCGTGCGGCACCTGCGATCCCTGTTAAAACCTGGATTGCGAATCGCGCTCGCGGCGTCCGGCTATTCCGGCAGCGGCCGTCCCCTGGTCTCCGGCGCGAACGGCAGCACGGCCAATCCCACCAGGAAGATCGCGCACATGCAGACCCCCGCGTAGCGCATCGGTTCGTCGTGCTCGGAGAAGACGCGGCTGGTCAGCAAACCCAGCACGGCCGGTCCAGAGGCGGAAACGAAGCGGCCGACGTTGTAGCAGAAGCTGGTGCCGGTGCTGCGCAGGTGGGTCGGGAACAGCTCGGGGAAGTAGATCGCGTAGCCGCCGAAGATGCCGAGCATGGTGAAACCCAGGAGCGGCATCATCCACGCCACATGGGCGGTGGAGTTGAACTTCAGGAAGACGAACGCGGTGGTGATCATCGCCGCGATGAACGCGATGGCAAACGTCGGCCGCCGGCCGATCCGCTGGGACAGCAGCCCGAAGCCGTAGATGCCGAAGAACGCGCCCCCGTTCAGATAGAGCGAGGCGATGCCCTTCCACTTGATGACTTCGCCGGGGATCTGGTCGGCCGGCATCCCGGCGGCGGCGAACTGTTTGCCCAGGACCGAGCCGACGAGGTCGAACACGAAGAACACTATCCCCCACAGGCCGATCACGCCGGCGCAGGCGAGCGTGAGCCCCACGATGGCATTCCGCCGCCACGGCGCTTCACTGGCCGGTTTGCCGCCGCCAAACACCGTCCACAGCAGGAAGCCGATCGCCACCAGCGCCAGCGACACGCCGATCACGAGCTTGTTCCACGCGTCCGGGCCGGCAAAAGCGATCAGGATGATGATGGCCACCGAGGCGCCCGCGCCGACGGCCGGCGTCTTCCAGTTGGGATTGCCGAAGAGCTCACCATAGGAACCCAGCTTCTTCGCCGTGTCGGCGGCCTTTGCGGCCACCCACTTCTGCGGTTCCTTGAGCTTCATCCGGATCACGATGGCGAGGAGGGCCGGGAAGGCGCCCGCAAAAAACATCCAGCGCCAGCCACTGCCCACGCCAATGGCGCCGGTGGTCTCGAGATGCCCGAAGCCGATGCTGATCAGCGCCGCGGAGACGTTGCCCACGGCGGACAGTGCCTGAAGCAGACCCAGCGCATAAGGACGCGCCCGATCGGGCATCACTTCCGCGACCAAGGCCACGCCCACGGCAAACTCACCACCCACGCCGAGACCCGTCAGAAAGCGATACAGCGCAAAGTCCCAGAAGCCGGTCGAAAGCGCGCTCAACCCGGTGAAGACCGAGTAGAGCAGAATGGTGATCAACATGGTTTTCGCCCGCCCAATCCGGTCGCCCAGGACGCCAAAGAACAGTCCACCCACCGCCCAGCCGATCAGAAAGATAGCCGTCGCGTAGCCGCTGAACTCGTTGATGTTCTGTCCGGGATCGAGCAGTGCCTTCATCGCCGGCACCCGCGCCAGCAGAAAGATCTGCTGGTCGAGGCAGTCGAACAGCCAGCCCAGGGCGGCGACGATGAGGACGAACCAGTGGTAGCCGTTCAGGAGCTTCCACCAGGGCTGGTTCGAATCGGCGGGGAGCGTGGTCATGGGCGGGATGATACGTAGGCGGATTTTTTGACGGTGGACGGGGTAACCGTGTAACCGGCCGGCCGGGTTGCGCCAAGCCCAATCTGAAGATGAAGCCGTGCGCGGGATGGGCGTGAGAACGGGTCGACGAGGGTTTCAATGCCTTCCGCAGGCCGGCCTGATGCAGCTGGCAAGAAATGGCTTTTGTTCGTTTATCCCTGTGCCCATCATCCGGTCCGTTCCCGGTCCTGCCAGTGATTGCGCCAGGCTGGGGCCATTTCACATGAGCGCCAGTCATCTGCAGGAATCGGAAAAACAAACCATTCGCGACGCCCAGGCCAAGGGAGGCCTGACCAAGGCTCTCACTTATTTGAAGTTCTCCGGCCCCGGCTGGTTGCAGGGGGCAATCACCCTCGGCGGCGGTTCGCTGACCGGCGCGCTTTATCTGGGGGTGCTCGCCGGCTATCAGCTGCTCTGGGTGCAGTTGGTGGCCATGGCCATGGGCGTGATCATGCTCAGTGCAATCGCCTACGTCACGCTTTCCACCGGCAAGCGGCCTTTCCAGGCAATCAACGAGCACATCAACCCCGTTCTCGGCTGGTCGTGGGCCATCGCCACCTTGATGGCCAACATCGTGTGGTGCCTGCCGCAGTTCAGTCTCGGGGTCGCCGCCGTGCAGCAAAACCTCCTGCCGGGACTGGTCGGCGAGGGCTCCGGCCTTTCGGTGAACACCGGGAAGGCAGTTGTCGCGTTCACGCTGCTGGCGATCTCGACGCTGGTGATCTGGTTCTATGACTCCGGGGGCAGGGGCATCAAAATCTTCGAGGGATTGCTCAAGGCCATGGTCGCCGTGGTTGTCATCAGCTTCTTCGGCGTGGTCGCGACCATGACGCTGAGGGGAGCGCTTGATTGGGGAACGATTTTGGGCGGGTTCATTCCGAACCTCGGCTACTTCAACAATCCCGCCGAAGCCTTCGACGAGGCGCTTGCGGCGGCGGGTGCCTATGCCGACTTCTGGTCGGGGCTCATCGTTGCCGACCAACGGGACGTGATGATCACGGCCGCGGCCACGGCCGTGGGCATCAACATGACCTTCCTGCTGCCCTACTCGATGCTCGCCAAAGGCTGGGGCAAGGAGTTCCGCGGTCTGGCGACCTTCGACCTCTCCACCGGCCTGCTGATTCCCTATCTGCTCGCGACGAGTTGCGTGGTGATCGCCGCCGCCAGCCAGTTCCACACCCGGGCCGCAGTGGGTTTCCTCGGCGAACGCGACGCCCAGGGGGCGTTGATTCAGCCGGCCAAAAACCTCGTGGGCGGATTCACCGGCCTGCTCGATCAGAGGCTCGCCAAGGAACTGGGCGCGGAAGCATTCAACAGCCTGGACGACTCCCAGAAAGCCGCGGCCCGGGCGGCGCTGCCGGAGGCCGACCGCCGGCTGGCGGCGATGCTCGTCAAGCGCGACGCCTTCAATCTGGCGGACTCCCTTTCCGTCCTGACCGGCAAGACCATGGCCCACTACGTGTTTGGCATCGGCGTGCTGGGCATGGCGTTGTCCACCATCATCATCCTCATGCTCATCAGCGGTTTCACGGTGTGCGAGATGATGGGCATCCCGCCCCAGGGCAATCCGCGCCGCTTCGCCAGCCTGATCGCCGGCATCGGCGTGCTGGGGCCGTTCATCTGGTCGGGCAAGAGCCAGTTCTGGCTGGCCGTGCCGACCAGCGTCTTTGGCTTCATGCTCCTGCCGATCGCCTTCTGGACGTTCTTCGGCATGATGAACTCCAAGAAGCTCATGGGCGAAAGCCTGCCGCAGGGCAACAAGCGCCTGCTGTGGAACGGCCTCATGCTCGTGGCGCTCACCTATGCGACATTCGGTGCGGCCTGGAACATCTGGAGCCGCACGCAGCTGATCATGGGCGTGCAGATCCGCTGGATCGCCATCGGCCTGGTGGCCCTGATCGTCGTGCTGTGCTTCGTCTTCCGGCCGGCCCGCAATCCCAGAGCGTGATCCGGACGCGGCCCGCTTCAATCGAGTCCGTATTTCTCCAGCCACGCCTGGGGCAGGGTGCCGAAACTGAGCAGCCAGTCGTTGAAGCGCTTTAGACTCCACCCCCGTCCCGCCACCAGGCGCTCGTGGAGGCGTGCATTTTCGAGGCGGCCAAGCCAGTAGCTCATCGGCACGCAGGGCGCGCCCGAATACCAGTTGATCTCCGCCTCCGCCCGGGCCCGCGAGAAGCCCAGCTGCCGCTGCAGGTGTTTCACACCCTGTTCGTAGCTGTAGCGGCCGGTTTGGAGGCGCAGGTCGATCAGGATGCGATGACACCGCCACAACGCGTCCTTGAGCTGCTGCACGGGCGTCCACGGAGAGGGGTCGATCTTCAGGTCCACCATCATCTGCTCGCACCAGAGCGTCCAGCCCTCGTAGAACACGGCATGGGCGAAAAGCCGCCGCCACCTGCGTGGATGCTGGTTGGCGGTCGCAAATTGCAGGTGATGCCCGGGATAGGCTTCGTGGGCGCAGGTCAGCGAAATGCCGAAATGCTGGCGTCGCTCGATCCGCTTCTCCGCTTCGGTCTGCTTGTCGAGGCTCAGGTCGTTCACCCAGAAAATGCCGCGCTGCCGCTTCTCGAAGGCGCCCGGTGCGGAATAGGCGGCCGTCGGCAAAAGAGGTTTCATGAAGTCGGGCGCAGGCTTGAGGACGAGCGATTCCCCCCGGGGGAAGGACATAGCACGGGCACGCTTGAAGGCATCCGCCACCCGGGCGGTCTCGCGTTGATATACAGCGAAGAGATCGCCGCCCGGTTCCCACTCGTTCCGGGCCTGTTCCAGGATTTCAGCCGCGGACTTGCCGCGACCAAAACGCCGGCATGCCTGCTCCAGCAGGGCACCCACACGTGCAATCTCGCCCTCCGCCAGCGCCTCGATCTGGCCCAGGGTATAGTCGAGCCCCAGTTCGTCCCGCACGCGACGTTTCACGCCATCGACACCGAGCGCGAAGGAACCTTGCGGAGCCGGAGGAAGGCCGGAAACGAGGTCGCGGTACTGATCGAATGCCCGCTGCAGTGAGGCGAGGTTCGCCGCATCCGAAGGTGCCGGGGAATTGCGGCCGAGAAACAGCC
>DNDP01000175.1:13278-14098 GCA_003484235.1 Verrucomicrobiales bacterium
CAGACCGGTTCGGGATGGACGATCAGGCTGGCGGCTTCCGCCAGAAAGCGGGGTGCCTTGCGGAGCAGGGAGCGAAGGTTTGCCGCGGCCCGTGCCGGCTCGTCGTCGCCGCGCTGCAGTTCATGGAAAAGGACTTCGAGAACGGCGTCGATGGCGTCCGGATCCATCGTGTGGCGGCCCCTTTCGAAATCCTCCACGCCGTGCAGCAGGTGGCTGCGCAACGCCAGCCGGTCGAGCTGTTGTTCCCGGTCAAGCTCGCGGGGATTGATCGATTCCAGGGCGGACAAGGTGCGCAGGCGCCGCCGTTGCTGGCGCTCTTCGTGCCGAAGCGTTGCGTGCCCAAGCCTGCCCTCGCCGTCCCGCAATCCGGCCATGTTCGCCGCCACGGGATCGTCCGCCAGTTCGCCCTCGAAATGGCCGCCGAGGAGCCCTTCGAATGTTTTTCCGGTCCGGTTCATGAACAGGGCGGCGAGAGTGATGTCGGCGGATATTTTTCGCTATCCTTTTCCCGGAGAGTTCCTAGATTGCGGTGCAGGCTTCCCGAACCGGATCAGTGCATGGAACCCACCGCGACAGCTGCGTCGTCTTTCGATGGCGTGGGTCAGGACATTCAGGCGCGTGAGCGTTTGATGGTCTGCATGCAGGATTTGATCCGGGGCCTCGGCCAGGCCAACGCAGACCTGGCGCGGGAGCTCGAGAAACGCCGCAGCATCCTGCAGGACGCCGAGAGCGGGCCCGAAGTGATGGCGGAGAAGGAGGCTCTGCTGGTTGCCTGCGGACCGGCGGGCATCATGAGCCTGCCGGGAACGAACGGGCACGG
>DNDP01000175.1:14365-19003 GCA_003484235.1 Verrucomicrobiales bacterium
GACCGCCTGCTCGTCAACCGGGTCGAGGCGGCCCCGCGCTGGGAACCGATCGCCCGGCTGCTGGCCGTTGCGAATCCGCGACAGCAGGCGCGGTTGACCACGCTTGCCCGGGATGTGGCCTGCCTGCGCCTTTCGCGTCCGCTTTGGGCCAGGGTGCAAAGTGCACTGGACGACCGTTCGGCCATGGAATCAGCTGCGGTGATGATCACTGACCCGGACGGCTCGATCCGCCTGGCCAACCGCGCCTTTGCCGGGCTGACGGGGATCGATCCCGCCGGTTCCTCGGGCGCGCGCTGGCTGCAGCTGCTGGTGCCCGAAGAGGATTGGCCGCAGACCGGCACGGCGAAGGCACGGCCGCTCTTCGAAGCGGAGCAGGGCCGGCTGGTCTGGATTAAGCATCGCCACCTTCCCGCCTTTCCGGTGAGAATGTTCACCGCCAGCTTGAACGGCCAGGTCGGATGCGTGACCGTGCTGGTAAACTGGACCCGGCAGCACAAGAAGATGGAAGACCAGTCCCGGCAGGAACGGTTGTATCGACGCTTCTTCGACGAGGACGTCACCGGTCACTATGTCAGCGCGCCCGATGGCCGGCTGCTCGAGTGCAACCTGGCCTTCGCCCGCATCTTCGGCTTCGATTCCGTCGAGTCGGCCCTGAAGTCCAACCTGAGGCAGCTTCATGTCACGGGTGAGTCCGGCGATCAGTTCTTCGACCTGCTGCGGCGCAATGGCCGCCTCATCCATCACGAATCGCCCATGCGCCGGGTGGACGGCCGGCAGATTCACGTCATCCAGAACGTCACCGGCTCGCTGGCCGACTCCGGGGAGCTGAAGGAGATCAGCGGCTACCTCTTCGACAACACCGAGCGGCACGAGGTGGAAGCCCGGGTCCGCCAATCGCAGAAGATGGAGACCGTGGGCCGCCTGGCCGGAGGCATCGCCCACGACTTCAACAACCTGCTGCTGGCGATTCAGGGCTACGCGACGCTGCTGGAGGATCACGTCGAGGACAAGCCCGATGGCCGCGAGGCGGTCCAGCAGATCCTGAAGGCGGCCGATCGTGCGGCGACGTTGACCCGGCAGCTGCTGGCCTTCAGCCGCAGGCAGGTCTTGCAGCCCACCGAGCTGAATCTGAACGAGTCGATTCAGAGTCTCAGCCCGCTGCTGCAGCGGTTGCTGGGCGAGAACATCGATCTGGTGGCGCAGCTGGAGGCGAATTTGTGGCCGGTGCATGCCGACGGCGGCCGCATCGAGGAGGCGCTGGTGAACCTCTGCTCAAACGCCCGCGATGCCATGCCCCGCGGTGGACGGCTGAACCTGTCCACCCGCAACACCCGCTTGCAGGACACCTGGTTTTCGTTCCACGACGGCCCGCCGCCCGGTGACTACGTGGAGCTGACGGTGCAGGACAACGGCGTGGGCATGAGCGACGAGGTGAAGGCCCATCTGTTCGAGCCGTTCTACACCACCAAGGCGCAGGGCAAGGGAACCGGGCTCGGCCTGCCGACCGTTTATGGCATCGTCAAACAAAGCGGCGGGGAGATTCAGGTTTACAGCTCCGAAGGCGAGGGCACCACGTTCAAGATACTGCTCCCCAGATTGCACGCCGGCAGGGAGGTGCCGCCGCCGGAGACCAACGGCGGCGGAAAGGATTCCTGGCGGATCCTCGTGGTCGAGGATGAACCGGCGGTGCGGCTGCTGGTGAAAAAGATCCTCGAACGGAAGGGCCACCGCGTGATCGAGGCGTCGAGCGGCTCCGAAGCCCTTTCCCAGATGGAACAGGAAGGCGCCGATCTTGACCTCGTGCTCACCGACCTGGTCATGCCCGGCCTGAGCGGCCGCGAACTTTGGGAGCATCTCAGGGTGCGCTGGCCCAACCTGCCGGTCATCTACATGTCCGGCTACACGGAGGATGCCGTCGTGAAGCACGGCGTGTTGAAGGAGAAGGTGAGCTTCCTGCAAAAGCCGTTCAAACCGGACGCCCTGCTGGAAAAGCTCCAGGAAGTGATGCAGCCGGTCTGAGCTGCGCAGGGCGGGGTGGAGGGACCGGTTTTTGTCCGATCCTCAGAACCTAAGATGCCGGAGGATCAGGGCCGCCGCGGTGAACACGATCATCATCCCGGCCGGCATGAACTTCTTCGTCTTGGCCAGGCGCATGGTGAAGACCACGATCAGCACCCCGAGAAGGATGTCCGCCAGGTGCCTGATCTGGATGACACCGGCATTGATCAGCGCCAGCAGCCCGGCGAAGACGGACGACGCGATCAGCGACGCCTTGCTGGAGGCCTTGACGAAACCGACGATTCCGCCGGCGACCAGGAGGGCGATGTAGATCCAAAGAATCAGTTCAGGATTCATGTTCAGGCGCGGACTGTTGGCTATTCGGTCTGCACATCCAAGCTCAGAATTTCCCCCGGCTCGCACTCCGCGTTGATCGTCATCGGCCGGCAGCAAACCTCGCAGTCGGTGGTGAACTGCTGCGCACCCGCACTGGTGTCGATTGCCAGCTCAAACGCCTGACCACACCACGGACACGTGATCGATTCGGTGACTTCCATGCCGGCAAATTGCTCCCGCTCGGCTTCGCCGGCAACCGCCAATCCTGATTCCTTTTCCGGTTTCCCAAAAAGGATCCCTGTGCCGGTCCCGCCCGGAAATGTTCCGGCCTTGAGGCCGCCACCTTTGGCGTTGGATTCTCTTTCGGCCTCAGCTAAATCTTTCGCGCATGACTCCCTACCACCGGTATGTGTCTGACCTGGTCTCCGGCTTCGAGCGGGGCCGCAGCTTTCCCATGGGCGGGTTCGCCCCATTGGAGCGGAAGGAACCGGCTTCCGACGCGCCCCGCGTGCTGATTTTTTCCCCGCATCCCGACGACGAGGTGATCATCGGCGGGGCGGCGCTGCGGCTGATGCGCGAGGGTGGCTATCGTGTGGTGAACGTCGCCGTCACCCAAGGGAGCAACCGCGACCGTCAGGCCGAGCGGCTGGAGGAACTGAAGCGGGCCTGCGAGTACATCGGCTTTGAGCTGGTGCAGACCGCTCCCAACGGCCTGGAGAAGATCAATCCGTCCGGCCGCGAGAGGGAAACCCAAAACTGGCACCACGCGGTCGGCGTGATCGCCGGAATTCTCAGGGAACACGCACCCCGGGTGATCCTGTTCCCGCACGACCGCGACTGGAATTCATCGCACATCGGCACGCACCTGCTGGTCGTGGACGCCCTGAAATCGCTGGGGCCGGAGTTCAGCTGCTTCTCGCTGGAGACGGAGTTCTGGGGCGCGATGTGGGATCCGAACCTGATGGTGGAAACGAGTCCCGAGGAATTGGGCGACCTGCTCGCGGCGCTTTCCTTCCACGTGGGCGAGGTGAAGCGCAATCCCTACCACCTGCTGGTGCCGGCGTGGATGCAGGACAACGTCCGGCGCGGTTGCGAAGTCGCCTTGGGGCAGGGCGGGGCGGCGCCGGACTTCCGGTTCGCCACGCTCTACCGGCTGCGCCGCTGGCAAGGCGGCGGCTTTGCTCCCCTGCTGAAGAAGGGCCGCGCGGTCTCCTCTGCGGAAAAACTCTCCGATCTGCTCAAGTGAGGGTTGGTCGGGCCTGTCTGACGGGCGGTGCCGCCCTACTTCCGCATCAACGCATACTCCATCGAATCCACCAGCGCCTGGAGGCTGGCTTCGATGATGTTGTCGTGCACGCCCACGGTGCCCCATTCCTCCTTGCCGTCGGTGGACTGGATCAACACGCGCGTCTTCGCGGCGGTGCCGGTGCCCGAGTCGAGGATGCGGACCTTGTAGTCGATCAACTTGATCTTCTTCAGTTTGGGGAAGAAGCGCACGAGAGCGGCGCGCAACGCGCCATCGAGCGCATTCACCGGGCCGTCGCCTTCGGCAACGGTATGTTCAAAGATGTCACCCACCTGCACCTTCACCACCGCCTGGCAGATCGAGATGCCCGAATCGCGTCGCATCGACACGTGATACCCATCGATCGAGAACGGCAGCTCGCGATGCTCCAGCAGTCGCTTGATCAACAACGCCAGCGAGCCTTCCGCCGCCTCGAACTCGTAACCCTGCCCCTCCAGCTCCTTCACGCGCGCGGTGATGGTCCGCAGTTCGGGCGTCTCGTTTGACAGCTCGAAGCCCAGTTCGCGCGCCTTCATCACGACGTTCGTCCGGCCCGACATGTCGCTCACCAGCACGCGCCGGTGATTGCCCACCGACTCGGGATCGATGTGCTCGTAGCTGCGCGCCACGCGGTCGATCGCGTGCACGTGCATGCCGCCCTTGTGCGCGAAGGCCGACTGCCCGACCCACGGACGACGCGGATCGTGCCGCAGGTTGGCGATCTCGTCCACGAAGTCGGAAAGCTCCTTCAGCTTGGGCAGCGAGGCCGCCGGCACGCCCTTCTTGTTCAGCTTGAAGTGCACCAGCGGGATCACGCTCGTGAGCGAGCAATTGCCCGTGCGTTCTCCGTAGCCGTTGATCGTGCCCTGCACATGCGTCGCGCCACCGGCAAGCCCGGCCAGCGCGTTGGCCACGCCCACGCCGACGTCGTCGTGCGTGTGGATGCCGATGCGGGTGGCGAGTTTGCTCTTGGCGAACGCGGTGATGCGCTCGACCTCGGCCGGCACGCAACCGCCGTT
>DNDP01000174.1:0-2685 GCA_003484235.1 Verrucomicrobiales bacterium
CCGAGGTCAAGGGCTTCGGCCGCCAGAAGGGCCACACCGAAATCTACCGCGGCAGCGAGTACACCGTGGATTTCCTGCCCAAAATCAAGCTGGAGATCGTCGTGCCCGACAACGTGGCGGAGGCGGCGGTCGGCGCCATCGTCAAGGCGGCCAAGACCGGCAAGATCGGCGACGGCAAGGTGTTCATCTCGCCCGTGAGCGAGGCGGTGCGCATCCGGACCGAAGAGAAAGGCGAGGAAGCCGTTTGATCCCAGCCTCCCTGTTCAACCCATCACCTCCATCCGTCATTTTCCTATCATGAAAAAACTCCTACTGACTCTCACTCTGCTGCTTGGACTCTCTGCGACGGCGGCACTGGCACAGGACGCCGCCGCGGCTCCTCCCGGCCCCACCGCCACGGAAATCTCAACCTCCGCCGCGAGGGCGGCCGCCGCCGCGGAAGTGGCCGGCGGTGTCGCCGAGGACGACCAGAAGGCGCCCGCCTACCTTGAACTGCTCGAGTCTCAGGGCGAGTACGGCTATGCGTTTGACTTCTTTGCGGTTTCGATGCTCTGGACCGTCATCGCCGCTGCGCTGGTGTTCATCATGCACCTCGGCTTCGCCACGCTCGAAGCCGGACTCACGCAGGCGAAGAACACCGTCAACATTCTCTTCAAGAACGTGTTCATCATCTGCATGGGCCTGCTCACCTACGCCCTCTGGGGCTTCGTCAGCCACTATCCCGGCGATGGCTGGCTGATCGAGGGATTTTTCGCCTTCGGCAAGCCCATCGGTGACCTGAATGCCGATGGTGGCGACACGTTTGGCTACGGCGGTCTCGCGCTGGCAATGACCGGCTTCGGCGATTTCATTTTCCAGGCGATGTTCGCCGCAACGGCAGCGACGATCGTTTCCGGCGCCGTGGCCGAGCGCGTGAAGCTCGCTCCGTTCCTGATCTTCTCCACGCTGCTGGTCGGCATCGCGTATCCCTGGGTCGGTTCCTGGCACTGGGGCGGCGGCTGGATGGGCAGCCTGAACGGCGGCAACGGCTTCAAAGACTTCGCCGGTTCGGCCGTCGTTCATGCGTTTGGTGGCTTCGCGGCGCTCGGCTGCGTGCTGCTGCTGGGGCCGCGCCACGGCAAGTACGTCGGCGGCAAGATCCGGCCGATTCCCGGCCACAACATGCCGCTGGCGACCATTGGCGTGTTCCTGCTGTTCCTTGGCTGGTTCGGCTTCAACGGCGGCTCGGTCCTCTCCGCCGCACCTGGCCCGCTCGGTCTGGTGGTCACCACCACGGCGCTGGCCGCGGCCGCGGGCGGACTTTCCGCCGCGATCGTTTCGTGGATGTTCCTCAAGAAGCCCGATCTCTCGATGGCCTTGAACGGCATCCTCGCCGGCCTCGTCGGCATCACCGCCAACGCGGACATCGTCAGCCCGGCCGGCTCGATCATCATCGGGCTGATCGCCGGCATCATCGTGTTCTTCTCGGTGCTCTTCTTCGACAAGATCAAGATCGACGACCCGGTCGGCGCCATCTCGGTGCACGGCGTCTGCGGCGTGTGGGGCATCCTTGCCGCCGCGCTGTTCGACACCACTGACTCCGGCTACACGGTGTTTGGCCAGTTGATCGGCGTCGTCGCGGTGGGAGCCGCCGCGCTGGTCTTCTCGCTGGTGGTGTTCGGCATCATCAAAGTCGTGACGGGCATCCGCGTCAGCGAAGACGAGGAAGCCGAGGGACTCGACATCGGGGAACACGGCCAGGAGGCCTACCACGGTCTGTTTGCCACCGCCGAACGTTGAACTGCCTGTTGGAAGGAACCAACGACTGCCGGCGGACGGGTTGGGTCTGCCGGCAGTCCCCCGTTCGCGGGGCTCAAGGCACGGGCGGAAACGTCCGTGCCTCTTTTTGCCCAAGTTGGGCGAATTGGTTGGGCGGGGCCAATTCTCGTCACGCTCCCCGGCGGGTCGTCCGCCGCGTAAACCCCTGCATTTGCGCTGTATCCGGCCCGTTCCGTTTCGATGGTATCAGCGCTGCTAAATGAATCCCACTCATGGTTTCCTTGAATCAGATCGTTCCGTCGCTGCGGTGCCAAATGTGGCCGTTGCGGATGGCGGCCATGGAGGTCGGGCCCGCCGTGGTCGGCGGCTTGTCCGCATTTGCAACCCGTTAATCCAACTCCCCAGAAATCCAGCGCATGAAGAAAATTGAAGCCATCATCAAGCCCTTCAAACTTGAGGAAGTGAAGGAAGCCCTGAACGAGGTCGGCATTGAAGGAATGACCGTGACCGAGGTGAAGGGATTCGGCCGTCAGAAGGGCCACACCGAAATCTATCGCGGCAGCGAATACACCGTCGACTTCCTGCCCAAGCTCAAGGTGGAGGTCGTGACCGCGGACAACCAGGTCGAGGCGGCGGTCGGCGCGATCGTCAAGGCGGCCAAGACCGGCAAGATCGGGGACGGCAAGGTGTTTGTCTCGCCGGTCGAGGAAGCCGTGCGCATCCGCACGGAAGAGAAGGGGGAGGCCGCCGTATGAAACCTGTGACTTTGAAGACCCTGCTGGCCCCGGCCATCGTGGTGGCCGTCCTGTTGCTGGCGCCCCTGTGCGGTGAAGTCGCCGCCCAGGATTCGCCCATCCAGATTCTCGAGGAGGCCGCCGCAACGGTGGCCGATGGGCCGCCCCCCAACCAGACCCCGGCGATCGACCC
>DNDP01000174.1:2972-4370 GCA_003484235.1 Verrucomicrobiales bacterium
TCCATCCTCGTCCAATGCTTTGCGATCGCCTCGGTGATGACCCTGCTCTGGGTGATCTACGGATACTCGGTGGCTTTTGGCACCGAAGGAATGGAGGCCGGGAAGATGACATTTCATTCCTTCTTCGGCGACCTGAACAACATGTTCCTCAAGAACGTGGACAACCAGTCCATCGTTGACGGGCAGTCGATACCGGAGGCCGTCTTTCTCACGTTTCAAATGACGTTTGCCATCATCACGCCGGCGCTGATCGTCGGAGCGTTCGCCGAGCGGATGAAGTTCAGCGCCATGCTCCTCTTCAGCGTGATCTGGTTCACTTTCTCCTATCTGCCCGTCTGCCACATGGCCTGGTCGGGTGACGGCGCGCTGTTCTGGGACTGGGAGGTCCTGGACTTCGCCGGCGGCACCGTGGTGCACATCAATGCGGGCATTGCCGGCCTGGTCGCCTGCATGATGGTCGGCAAGCGCAAGGGCTTCGGCATCGAACCGCTGGCGCCGCACAGCGTACCGCTCACCGTGATCGGCGCGGCCATGCTCTGGGTCGGCTGGTTCGGCTTCAACGCCGGCAGCGAGCTGGCGGCCGACGGCGTGGCCGGCATGGCGATGCTCGTCACCCAGGTCGCCACGGCCGCCGCCGCTGCCACCTGGATGTTCATCGAGTGGATCAAGAACGGCAAACCCACCGCCGTCGGTCTGGCCACGGGAGCGGTGGCCGGCCTGGTGGCCATCACTCCCGCCTCCGGCACGGCCGGTCCAATGGGCGCGATCGTCATCGGTGTGATGTCGTCGGTAGTCTGCTACTTCGCCGCAACCACGCTCAAGAAGCGGTTGGGTTACGACGACAGCCTGGACGTCTTTGGCGTGCACGGCATCGGCGGAATCGTCGGAGCGCTGTTGACGGGTGTCGTTGCGGACGTCGCGTTTCAGGGTGCC
Organism: Verrucomicrobiales bacterium; assembly: GCA_003484235.1. GTDB lineage: Bacteria > Verrucomicrobiota > Verrucomicrobiia > Limisphaerales > RI-55 > RI-55. Next base: position 3,906 of record DNDP01000174.1, read on the forward strand.
GGACTGCCGGAAGGGCGGACGATTCTCAGCCAGGTCAGATACCAGCTGTTGAGCGTCGTCGTGACCATCGCCTGGAGCGGCATAGTCTCCTTTGCGGCGCTGGGAGCGCTCAAGGCAACCATCGGTCTGAGGGTCAGTGACGAGGTTGAGAACCTCGGCCTCGACCTCGCGGAGCACGGCGAAGAGGGCTATCACCCCTGAGCCGGGAACCGGGCAACCGGTTTCATGGGTCTATGACCGGGCGGCGCGCAGCGATGCGCGCCGCCCGCGTTTTCCGGGGGCGCGACCTGCCGCGGATCAAGCCACCTGCACGACCAGGGCCGTGGTGTTGTCCCGGCCGCTGCGCGCGAGCGCTTCCTTCACCAGCACACCGGCCGTCTGGTCATTGATGGAGGCCGTTTCGTTCGGGCGGAGAAATTCAACGATGTTGTTGTTGTAGAGCCCGTCCACCAGTCCGTCCGTGCA
>DNDP01000174.1:4672-9590 GCA_003484235.1 Verrucomicrobiales bacterium
CGGCGGGGGTGCGACCGGGCCTCACGCTCATTCAGCTTGCCGTTGCGGAAGAGCCAGCCCACGTGGGTGTCGTCGTGGCTGAGCTGCCGGAGTTCTCCGGTGCGCGCCGAGAGGTAGTAGAGACGGGTGTCGCCTATGTGACCGAAATACATCCAGCCGGGGGTGAACCAGGCGAGGGTGAGCGTGGTTTCCATGCCCTGGCATTCCTCGTAGGCGCCGCCAAGATAGGCGAGGGCGCGGTGCACCTGGCTGAAGAGCTCGCCCAGCACGTCCGCAAAGCCCGATTCCAGGCCCTTGGCCGACTGTTTGAAGGAGCGGGGCAGCAGGGTGGCGATTTTTTCCACCGCCACCTGGCTGGCGAACTCTCCGGCCCGGGCGCCGCCCATGCCGTCGCACACCGCGAAGACGAGATCGCTGCTGGCGACGCTGGCTTCACCCATCCGGCCCAGCCGGTGCATCTCGCGGGCATCGAACTGCAGACCCAGGAAGGAATCTTCGTTGTTTGGCCTGACCTTGCCCCGATCAGTGCAGCCTGACCAACGGAGGGCGAGGGACTCGGAAACGGCGGTGGGATGGGTCATACGGAGGGGTTGGGCGGCTCCTCCTCGAGGAGGGTTGCCAGCTCGAAATCGATGATGCAGAAACGGCCGTCGGAGCTGCGGTAGGTGATGTTGCGATCTTCGGGATCATCGTGACGGACCCCGAACTTCTCCAGCTCGGCGAAGACCTCCCGCACCCGCGTCGCATCGATGTGCTCGACGCGTCTGCCACAGTTGGTCGAGACCAGTCGCAGTTTGTCCCGGTCGGCTTCCAGCACCCGGGGGACAAAATCGCAACCGCGGTCCTCCAGATGCCGGAGGATGCGGACCTCATTGTCGAAGCGTTTGTCGGCGTCCGTGCCATGGAACACCTTGATCACCCGCCCATCGAACGTGAGGTTGACCGTGGACCGAACCGTGTCTTTGACCTTCAGCATGCGCTGCGGCGAGTATCCGGATTCGCCCGGGACATGGAAAGCGCAAGCTGAGCCCGGTGACATCCTCGGCTCCGGAAGCGGGGCTCTCGCGTGGCCGATCCTGCACCAAATTGATCAATCACGCGACAATCGCATCATTTCGCTCATGACGACCAAAAAGGAACAGGCGTTGCCGGTCAGGGCCGGTTGTGACGCCTGAAGAAAAATCGTCAGGAACGCCCCGTTTTGACTGAGGAATCGCGAATGCGGACGCTTCGCAGGGCTAAACCATTGCCTGGCGGCACCGGCGCTGCTAAAAGCCGTGGCCGCCTGAAGGAACCGCAGGCGATGCCACTGCCATCGGGTTCCGAATCCACAGAAAGAATCAAAGACATGCCGAAATTCAAACTCGAATACATCTGGCTCGATGGTTACGAGCCGGTCCCCAATCTCCGCGGTAAGACCCAGATCAAGGAGTTCAAGAGCTTTCCAAAGCTGGAGGAGTTGCCCATTTGGGGTTTTGACGGCAGCTCGACCCGTCAGGCCGAAGGCAGGAGCTCGGACTGCATGCTTCACCCGGTGGCGGTGTTTCCGGATCCGACCCGCACCAATGGCGCGCTCGTCATGTGCGAGGTTTACATGCCGGACAACAAGACCCCGCATCCGAGCAACTCGCGCGCGAACATCCCGGATGATCCCGGCGCCTGGTTCGGTTTCGAGCAGGAGTATTTCCTTTACAAGGACGGCGTGCCGCTGGGCTTTCCGAAGTCCGGTTTCCCCCATCCCCAGGGCGAATACTACACCGGAGTGGGCTACAAGAACGTCGGCGACATCGCCCGGAAGATCGTGGACGAGCATCTTGACCTCTGCCTCGAGGCCGGCATCAACCACGAAGGCATCAACGCCGAGGTGGCCAAGGGACAGTGGGAGTTTCAGATCTTCGGCAAGGGCTCCAAGAGCGCGGCCGACCAGATGTGGATCGCCCGTTACCTCCTGCTCCGCCTCTGCGAGAAATACTGCGTGGATGTGAACTGGCACTGCAAGCCCCTGGGCAAGGATGTGGACTGGAACGGCTCGGGCATGCACAGCAACTTCTCGACGACCCACATGCGCGAGGTCGGCGGCAAGGAGTACTTCGAGGCCCTGATGGAAGCGTTCGGCAAATACATGAACGAGCACATCGCCGTCTATGGCCCGGACAACCACCTCCGCCTCACCGGTCTCCACGAGACCCAGTCGATCGACAAGTTCAATTACGGCGTGGCCAACCGGGGCGCCTCGATCCGTGTCCCCCACAGCTTCGTGAACAACGGCTACAAGGGTTATCTCGAGGACCGTCGTCCCAACTCGCAGGCGGATCCCTACGCCGTCGCGGGTCGCATCCTGCAAACGATCGCCACGGTGCCGATCAAGTAGCCGGCCGGTCCTGCCACCTGCCTGACCGGAGAGGTCGATCGGAGTGGCTGAATCAATTCCTCGAAAGCGGCGTGGAGCGATCCACGCCGCTTTCATTTTCCGGACAGCAGTCGATCCACCTTCACCAGCGCGGCGGTGGCGAAGATCAACGGATAGAGGCGCTCGAAGTACCAGAGTTTGGCGAAGTAGAAGCCGATGGGGGACGGCTCGGACTCCCGACTGGATTCAAGGGCATCCAGCAGCCACTCTGCACCGCGCACCAGTGCATTCAGCGCGTTCAAGTGGTCGGAAGATTCCAGTTGCTTGGCGGCCAGCAATTCGGCCAGGGCTTCCACCGCCAGACTGGTTTCCTCGACCGTCGAGCTCCCTTTGGCGGCGCCGCTCCATCCCCCGTCCCCCTTCTGCGCCGAAATCAGCCAGTGCAGGCCCCTGTCCCGGGCGGACGCTGCAGACGGCACAAAGGCTGCCTGGCCCCCGGCCAGGGCATGAAGCACCCGCGCCGTTCCGTACAGCGGATTCTCGTCATCCGGTGATTCCTGGTGACCGAACCAAAGCGGCACCCAGCTCCCGTCGGGGCGTTGATTGCGGACCAGGAAATTTAATGCCCTTCGCGTGCCTTGCTCGATAGGCTTCTGCGATTCGGATCCGCTGTCGCTTCTCCAAACGCTCCAGGCACGGATCGCATGGGCGGTCAGATCGGGACTGCTGCGGTCAAAAGGCAAGCGTCCCCACCCGCGGCAGAACGTCGGGATTCCCCCGTCGCTGTTCTGCACGCCCAGCAGCCACTTGGCTCCGGCATGTGCGGCGGTAGTAGTCTCCTCAGCGCGCGGATCCAGTTGGTGGAGCGCCAGCAGTGCGCCTGCAGTGTCGTCGGCATCGGGCACGCCGCCGGGCAGGTCGGTCCAGGCCCAGCCTCCCGGCGCGGCGTTGGTGTAGGGGTGCTTCACGCGATACTGCTGCTGCAACAGCCAGGAGCGCAATTCACGCCGGCCCGTGTCGTCGATGCAGCCGGTTTTGATCGATTCACCGAGTGCATTGATCGAGAGGGTGGTCAACCAGGTGGCGAGATTGGTGTCAATCTGCCAGCTGCCGTCGGGTTGTGCCGAACCGCGCAGGAAGGAAACGCCCCGTTCCACCACGAGATGGCCGGTCAGCCCCATGGCCGCCAGGCTCATGGTCACAAAGCTGGTGAGCGGCGTGGCCTCGAGGAATCCACCGTTGAGCGGCTGCACGGACTTCAGCACCTCCAGGGTGCGGTCGGCCACCAGCGCGCGCACGATGCGGGTCAGCGGATTCCGGGTAGGCCGGAAGTGGTGCCGGACCTGACCAATGGCGATCAAAGCCGGCAGTGCGTAGCTGACCACGGGCAGACGCAGGGCGCCGAACCATCGGTGGGGCAGGGCGGCCAGTTCGAAAGGAAGCTGCCGGACCCGTCGCCAGGCGGATTCCTCGTCCCCGAGCCGGCCGGCCAGGGCGCACATGGTCAGGATCGGGATCGAGAAGGTGCGGTCATCTCCGTAGCGCGCCTCGATCGCCGGCACCAGCCGGTCGGGCGTCACTCCGCCAGTCGCCGTGGACAACCACTTTTCAGCCCCTCGGGCTGCGGAGATGAACAATGGGCGGTTCGGGGGCGCAAAAGCGAACGCTGCCCACACCAGTGTGGTCGTGCTGATGTTGCTGAAGCTGCGGATGGTATCCCCCCAGCCGCCATCGGAATTCACATTGCTGGCAAGCCACTTGAAGCCCAGTTCGATCAGGCCTGAGATCTCGTGCCGATCGGCCGGTTCCAATTGGGAATGGTGCCGGGAATAAAGGCTCAGGGCGCAGATGGCCGTGGCCGTGGACAAGGCGCTGCTCGACAGTTCGCCGACCCAGTGCCCGGCCGGATTCCGGGCGGCAAGGAGCGTGTTGATCGCCCGCCGGCGGCCGGCCTCCAGCCTGGCTGAAAACCGCCTGTCGATCCGCTTTGCCGGATCGGACGGAACTGGCTGGGAAGGAGTGCGAGCCATGGCGGAGAAAAAGGTTTGGAACGGTCGGCGACACCTTGGCGGATCAGGGAGTGGTCATCGCATTCGTTTTTGGGGAGCTTTTCCATGTCTCGTGGATGCCGCACAGCGCCGCAGCGAGCTGCTGCCAGTCGGCCTCGGCCGTTTCCCAGCCGCTGCTGAACCGCAATACCCGTCCCGCTTCGGCAGGCTGAAAACCCATCGCCAGCAGGACGTGCGAAGGTTCCTCGCTGCCGCTGGCACAGGCAGAACCGGTGGAGACCGCAAAACCGGCCTTGTCCACCCGCACCACCCATCGCTGCCGGCAGTCGAACTCGGGCATCACCAGCGAAACGGTGTTCCAGAGCCGCGGACCCCCTTCGCCCACGAGCCGGGAGCCGCACAGGCTGCGCAGCATTTCGGCAACGAACTGATCCCGCCACGCCTCACGCCGGCCATGACCGCCGGCCGCGATGGCCGATTCCCTGTCCTCGAGGGCGGCGATCATCGAAAGGACACCGGGCACATTCTCGGTGCCCGCCCGCCGGCCCTCCTGTTGATG
>DNDP01000174.1:9782-10032 GCA_003484235.1 Verrucomicrobiales bacterium
CCCGCCGGCCCTCCTGTTGATGTCCACCCAACAGCAACGGTTCCAACCCGGCGTCGACCGGGCATTTGAGGAAGCCGACCCCCTTGGGACCGCCAAACTTGTGTCCACTGCCGAAGACGAACTCGCACGCGCCCAGTCCCGAGGCGGGCAATCGCCCCAACCACTGTGTGGCATCGCACAGCAGCGGCACCTTGCCATCACGACAGAGCGCCGCGAACTCCGCCCACGGCTGCAGCACGCCGGTTTCGTT
>DNDP01000174.1:10211-10595 GCA_003484235.1 Verrucomicrobiales bacterium
GCTGCAGCACGCCGGTTTCGTTATTGGCCGCCATGATCGCAAGCAGGCCGGGCCGCACACGTCGCAGGCGCTCCTCGAGCCACTGGCGGTCGATGGTACCGTCTTTGCGGACAGGAACAATCCGCACCCGGGAGCGGAACAGCCGCTTCACAGTGGTCAGAACGCAGGGGTGCTCCGTCTCGGAGGTCCATACTTCCGAGGATTCCGGCAGCGTCCTGGAGAAGTGATGCAGGGCGAGGTTTGCCGATTCAGTCGCGCCGGAGGTCCAGACGATCTCCAGCGGGCTGCAGCCGAGCCAGCCGGCAAGCTTGGCCCGCGCCTGCTCCAGTGCGGCGTCCGCCCGGGTGCCGATGCGGTGCGGGCTCGAGGGATTGCCGGGGAAGC
>DNDP01000174.1:10777-12600 GCA_003484235.1 Verrucomicrobiales bacterium
GGGATTGCCGGGGAAGCGGTCCGCGGCTTCCAGCCAGGCCTGCCGGGCGGCGGCCGAGAGCGGACTGGTGGCGTTGTGATCGAAATAGGTCATGCCGCGCCCGCACTGTAGGCCATCGCGGAGGCGGGCCAAGCGGAATCCCCTTGGTGGCGCAGGTCGGCCGGAATGTTTCCTTGCCAAGGCCCGGCAATTCCGAAGACTGCGCGGACGCGCTTTTTTCCCAGGCATGACGCATGGCTTCCGGAGCTTCCAAGACCCTGTTCTTCAAGAAATCGAACTTCGTCACCCATCTGCCGGCCGATTACCGCTACAGCCCGACGCACTACTGGCTGGCGGCGCAACCGGACGGTTCGTGGCGGATCGGCTTCACCAAGTTTGCCGTGCGCATGCTCGGTGAACTGGTGGAACACGGCTTCGAAATCGAGCCCGGCAAAGCGATCCAGCCGGGCGACATCCTCGGCTGGGTCGAAGGGTTCAAGGCGATCAGCGATGTGTATGGCATCGTCGAGGGCCGCTTCATCGCCGCCAACGAAACGTTGAAAACGCAGCTCAAGGCCCTGGGCAACAAGCCCTACAGCGACGGCTGGCTCTACCAGGCCGCCGGCATGCCGGATGCCAACTGCCTGGACGTCCACGGCTACGCGGCCCATCTGGACCGCACCATTGCAATGATCCTCGAAAAGCAGAAGAGTCAGGAAAACACATGAACTCCAAGTCCACGGCATCCGACGGCGCGGCCACCGCGCCGGCCCGCTACATCATGCTCGGTGGTTTTCTTGGCGCGGGCAAGACGACCGCCGTTTCGCGGCTCGCCGCGCATCTTACCGCGCAGGGACTGAAGGTCGGCCTCATCACGAACGACCAGGGCAGCGAACTGGTGGACACGGCGATGCTCCGGTCGCGCGGATTCGCCACCGAGGAAATTCCCGGCGGCTGTTTCTGCTGCCGCTTCAACTCCCTCCTCGACGCCGCGAAGAAGCTCACCACGGCGACCCGCCCCGACGTCTTCCTCGCCGAACCGGTCGGCAGTTGCACCGATCTCGTCGCCACCGTCACGTACCCCCTGCGGCGAATTTATGGCGAGCAGTTCACGATCGCGCCGCTTTCCGTCCTCGTCGATCCGTTGCGTGCGCAACGCGTGCTCGGGCTGGCACCCGGTCGCGCCTTTTCCGAGAAGGTGCTTTACATCTACCGCAAGCAGCTGGAGGAGGCGGACTTCATCGTGATCAACAAACGCGACCTGTTGGACGCCGACCCGCTCTCGAAACTCGGGCAGCATCTGCGCGACGAGTTCCCGCACGCCGATATCCTGACCGTTTCCGCCCGCGAAGGGGCCGGCCTGGAGGACTGGTTCGGGCGTCTGCTCGCCGAGACGCAGGTCGCCCGGGAAGTAATGGACGTCGACTACGAGATATATGCGGAGGGCGAGGCGTTGCTCGGCTGGCTGAACGCCACGCTCGACTTGGAAGCGGGCGAAGCCTTCGACGCGAACCGGGTCATCGAGCAACTCGCGCGCGACATCCAGCACCGGCTCAACGCGCAGGGCGGCGAGGTCGCGCACTTGAAGATGACATTCAGTCCGGCTGACGGCCTCGGTGATCTCGCCGTGATCAATCTCGTGCGCAGCGATTTCGTGCCCGAGTTGTCCCAGCAACTCGAGCAGCCCGCCCGCGCCGGCCAGTTGATCGTTAATCTGCGTGCCGAGGCCGATCCGGCGCAGCTGCGGTCGGCGGTTGAAACCTCGGCCGCCAGACTGGAGTCTAGTTTTGCAGGACTCTCGGCCAGGCTCGATCACCTGGAGCAGTTTCGTCCCGGCAAGCCGC
>DNDP01000442.1:0-2536 GCA_003484235.1 Verrucomicrobiales bacterium
GCGGCTCGAACTCCGAGCGGGCAAAGGAGCCGTCGGGGTTCTCGGTGCGGGTGGTTCGCAGCGTGGCGTCGTAGGTCGAACGGGATTGGTGGGCGCCGGCCAGATCGAGCGGCAGGAGGGCGCCGTGCTCATGGAACAGGCCCTGCCAGCCGGTGGCTTGGATGTTCTCGAAGGCGAGCTGTTCCTCCAGTGACCCGCTCCGCAGGGTGAAGAACGGATTGAGGGTGGTCGCGGGCTTCTGGCGGGCGTTGAACAACGTCGCGCCGCTGACCACCACCCGGGGCTCGACCGAACCCGGAGCCGGCTCGGCCTCGGCCCGGACCATCAACGCGCGCCCCAACCCGTCCACATACTGGCGCTGATGCAGGTACATCCCCGCCTTCGGCTCGAGCAGCTCGGTGCGGTCCCGCTGCCGGGTCTCGACGTAGTTCACCAGCCCAGCGGCAACGGGCAGGGCGAGAACGTAATCGTACTCGACGGTCGGATGTTCCGGCGTGTCCCCGGGGCGGATCACCGCGATCAGGCGACCGAAGGTGTCGTGTGCGTGGGTCGTGACGTGCCCATTGAAGTCGCGTGACTGATCCACCGTGGCCAATCCGCGGTCGTAATCGGCCTCGAAGACGAGCGGCGGATTGCCTCCGCCGACGTGGATCCTCTCCCGGACGGGATACGAACGCAGCGCCTCGTCATAAGCCAGCTCGCGATAATGGCCGTGAGCAGGGTCGGGCGAGTGGGCGGACAATGGATCGAACAGGACCACGGGATTGCCGACGGAGTCGAACCGGGTGCGGGTGGCGTTCACGAAGGCCTGATCGTCGTGCGGATCGATCCAGTCGCGGCGCAGGGTCAGGTTGCCGATCGAGACCAGCCCCAGGTTGCCGCCGGAAAAGCTCTCGTCATCGTAGAACGACTCGGAGCGGGAGATCCGCTGGCCGTTTTCATCCTGCACCAGCTGGCGCCGGGGAAGCCGGATGATCCACTTCTCCAGGTTGAGAGCGTATTCGGTGAGGGTGATCCGTTCGTCGTCAAAGGCGAGGCGGTTGCCATTCTCAGCAATGCCGAAGTCCACCGACCGGGTCGTGTTGCCGTAGTCGTCGTACTCGCTCTCCGTCTCCAGCCGCCGGGGAGTGCCCTGGCCAAGTTCGAGGATCTCTTTCACCGTGCCGGTCGGGTGGGCGAAGCGGACGGCCACGCCGTTGGTTCCGGTGTGCAGCAACCGGGGCGGCTCGGCCCAGGTGGTGAGCTGGCGCGAGAAGACCTCCCCTCCTTCCGTCTCCGACGAGCTTTCCAGCAGGCGGCCCTTCATGGCGTCGTGAGTCCGGCCGGTGTCAAAGCGTGAACGACTAATCAGCGTGGGCGCGGTCGGATCCCCGACGTCGATCTGCTCGACATGGGCGAAGCCGCGGAACTGCTTTTCCACCGGATCATAATAACCGTCGTGATAACGGAACCGGGTGATGTATTGATGGCCGAGCGAGTCGGAGGTGCGGACCTCGGAGACGACGGTGACGGGGAAGGGCAGGGCATCGGGCCACGCATTGCCGGCGGCCGCATCGGCCAGGGCGAAGGTGGTCGAGGGGGCGTAGTCGATCTCGGTGACCGATCCGATGCCGTTGGCGATGCGGCGGAGGAGATTGGGCGCCAGACCGCCGGTGACGATTTCACCCAGTTCGACCATCTGGATCCGCGGATCGGCCTGGGCATCGGCGTAGACCAGGTCGGTGGTGCCGTTGCCGTTGAGATCGGCCCAACGGACGGCGGTGTTCGCCGACAACGCAGGCAGGTCCGTGATGACCCGGCGCGGACTGAGGGAGTGATTGCCGAGATTGAGCCAGTACCAGCACTCGCCGGGAGCGCCACGTTCCAGGACCAGATCGGCCAGGCCATCGCCATTGATGTCGGTGAGCTTGGCCGCGGCGATCTGAAGGTCATCGAGCGTGAAGTCCGGCAGCGTCAGCGCCACCGGCGGGGCAAAGCGACCATAGCCCAGCCCGGCGGCCAGCATGACCGCGCCGGGCTGGACGCGGGCGATGTCCGGGACACGATCGCCATTGCCGTCGGCGATCTGCACGCCCGGCAGGGCGAAGTCGAACCCGCCGTCCGGCTCGATGGAGAGCGGCGCCGTGTAGGCCTGCTGGCCGGTGTTGAACCAGACACGATAGGCGGTGACGCCACCGACATCGAGGCTCTGAATGACATCGATGCGCTTGTCAAAATCGACGTCGGCGGTGCGGACGGCCGGGTTGCCAAAGGGCGCCGGCGGGGCCGCTCCGTCGAGGGTCATGTCCTGCCGCGGGCCCCACTGCATCGCACCGAGATTGGCGTAGAAGAACAACGTCTCATCGACGGTCTTGTGGACGAGATCGGCCAGCCCGTCGCCATCCATGTCCGCCAGATGCGTGCGGTCGGAGGCCAGGTCGAAGTTCCAGGCGGTGCTGCTGCTGGCGCCGACCTGCGCACCCGGCGCCCACTGGATGGCGGGATCGTTGCCCTGCAGCACCGGGCCGCGGTTGAGCCAGCCGGTGTGCACCCCGCC
>DNDP01000442.1:2766-3891 GCA_003484235.1 Verrucomicrobiales bacterium
TCGACCAGTTCGTTGTCCATCACCGCCGCCGGCTCGTTGAGTCCGCCCCAGATGTGTCCCTCAGCCGAGACCTGGGTCGGCGGATGAGAGACGGCATAGTCGAACGTGGCCGACGGCAGGGCGCTGAGACCATCGGCACCGACCAGGGTGACACGGGCCAGCAACGACCAGTGCGATTGGGCACCGGCATAGTCGAGGTACTCGAGGTCGTAGCGGCGGTTCAGATGATCCGTCAGACCGTCGCCATCGAAGTCACCGCTCAGATGCCCCGGGAGATTGATTCCCTGGGTGCCGATGTGCACCGAGGCGAGCCGTTTGCCGGTCCGCACAAGAAAGCCGGCCCGGCCGTCCTCGAACCAGTCGGGACGATCTGCATACTCGAAGGACACGAAGTGATGGGCCGTCCACGGCGGGGCGCCCGGACCGTAGCGGACGAGCGAGAGATATTTCTGGTGGAGGTTCTGAGCGCCGGGGAAGGAACGGTAGGTGTATTCGATGACGTTGCCGCGGGTATCGATCTCACGCTCGAGCAGCCAGCAGAAGATCCGGCCGGTAGCGGCTTCCTCGACCCGTCCCTGGGCGGAGATCCCAAACTCGAGCCGGGTCCCGTCGGGGAGCGTTCCTTCCCAGTGACCGAGGAAGGCCTTCAGCGTCGCTGGCTGGGAATCGCGGGGGATGAACCGGTAACGGACGAAGGCGGCCTCGTTCTCGCAGAACCAATGACCGTCACTGACCGGGACCAGTTCCTCGCGCGACTCGTTGAGGAACCGATCGTGGCGGTCGAGGCCGAGAAATTCGCCGTAGGTGGGGATGCCCTTGTCGGTGCGGCGCTGGATGTGGGGCAGGGAAAGGTTCCACCCGTAACCCAGCGGGCCGTTGGCCCCACCGCCGTCGTAGCTGAGCGAGAGGGCTGGCTGATGACCGGCGGTCCCGGGGGGCAGTTTGAGACCGAGGCCATACTTGGCTGTGCCGGTGTTGAGGGTGGGCTGGAAGGACTCCCCCAGACCCTCGATCGAGCCGGGCCCCTTCGGCACCGAAATCGAGTTCGGCGATACCCCGTTCTTGTCCGCCGCGACGAGGGTGACGCAGAGACCCACCAAGGCCATAACTGCGACGGATCGTCGC
>DNDP01000442.1:4112-4466 GCA_003484235.1 Verrucomicrobiales bacterium
GATCGTCGCCACAATGCTCCGCCGCCTGTGCCGTCAACGTTTGCCCATGAAATCATCAAGCATCTCCTCTCGCTGGTTGAGTTGTCCTGCCTTGAATGCCTTGTAGATCGTTTCGATCTGCCCGGCGGTGACCGTCTTGTTGTCGTGCTCCCGTTCACCGCCGCCCTGCATGAGATTCGGCGTGCCCGTGATGTGATCGAGACCGGCGCTGTGTCCAAACTCATGCGCGCCGGTCCCCTCGGCACTGAGATAGTTCTTCCACGTGAAGTGCTTGTTCGCGGGATTGGTCCGGTCCACCTGGTCCGGCGTCGGTCGCGTCACCGTCGGCGCGGCAAGATATCCGGGTGATCACGG
>DNDP01000287.1 GCA_003484235.1 Verrucomicrobiales bacterium
CAATCTGCCGTGTCGCCGACTGGCAGTCGGCCGGCGGCCGGAAATTGCCGCGCGCTCTCGAAACACCCAAACCCACGCAGGTTGCCAACCTGCGACACGGCAGACTTCCAGTCTGCGCTACGTCATGCGCTGCACCAATGTTGGATTGCCGGCCGCAGATCGAGCTTCTACCGTCCCGTCATGATCCCAGAGGAATCGAACCCGGGTTTGGAACGGGTCAAGTTTTCACTCCGGGCCACGGGGCTTCCGCCGGAACCGGATCGTCCTCTGCGAAGCGGCGTCCATTCGCGGGGTTACCTGCCGCATGTCAAACGGGAGGGGGCGTCCTACTTCGTCACCTTTCGACTGATCGACTCCCTGCCGAGAGAAGTCCTGCTGCGCTTCGAGCAGGAACACGCCGAAGCAATACGGCAACTGGAAGGGAACGCGCCTTCGGAAGTTCTTGGCGAGATTCACCGCGATCTGCGCCGCAAGATTGAACGCCATCTCGATCAAGGGGCCGGAGCCTGCCATCTGCGCCGGCCGGAAATTGCCGACATGATCAGCGAAGCGCTTCGCCACTTTCATGGACGGCACTATCTGCTGGATGACTGGGTTGTGATGCCCAACCACATCCACCTGATTCTCTGGCCGATGCCAAACTTCACCTTGAGCGAGATACTGCGAAGCCGTAAGCGCCACACCGCCCGTCAGGCGAATCTGCTGCTGGGCAGGACCGGGCAACCTTTCTGGCAACGTGAATCGTACGATCACTGGATTCGCGACGAGGCTGAGAAATCCCGCATCCGTCGGTACATACGGATGAATCCGGTGAAGGCCGGCTTGTGCCAGAATCCGGAGGACTGGCGTTGGAGCAGCGCGGCGCAAGCGTCGTAGCGCGAATGTAGCGCAGATTGCCAATCTGCCGTGTCGCCGACTGGCAGTCGGCCGGGGTTGGGAAGTTCGCGAGCGACCCGGAACCGCCGACACCACGCAGGTTGCCAACCTGCGACACGGCAGACTTCCAGTCTGCGCTACGTGAAGTCGGCTACCAGCAGATCACGGTCAGCGGCTTCGGTCCCTGTGCGCCGAAGACGAGGATGCGCCCATGCCAAAACCTCATATTCGCGAACCGCGAATCCGCCAACGACCAGAAGTTCGCGTTGGACCCGGGGCACCGTTTCGGATCGGAACAAGGGTTCGTTGGCCTTCGTTTCGTTCCCTCTTCTGCTGCGGGAATGATTGTGCCTGTCAGGCGGCTTTCCTACACTGCCGCCTTACTTTTACGCGATGCAAAGTCAGACTCACATCGAGAATCCAGACGTTGTCCTGATCGGCAGCGGCATCATGTCCGCCACGCTCGGCGCGGTGTTGAAGAATCTGGATCCCAACCTGCGCCTCCAACTCTACGAGGTGGCGGAATCCCTGGCGCCGGAGGCGTCAAACGGCTGGCACAACGCCGGTACCGGCCACGCGGGACTTTGCGAGCTCAGTTACACGCCGAATTACGGACCGGACGGCGAGGTGGATGTCAGAAAGGCAATTCAGATTTTCCAGCAGTTCGAGCACTCGCTGCAATTTTGGGGCTACGCGGTTCGCTCGGGGATGATCGGAAATCCGAAGGACTTCATAAACCCCGTTCCGCACCTGAGCTTTGTTTACGGCCAGAAACAGGTGGACTTCCTTCGTTCGCGGCATCGCCAGCTGTCGAGGCACCATTTCTTCAGTGAAATGGAATACACCGAAGACCGGAACAGGATTCGCGAATGGGCTCCGTTGATCCTGGAAGGCCGCAACAATGAACCGGTGGCCATGACCAAGATGCCGCATGGCTCGGACGTGAACTTCGGCGCGCTCGCCGCCAAACTGGTGGAGTGGCTGGGAAAACAGGAAGGTTGCGGCTTCGCCACCCTGCATCGGGTGACGGACCTGACGAAGTCGAATGGCAGATGGAAGGTGCAGGTCAGAAAACTGAACACGGGCGACACGTTCACCAACCCGGCGAAGTTCGTCTTCATCGGCGCAGGTGGTGGCAGTCTGCCCTTGCTGCAGAAATCGGGCATCGCCGAGTCCAAGGGGTTCGGTGGATTCCCGATCGGTGGACAATGGCTGATTTCGGAAAATCCGGAGTTGATCGAGCAACACAACGCGAAGGTCTACGGCATGTCTCCGGGCGCGGCTCCAACGATGGCGGTGCCACATCTCGACACGCGCATCATCGACGGGAAGAAGGCGCTACTCTTCGGACCTTACGCCGCGTGGACCACGAAGTTCCTTCACGAGAAGGGCAGCATGTTCGATCTGCCGGGATCCATCCGGCTGGACAACATCGCATCGCTGATCAAGGTCGGCCTGCACAACATTCCGCTCGTTCGCTATTTGATTCAGCAGGGCACGCAGAGCATGGAAACGCGGATGGGAGAACTGCGGAACTTCTACCCGGCCGCCAAAACTTCGGACTGGAAACTGATCGATGCCGGGATACGGGTGCAGGCCATCAAGAAGGAAGATGGCGACGCCGGGATCGTGCACTTTGGAACGGAAGTGATTACCGATGCGGATCGCAGTTTGTCCGCGTTGCTCGGCGCTTCACCCGGCGCGTCGGTGTCCACCAACATCATCTTGGAGATCGTGCAAAAGTGTTTTGCGGACAGGCTGCAGACCGAGGAGGGCCATCAACGCATGAAGTCCATGATCCCGACCTACGACGAGGACTTGATCAAACCGGAAATGGCCGAACGCCAGGCGGCCGTTGCCCGCGAGGCGATGCAGGCTTTGCAGTTGGTGGAATAGGCGGGAGGGTCTCCGAAAGAGTCTAGCTGGCGCGCCGTGCGCCGTGCCCGTGGATGAAGTAGGTCCCGGTTTCTCCCACCTGACAGTCCCACGCCAACTCGGCAAGGCGCATCTCCAACTCTCGCGGGTCGTAAAACACCTTGAACACGCGGAACTCGCGGCCGTCGTCCAGTCGGCGAATCATCGTGGAGGTCCCTTCGTCCGGCAACACGTGATCAACCGCCGTTGAGTCGGGCGTGCGCCGGGAGTCCACAAAGAAGAAACGGCCGTCCGGTTTAAGCGCGCGTTCCACCAGCACCCAAAATTCAGCGAACCGATCCGGCGGCACGTGCGAGAGCCAGAATCCGAAATACACGACGTCAAACCGTCGCGGCGGCGACCAGTCGAAAAGATCGGCCTGAATACGTTCGACTGGCGCAGCGCCGAACCGCTCCGCGTGAATGGCCAGCATCTCCGCGGAGCCGTCGACCACCGTCAAGCGATCGGCCGCCGCGAGCAGTTTGCCCGACCGGAGACCGGTGCCGCAGGCCAGCTCAAGGATGTCACCCGCCGGTTGGAACGCGTCGAGCGCGGCATCCAGTTCGGCCGCTTCACGGAACCAGCGCGCAGTCTCCTCCGCCCCACGATTGTAGCGACCCTGCCGCAACCACCATTGATCATACTCCGCCGCGCGCGCACCGTAGTAGGCGAG
>DNDP01000304.1:0-5468 GCA_003484235.1 Verrucomicrobiales bacterium
GGGTAGTCAAACCCGGCGTCCTCGTCCTCAATCAGCAGCAGCCAGTCATGGCCGGGGCCATCTCCCGCAGGATCGAACAGGCGCACCGGCCGATGGGCAAGATTGCCAATCTCCAGAAAGTGCCCGGTCCTGGGATCGTACCAGAAGGCGTTGATCCGGTTGGTCGTCAGCCGGTCGCACTGCACGTAGATCGGTTTGCCTTCCGGCGAGTAAAACCAGGCAAAGCGGTCACCTCGGGCGGCCCGGACGTGGGCGCCCTTGTCCGAATCGTCCTCCGCAGGCAGCTGGCTCAGCAGCGACTGGTCGGGACGCAGCTGTTCAAAGGGGCGGGCCAGCATCATCTTCCGCAGGTAATACATCTGCGAGGCTCCCGGAAGCGACAGCGCCTCGCGCCAGGTCATCCGCGTGGGGGCCAGGTCCGGCAGTTTTACCGTGGTGGTGGGCACTTGACCGGGCCACATCTGCCATACCGGATGCGCTCCGTAAGTGAAGCCGAAGCTACCGCTGAGGATCGACCAGTAGGCTGCGTTGCGGACTTCCGTGGCCGTGAAGAATCCTTCGTCCCCGCGGTAATCGCGCGGCATCTCCTCGTAGCAAGGTTCGCCGTTCAAGGTCGGGCGGGGCGGTTCGAGCGACCAGTCGAGCATGGGGATCCTGAAACTGCGGGACCAGTCCTCACTGCCGTGGTAGGTCCCCCAGGTGTGGAAGTCGATCCAGTCGTCCTTCTGCCACCACCTGGAGGAGCTGTTCATCGAGTGATAGGTCATCAGCGTGGTCGAGTAGTCCGCCTGTCCATCCTCGCGAAAAGTGTTGTTCGTTCCATCCGCGATGCCCTCGGCCAGGGCCCGCCAGACTCCGAAAGCGTGGGGCATCTCCGTGGGTTGCCGGTCGCCTCCCAGAATCCAGACCAAACTCCTGTTTCTCCGATACCGCTTGCCGAGAAAGTTCCCATAGCGATAGCTCTGGGCCGCCGTCTTGAAGACCGGTTCCTTCACGAAGCGCGGCGTCACCCACTCGCCCCAGGTCGGGACCAATGCCACGAACAGTCCGCGCCGCTCGGCTTGGTCCAGAATGAAATCGACGTGATCCCAGTAGTCATTCTGGCGTCCGCTGAGCACCGCCGGCCGGGTGGGATCACCGCCAATGAGCGGGAGGTGGCCGTAGGCGTTCGGCACGTTCAGGCCGTCCATTTCCGCCAGCAGCACCGCCTGAATCACGGTGAAGCCCTTGCTTCGGCGGTCTTCCAGGTAGTCCACCGCCTCTTCTCGGTTCAGTCGATGAAAAAGCTCCCAGGCCGTGTCGCCGAGCCACAGGAATGGCTTTCCGTTCTCATGAACCAGATGGCGGCCGTCTGGCGAAACTTCCAGGCGTCCATTGCGGAGACGCCAGGCGTCGCCGTCGTGCAGTTCGGTCCCGATTGCGGTCCAGGCGACCATCATCAACATCAAGCCGGGGAGCCATCGGGCAATGGTAGGCAAAATCATGTCGGCTGAGGCTAGGAAACGAGAGCCGATGTGTCAGGGCATTTCCCGCCACGGGCGCCGCGATGGATCGAAGCTTGTTTGTGGTGGGGCGTCGGCGTAGTGTGCGAGAACCATGAAAACCTTACCGGTGGCGACTTTCAACGAAACCGGGCCCGCAGGGGCACTCAGGGTCCGGCTTGAAGAGGCCGGCATCAAGTCGGCCATCCACGATGAATCGAAGCTCGAACGCTTCTGGTTCATGTCCGAGCCCGAAGCGGCGATCCACGTCGAAGTTTCCCAGCCTGACTATCTCCGGGCCCGCCAGCTGATCAACGAGTGGGATCGGTCCAGCGGCGTGCTCCGCGAGGCCGTCAGGTGTCCCGAGTGCGCCTCGCCGCGGGTCGAATTCCCCCAGATCACACGCAAATTCCTCATGCCCGTGGTGGAGGCGGCGCTGATGGCCCTCCACATCATGCCCCGGGAGTTTTATTGCCTGGACTGCCAGTATTCCTGGCCCAAGACCCGACCGCCCAAGCGGGAGTTTGACATACTCGGCTATCCATACGACTCGAAGTTCTGGCATCCGGAAAGATTCAAGAAGCAGGATCGCGCCTAGAGGAGTTCAAGAAAGGTGGTGGCCATTTGCTGCCGGCGAGAGTTTTCCTAACCGTCGCCCCGGCCCTGATACGTCCACCGAAACTGTTCACCAGCGCGGAAGTCGGCCCGCGAAGCTCGCTCCGCCCGCTCGGTGAGCCACCTTGCTGACTGCCCGCCAGACGACGATCGGTCACGTTTTTGACAACACCACAACCCCGGTCATCGTAGCGCATGAGCGCGAAATCCGTCCTCGCCGCAGCCGGCCTGCTCACAGCTGCGGCCCTCCTTGCCGGCTGCAAGCTGACCCGCTGGGGATACGAATCGCCCGTTCACGAGGTCGTTCACCGGGAAGGAACATTCGAAATTCGCGTCTATCCGAGCATTGAGCTGGCATCAACGCCCCTGGATGGGGAGAGCCCGCAGGAAGGCGGCACTTTCATGCGTCTGTTCCGCTACATTTCCGGCGCCAACGACACGGGCCAGAAGATCGCCATGACGGTCCCTGTGTTCTCCACGCTGGACGAAGGAGAAGGCCGGATGAGTTTCGTTGTACCAAAGGATGTTTCCAAAAATGGAGCACCTCCGGCGAGTGATTCCAGCGTGTCCCTCGAGACCATGCCGGGTGGGCGCTTCGCGGTCATCCGATACAGTGGCAGCTGGTCGCCGGAACGCAACGCCGCGGCGCGCCAGAATCTGGTCCACTGGCTGGCTGAACTTTCAATCGCAAGCACCGGCGAAGCCCTGATCGCAAACTACGATCCACCATTCACGCCGCCGTTTCTGCGGCGAAACGAGGTGTTCATCCGCCTTCCAACGGACGCAACGGCCGACTGAACTGCCAAGCCTTGACCGGACAGTTGTCAAGTCCGGGTCGCCATCGCTACGCTTCGGGAGTGATCTGGAACAAACCATCACCGAGGGAGCGGGGCCGCACCGGGCTTTGTGACACTGGAGACGGACTGTTCCGCAGCCATCGCTGACACCAGCTCGACAGGCACAATGCAAGAGAAGAGACACAAACCCCGCTGGCAGATCATCCTCACCGCATGGCCGTGGCAGGGTGCGCTTTTCGTTGCCGCCTCCTTCGCCTTTACGGTCTGGTGGCTTTGGGATGGCTTTTCCGGCGGCGAACCTTCCGGCTGGTTGGAGCCATTGGCCTCCATCCTCGGCGGCGTGGGCGCGTTCGTGCTGGCCGCCATCCTGATATTCCGACGGGTGGACAGCGCGCGCTCCGAAGCGGAGTCCTACAGCCTCGCCCGCGGTCTGGCAGCCGGCTACTACTTCAACTTCATCCGGCCGCTGGTGCTCGCGATCCGCGACCGTGACCATGCGATTCACGCCGAGGTGGCGCGGTTCGGCAATTTCCGCATCGTGGCGCTGGTGGTGGGGATCCCCTCGTCCCTGGCCGAGTTCGATCCGGAGCAGCATGACGAGATACTCAACTCGCTGCCCGGGAGTGCCGGGCAGAAGTTCGAACTGCAGGAAATCAAGGTCACCGTGGCGCGGCGGCCGCGGCCGGTGTTCGCGAGGCTCGCCCTCAACCGGCGCACCGGTTGTGCCGTGATCGTGGACATCCCGACCACGCTTTCCGTGGTGGTGGATTTCGCCGAGTTCTTCGCCACCCACGGTGCCGATGCCTCGGAGGATGAATTTGTCAGTGCAGCCCGGAAGGAAACGGTGGCCGGGGTCGAGACGGCGGAGTTCGCGGCACGACTGAGGCAGACGCTGGAGGAGTTCCAAGACGTGGTCAGCAAGGTTGGTTCGATGGAATCGCCCGGCACCGCCGCCGCGTCGCTCGTGCACATCGTCCCGCTCAGGCGGCTCCAGTCGCGTCTGAACGAGGTTTCGAGCGGTTGAGGGTGCGTTTGCACGACTGCCTTAGCTGACTCCGGGAACGGCTGTTCCGGGAATGAAGCGGCTCCCAGCGGACTCAAACAGGTGGAAAGCTGACATGCGCCACCGGACGCCCGTGCAAGTCGGCAGGAATACTCAGCGGGCAGACATCAAGTGCAGGCCGCCAATGCCGATACCTAGGTAGCGCCGCGTTCGCCGCGTTTGGCCGGGGCTGGCATGCTTGACGGGTGGGGGGGCCTTCGTTACGTTGCGCCGTCGATAAAACATCATGAATCCGAGCAATTTTCTCATCCCCCATGTGGTCGAGCAGACCGGTCGCGGCGAGCGCGGCTATGACATTTACTCCCGGCTGCTGGTCGACCGCATCGTGTTTCTGGGCACGGATGTGAATGACATGGTTTCCAACGTCATCATCGCCCAGCTCCTCTTTCTGCAGATGCAGGACCCGAAAAAGGACATCCACTTCTACATCAATTCGCCGGGCGGCAGCGTCACGGCCGGGCTGGCGATCTACGACACCATCCAGTGGATGTCGTGCGACGTGAACACCTATTGCATCGGTCAGGCGGCGAGCATGGGCGCGGTGCTGTTGTGTGCCGGCACCAAGGGCAAGCGCTACGCGCTGCCCAACTCGAACATCATGATCCACCAGATCCTCGGCGGCGCCGAAGGCCAGGCGACCGATGTAGAAATCCGGGTGAAGTACATGCTGCGGCTGAAGAAGCGGTTGAACGCCATCCTTTCCCAGCACACCGGCCAGCCCGACGAGGTGGTGGAGAAGGCCTGCGACCGTGACAATTTCATGACCGCCGAGGAGGCGAAGGAGTTTGGCCTCGTCGATGAGGTGGTGAAATCCCGCAAGGACATCCCTGCGCTTGCGGAGAAGATGGAGAAGAAGTAACCCGTTTATGGCGCGCTCCAACAGCATCACCCTCTGCAGCTTCTGCGGTAAGTCGCATTCCGAGGTGCGCAAGCTCATTGCCGGCCCCGGGGTGTACATTTGCGACAGCTGCGTGCTGCTGTGCAAAAGCGTGCTGGAAAAGGAGCTCAATGCCGACACCCGCCGCGGATCCACCGCGCTCAAGGTGCCGAAGCCCGCGGAGATCAAGGCGGAGCTGGACCGGCATTGCATCGGGCAGGACCAGGCCAAGAAGGCCCTGGCGGTGGCGGTGCACAACCATTACAAGCGCATTTCCGTCGATCCCATCGAGCCGCCGGCCGACAACGAGGCGCCCTTCCGGCGCGGCCCGTCCAACGACGATGACGTCGAGCTGGAGAAGAGCAACATTCTGGTGATCGGACCCACCGGTTCCGGCAAGACGCTGCTCGCCCGGACGCTCGCCCGGATTTTGGATGTTCCCTTCGCAATCGCCGACGCCACGACGATCACCGAGGCCGGCTACGTCGGCGAGGACGTCGAGAACATCATTCTCCGCCTGCTCCAGAGCGCCGACTATGACGTCAAGCGCACCCAGATGGGGATCGTGTACATCGACGAGATCGACAAGATCACCCGCAAGACGGAGAACGTTTCGATCACCCGCGACGTCTCCG
>DNDP01000304.1:5668-12006 GCA_003484235.1 Verrucomicrobiales bacterium
GCGAAGGGGTGCAGCAGGCGCTGCTCAAGATTCTGGAGGGCACGGTGTGCAACGTCCCGCCACAGGGCGGCCGCAAGCATCCGCAGCAGGAGTACATCCGCGTGGACACGACGAACATCCTGTTCATCTGCGGCGGCGCGTTTGTGGGTCTGGACAAGATCATCCAGCGCCGCATCGGCAAGCGGGTGATGGGCTTCGGCGGGAACCCCTCGGAGCAGCAGCCGGCCGGTTCCGAGCACGACAAGCTGATCCACCGGGTCGAGCCCGAGGATCTGCTCTCGTTCGGTTTCATTCCCGAGTTCATCGGTCGCCTGCCGGTGCATTCGGTGCTCGACGAACTCACCGAAGAGCAGCTGGTTCAGATCATGACCGAGCCGAAGAACGCGCTGGTAAAACAGTTCGGCAAGCTGCTCGCCATGGAGGGGGTGGAACTGGAGTTCACCCTCGACTCGCTTCACGAGCTTGCCCGGCAGGCCATCACGAAGGGCACCGGCGCGCGCGCGCTGCGCAGCCTGCTCGAGAAGCTGATGCTGGACGTGATGTATGACATTCCGGCGGAGACCGACGTGGAGTGCGTGAAGATCACCCGGCCCGTCGTGCTCGGCGAACAGCCGCCGATCATCCAGCGCAAGCCCTCCCAGGCCGCCGCCTGATCCCACCCGACGGTCCGCGCAAAATTGGTTGCCGGGCGGAGCGTTTTCCCCTTCTACTCCCGCGAATTCATGGGCTCTTCATTCGAGGCGAACCGGTTCATCGCGACCTCCGTGCGAAGCATTCCGCGCTCGGGCATCCGCGATTTTTTCGACCTGGTCCAGGGCGTGCCCGGCGTCATCTCGCTCGGCGTGGGCGAGCCGGATTTCGTCACACCCTGGCACATCCGCGAGGCGGCCATCTACGCCCTCGAGAAGGGCCGGACCAGCTACACGGCCAACCTCGGCCTGCTGAAGCTGCGCGAAGCCATCGCCCGTCATCTGGAGAAGAGCTTTCAAGTCCGCTATCACCCGAAGAACCAGATCCTCGTCGCGGTGGGCGTGAGCGAGGCCATGGACCTCGCCTTCCGCGCGGTGATCAACCCGGGCGACGAGGTCATCTACCACGAACCTTGCTACGTGAGCTACGCGCCAGGCATCGCGCTGGCCGGCGGCGTGCCGGTCGCCGTTTCCTGCAAGGCAGAGAACGGGTTTGCGGTCACGGCTGAGGCGATCGCCAGGGCGATCACCCCACGGTCCAAGGCGCTGGTGCTGAACTTCCCCACCAACCCCACCGGCGGAACCATGCTCCGTGCGGAGCTGGAGAAGATCGCGGCCCTCGTGAAGCAGCACAACCTGCTGGTCATCACCGACGAGATCTATTCGGAACTCACCTTCGAGGGGGATCATGTCTCCATCGCGTCCCTTCCGGGGATGGTGGAGCGCACGATCTTTCTGCACGGGTTTTCGAAGGCCTACGCGATGACGGGGTTCCGGATCGGCTACGCCTGCGGGCCGGCGGAGCTCATCGAGGCGATGATGAAAGTGCACCAGTACTCGATGCTGTGCGCGAGCATCATCAGCCAGGAGGCGGCGCTGGAGGCGATCAAGAACGGTGAACCGGCGACCATCCAGATGCGCGACCAGTATCGCCTGCGCCGCAACTACATCGTCAATGCGTTCAATGAACTGGGCCTGAGCTGTCACCTGCCGCGCGGCTCGTTCTACGCCTTCCCCTGCATCCGCTCGACCGGCCTCACCTCAAAGGAATTCGCGACGCGGCTGGTGGAGGAGGAAAAGGTCGCCTGCGTGCCGGGCAGCGCGTTCGGAGCAAGCGGCGAAGGATATCTCCGCGCCTGCTTCGCCACTTCGATGGAGCAGATCAAGGAAGCGGTTGAACGGTTGAAACGTTTTGTTGGGCGGCTGAGGTGACTGCGGTCGAGCGTTCTCAGTAGCTGTAGTTGGTTTCGGCGGATTCCAGCCGGCCGTTCGCTCCCCGTTGCAGTTCAATTTCCGCACTGCGCCAATGGCTCTGTGACTCGCAGAAAAGCCGGTGAAGCCGATCCGAAAACTCAAACAGCGCAGGCGAGAACGACTGGGTTTGCTCACCGGTTTCGGCATTCTCGAGGTGGTGCTGAATGGACCGTGAACCCGTCGCCTCATGCCAGGTGGCCACGAGTTTCAGCCGAGCACGCCGCCAGGTAACGGGTATCAACTTGTTGGCCTCACAAATCAACGCATCGTTCAGTTCCCGATAGCGCCGATCAAATTCCGGACTGCCATGTGTAAGCGTGCTCATTCGTGGTTCCTTTCCGCTGCCGGAACCTGGCGACCTCTCCACATTGGGCAAGGGCATTCCGGCCGCGAATGAGATGTCAGCGCGGTATTCCCATTCCTTCCGGCCGGCCGGCCAGATGCCAGCCGACGAGGGTGTGGTTCAGCCGGAAGCGGTGCCGCAGCGAACGGCTGAGCCCCAGCGTCAGAAGGACGGCCAAGGCGTTGAGCAGCCAGTTCAATACGAGCCGGATGCAAAGCCCGATCTTCAGCCACCGCATCGCACCCGGCGGATGATTCTTGGCAAAGTACTGATACCGGGATCGCCAGTACTCGATCCGTGCCGGGATGGCCACCTGCCTGGCCGATCCACCCTGGCCGTGCCAGACCTCCACGTCCGGGTGGTGAACAATCGACCAGCCGCGGCGCATCACGTTCAGGCAAAAGTCCGTTTCCTCGAGGAAAAAGAAGAAACGCTCGTCCAGTCCGCCGATCGCCTCCCAAACCCGGCGGGGTGTCAGGAGGAAGGCGCCAATGACCGACTCCACCTCCACCGGCTGCTTGAACCGATGTTCCTTGCCCGGGTACTTCTCGGGGGCGAGCCGCCGCAGCAGCGACTTGCTCAACAGCTCGGTCGCCAATGTGGGATGATTGGCGATGGAATTCTGCCGGGTGCCGTCCTCGTTGAGCAGCTGCGCCCCCAGCACGCCGCACTCGGCATGCTCGCGGAGGTAGCCAATCGCCCGCGCCACTGAGTCCGGCTTCAGCCGGGCGTCGGAGTTCAGCAGGAGAATCCACTCGCCGACCGCCTCGCGGGCTCCGAGATTGTTGGCTCGCGCAAAGCCGAGGTTGCGTTCCGACGAGATGTACTTAACGCCGGGAAACCTTTCTTTCACGGCGGCCTCGGTCCCGTCCCGGGAACCGTTGTCCACCACGATCACGTCCCAGACGAAGGCCCCGCCGCTGTCGAAGACCGACTGCACCGCCGACAGCGTGAGTTCGCGGGTATTGAACGTGACGATGATGATCGAAACCGTTTCCATGCGCTCAGTTTGAGGGCTTCCGCCGACGTGCCTCCCGCAGCTTGACGTAGCGGGTCAGCGTGGTGAAGGCATTCATGCGGGCGACATAGTATCCCTGCCAGCCATCGAGGAACCCGAGCCGGAGAAAATATCCGCGGATGAAGGTCCACCACGGTCGCAGCAGCAAAGCCAGCCCCCCGGCATTTTGTCCACGGGCCAGCCGCTGCCGGACGAAGTCGTCCGTGTACGGGCCGATCTTGGCCAGCTGCCGGTTGAGCTCCGGCACTCCGTAGTGAAGCAGATCGTTCCGCAGCCGGCCGATTGAGCCATCGACCGCCAGCTTGTCGTGGGGATTCTCGCCAGCCCATTTTGCCCGGCCGCGACGCCACAGCCGCGTTTGACGGTCCGGATACCAGTCGCCGTGTCTCAGGAAACGTCCGCAGACCATGGTGCATCGGGGAAAGGAGTAGGCCGCCGGGCCGCCAGTGAGCTCGTCGCCCCCCAGCCCGGCGAACAGCTGGAAGATTTCCTCCCGCAGCGGCGCGGAAACCACCTCGTCGGCGTCCAGCCCCAGGACCCAGGGCTGAGTGGCTTTGTTCAGCGCCGAATTCTTCTGCGCAACGTGCCCTTTCCAAGGTTCGCGGTGAACCGTCGCGCCATGCCGCCGGGCGATCTCGTCCGTGCCGTCCGCAACCGTGTCGTTGATGACCACGTGCATTTCAGCGACCCAGTCCGCCACTGCTGCCAGGGAATCCCCGATCTGGCCGGCCTCGGTGCCGGCGATCATGCACAGGCTGATGGGCAGGCGCTCAGGCATGGCTGGAGGCTCGGCGGCGGTACATGGGCGAGGATTAAAGGGCTGGCCGGTCGCACGGCAAACCTTCTTTTCCAGCCGCCGGCCGCGGTCTCATCCCCACAGCTGCTTGTCGAGGGAACGAAGCTGGATCGCCTCGGAAACGTGATCGACGGTGATGGACTCGACCCCGGCGAGGTCCGCGATGGTGCGGCTGACCTTGAGAATGCGGTCGTGGGCCCGGGCGCTGAGCTTGTATTCGTCCATCGCCATCTTCAGGAAATCCAGCGTTGCCGACTCCAACCGGCAGTGCTCCTTGAGGTCGCGGGCGCCCATGCGCGCGTTGCAGGTGATCGCGCGGCCCTGAAAGCGTTGGTGCTGCCGCCGCCGGGCGACCACCACCCTCTCGCGGACTGCGGCCGAACTTTCACCGGTCTTTGCGTCGCTCAACTCGCGGAACTTCACCTGCGGCACTTCGACATGGATGTCGATCCGGTCCAGCAATGGGCCCGAAATGCGACCGAGGTAGTTCTGAATCTCCCGCGGCGAGCTTCGGGATTCTCCCGGCATCTTGCCGTCGGGCGTCGGGTTCATGGCGGCCACCAGCATGAACTCCGAGGGGAAGGTCATCGTCCCGGCGGCGCGGGAGATCGTCACCGACCCTTCCTCAAGCGGCTGGCGCATCGTCTCGAGCACGCTCCGTTTGAACTCCGGCAGCTCGTCGAGAAACAGCACCCCGTTGTGCGCGAGCGAGATCTCGCCCGGCGTCGGGTTGATGTTGCCCCCGAGCAGGCCGGCATCGCTGGCGGTGTGGTGAGGCGCGCGAAAGGGCCGCAGAGTCACCAGCGCCTGGCCTGCGCGCAGCAGTCCCACGATGCTGTGGATCTTGGTGGTCTCGAGCGCCTCGTTCAGCGTCAGGGGCGGCAGGATCGTGGCGATGCGCCGGGCGAGCATCGACTTGCCGGTGCCCGGCGGGCCGATCATCAGGATGTTGTGTCCGCCGGCCGCCGCGATCTCCAGGGCGCGCTTCACCGATTCCTGCCCCTTCACGTCGGCGAAATCAACCGGGTCATCGGCCGGCTGTTCGAAGATGCGCGAGATGTCCACCTTCACCGGACTGATCTTGATCTGGCCCTCGAGGAACTGCGCGGCCTCGCGGAGATTCTGCACGGGGATCACCTGGAGGCCGTCAACGACCGCCGCCTCGGGCGCGTTGTCCCTCGGCACCAGGACGCCCACGCGGCCATCTCGCCGGGCCTGAATGGCGATCGGCAGAATGCCCTTGCAGGGACGAATGGCACCGGTGAGGGCCAGCTCGCCGATCAACACGAAGTTGTCGAGTTGATCGGTGACGATCTGTTCGCTGGCCGCGAGCATGCCGAGGGCGATGGGCAGATCAAAACTCGGACCCTCCTTGCGCACGTCCGCCGGGGCGAGGTTGATGGTCGTCCGCCCCATCGGGAACCGGTAGCCGCTGTTGGTAATGGCGGTCAGCACCCGGTCCTGGGACTCGCGGACCGCGGCATCCGGAAGGCCGACGATGACGATCTTGAGATCCCCGTAATCGGAATTCACCTCGACCTCGACCGGCGACGCTTCGATCCCGTTGACGGACGCCGAAAACACCCTCGCGAGCATGGACGGGATTGAATCCCAAGCCGCCGGGCGCTGGCAAAGGATTTCCTCGAGGCCATGTGGCGACGGTCGCCCGGCCCGGGATTCCCATTTGCCTTGCGGGGTTTTGCGGCCGTTCTCTACTGTCGCCGCGTCTCCGCCCGCCCGCCAGCATTCGGGCCGGCGGGATCTTCGCATGGGAATCGACGCGCATGGCGCCGCCTTGATGCTCGAGCGCGCCCGCAACGGCGTCCGCTTCGACCAGACTCTGATGATCGGCCGGCAGAATTTCTTTGTCGGCCGCGCGGAATGGCGCCGTCTCCTCGCGCGGGCCCGGTCGCCGGTGCCGCAAGCGTGGCAGCAGCTCGAGTGTTTTCACGGCGCGTTCGCGGAACCCTTTTTTCGTGCCCTCGGCGCGACGGCGGTTCACAGCCTGGACGCAACCGCCTACGAGGGAGCGGAACGAATCCATGACCTGAACCAGCCGATCCCCAGCGACTGGCACGGGCAGTACGAAGCCGTCTTCGACGGGGGCAGCCTGGAGCACGTCTTCCAGTATCCGCGGGCCCTGCTCAACTGCCTCCAGCTGGTGAAGCCGGGCGGGCATCTTCTCGCCTACACGCCGGCCAACAACTATTGCGGCCACGGCTTCTACCAGTTCAGCCC
>DNDP01000134.1 GCA_003484235.1 Verrucomicrobiales bacterium
TGAACGGTTTGATGATCGCTTCTATTTTCTTCATTGGTTGTGCTGGTGTTGGCCGGTGCCCCTAAACCGGATCGGGTGACGTCAACTCGGAGAGCGGCGCCGGGCACTGACACTGGGTTGCTCCACGGTCCCGCAGGCGGATCGCAAGGAACGCCCGGCCTTCAGCACCGGTGGTGCCGCCGAATCGGCCACCGCCTTCAACCCGCCTTGTTGCAGGCACGCATCGCCATTCATGAAAATTAGTGATCCGTTCGATGAGCGGCGCGCACCCGCCGTTTTGTTGATTTTTGTCCAGCCACTCCAATTGGGCGCATGGCGGCAATGATCAATTCGGGTCATGAAACGGATGAACCGGCATGCGGCCGAAGAGGTCCAATCCGGTCCCTCCATGGTGGCATGCGGGAAAAGATTGGGCGGCCCGTTCAGCGGTTGGTAGCGTCCGCGCATGTCCAAACGGCTCTTCCTTCTCGACGGCATGGCGCTGGTCTACCGCGCCCATTTCGCCTTCATCAGCCGGCCCATCGTGACTTCCGCCGGGGTCAACACCTCCGCCCTGTTCGGGTTCACCAACACGCTGCTCGACATCCTCAAGACCCAGCAGCCCACCCATCTGGCCGTGGCCTTCGACACCCCCGAGCCAACCGCACGGCACGTGGAGTTTCCCGCCTACAAGGCCCAACGCGAGGAAATGCCGGAGGATCTCGCCGAGGCGATTCCCAATGTGAAGCGCCTTTGTGCGGCGATGAACATTCCCGTGCTCGAACTGCCAGGCTACGAAGCCGACGACATCGTCGGCACGCTGGTGAGACAGGCGGAGGCGGAAGACTTCGAGAGCTACATGGTCACGCCCGACAAGGATTTCGCGCAGCTGGTCGCCGAGCGCACGTTCATCTTCAAACCCGGGAAGCAGGGAAGCGATGTCGAGATCCTCAAGCTCCCGGATGTCCGCGCAAAGTGGGGTGTCGAACGCGCCGAACAGGTCATCGACATCCTCGGGCTTTGGGGCGATGCCTCGGACAACATTCCCGGCGTGCCCGGCATCGGCGAGAAGACCGCCGCCAAGCTGATTGCGCAGTTTGGCAGCATCGAGGAACTGCTGGCCAACACCGACCAGCTCAAGGGCAAGCAGAAGGAGAAGGTGGAGGAGCACCGGGAACAGGCGCTGCTCTCCAAGCGGCTCGCCACCATCAACTGCGCGGTGCCCCTTTCATTCAAATGGCAGGACCTCGCTGTCAGCGAGCCGGATGCGCCCGCGCTCAGGGAACTGTTCATCGAGTTCGAGTTCAATTCCCTCGGGCGACGGATGTTTGGCGAAGACTTCAAGGCGGGCCGAGGATTCGAAACGGCCTCAGCGGCGGCGGGCGCAGCCCAGAAACCGGCCTCCGAGGGTGGTGACCCGCTCGCGGCAGAGAATGCGGACTCGGACGAATCCTCCACGGATGAGACCGACAGCGATTCACCTCAACCGGTTCCAGCGCCGAACCTGAAGACCATTGCCGATGTCCCCCACGAGTACCAACTGGTGCGTACGGCCGCCGAACGTCGCAAGCTCCTGGCACAGCTGAAAAAGCTGCCCGCCTTCTGCTTCGACACCGAGACCACTGGACTGGATCCGAAAACTGCGGTGGTGATCGGCATCGCATTTTCGTGGGCACCGCACCAGGGGGTTTACGTTCAGCTCACCGACCGCCGCGTGGCCGAGGACGACCTGTTCGGCAAGGACGAGAGCGTGGCCATGCGCGAGGAGGTGCTCAAAGTGCTGGCGGAGTTTCGCGACGTGCTGGCCGCACCGGAAGTCACCAAGATCGGGCACAACTTAAAGTTCGACCTGAGCGTCCTCCACTGGCATGGGATCGACGTGGCGGGACCGCTGTTCGACACCATGCTCGCCCACAGCCTCGTCGAGCCCGAACAGCGGCATGGCATGGATTTCCTGTCCGAAGTGTACCTCGGCTACACGCCTGTCAGCATCAAGGCGCTGATCGGAGACAAAAAGGGTGCGCAGGAGAACATGGCGAACGTGCCCATCCAGCAGCTCGCCGAGTATGCGGCGGAGGACGCGGACGTGACTTGGCAGCTGCATGGCAAGCTCGTGCCGCTGCTGGTCGAACGCGGTCAGGAGCGCGTCTTCTACGACCTCGAAATGCCCCTGCTCCCCGTGCTGGTGGCCATGGAAGCCGAGGGCGTGCGGATCGACGCCGCAGCACTGTCGGAGTTCAGCGCCCAGCTCGAAAAACAGATGGCCACGCTCGAAGCGCGTGTTCATCAGCTTGCCGGCGACGGTTTCAACCTGAACTCGCCGAAGCAGCTCGGTGAGGTGCTGTTCGACAAGTTGAAACTGCTGGAAAAACCGAAGAAGACCCGGACCGGCCAGTATTCGACCGACGAGCAGACCCTGCAGTCGCTGGCGGCCGACCATGAGATCGTCCGGGCCCTGCTCGAATACCGGACCGTTTCGAAGCTGAAATCCACCTACGCCGATGCACTGCCGCAGGCCATCTCGCCGAAGACCGGCAGGGTGCATACCACCTATCACCAGGCGGCCACCGCCACCGGACGGCTGGCCTCCAACAATCCCAACCTGCAGAACATCCCGATCCGCACCGAGGAGGGGCGCAAGGTGCGCGCGGCGTTCGTGTCGCGCGCGAAGGACTGGGTGCTGCTGTCGGCCGACTACTCGCAGATCGA
>DNDP01000034.1 GCA_003484235.1 Verrucomicrobiales bacterium
TTTGACCCGGGCATTGTTTGCACCACAAAACGGTCAGGCGGATGCGGCACCGCCGGAGCCCGCACCGCTGCGCATGGGCGACTACGAGCTCGTCGAGCCGATCGCCCGCGGCGGCATGGGTGTCGTTTACCGTGCCCGCCAGCGGGGGCTGAACCGGGAAGTGGCGGTCAAGGTGCTCCTCCACGCCGCCTTTGCCGGTGACGAGGAGCGCGCCCGCTTTGCGGAAGAGGCGGCCGCGGCCGCGCGTCTCCGCCATCCCAACATCGTGGCGATCCACGAGATCGGCACCGAGGACGGTCAGCTGTTCTTCTCAATGGATCTGATCGCCGGGCGCGATCTTGGAGACCTGCTCGGCGAAGGGCCGATGTCGCCCCGCTCGGCGGCCCAGTTGCTCGCCACCATCGGCGAGGCGGTCCAACATGCGCACGAACAGGGAGTGATGCATCGCGATCTCAAACCTTCAAACTTGCTGCTGGGCTCCCGTGGCGAACCGTTCATCACCGACTTCGGACTCGCGAAGCGTTTCAGCGGTGACGGCATGCCAAGCCTCACGGTGACCGGCCAGGTCATCGGCACTCCCGGTTACATGTCGCCCGAACAGGCCGCGGCATCCCGGGATGTCGGTCCGGCGAGCGATGTCTACTCATTGGGCGCGGTGCTCTACCATGCGCTGGTCGGTCGCCCGCCCTTCGTCGGCGAGACGCCGACGGCCATCCTGCGCCAGGTGGAGGAGAGCGATCCGGTCGCGCCCCGGATCCTGAATCCGTCCGTTCCGCGGGATCTGGAAACCATCACGCTCAGATGCCTTTCGAAGGAACCCGCGCGACGGTATCCAACGGCCCGCGCTCTAGCGGAGGACCTGCAGCGCTTTCTGCGCGGCGAGCCGGTTCAAGCCCGCGCCGTCACCCTGCTCGAACGTGGTGTTCGCTGGTGCCGGCGTCGTCCCCGCATGGCCGCCCTTGCCGGCGTCACGCTGCTTTCGCTGCTGGCCGTTTTCATCGTTGTCATGCACAGCAACGCCCGCCTGCGGTTGCAACGCGCGCAGGCCGAGCAGGTGAAGAACTTCCTGATCGAGGTCATCGGTGCCCCTGACCCGACCGAGGACGGCCGCGACGTGAAGGTGATCGACCTGCTCGGACGCGCCAGTGAGCGGGCCTTTGCCGAGCTCGGCGGCCAGCCGCTCGTGCAGGCCGAAGTGCTGTCCACCTTGGGCAACACCTACTACCAGCTTTCGCTCTACGACCAGGCGACCCCGCTGCTCGAACGGGCGCTTGAAATCTACCTCCAGGAATTGGGACCTGACGCGCCGGAGACCGGCGAGGCCCATTCGTTGTTGGGCTCGCATTTCACGTGGGCTGGCGAACTCGACCGGGGCGAGCAGCACCACGTACGAGCAGTCGGGATTCTGCGGCGCGCCCACTCCCGTCCCACGCTCGCCCTCGCCAACGCCCTTTCCGAATACGGCAGCGCCCTGCTGGTCCGCCGACGCCTGGCGGAGGCGGAGCCGATCATCCGCGAGGCGATCGCGTTGTGCGACCGGCTCGGCACCAACGCGCTTCACATCCGCGCCAGTTCGCTCGGGGATTTGAGCCATTCGATGGAGGGCGATCCCGAACGGCTGCCCGAAGCCATCCGGTTGCTGGAGGAATCCATCCACGCCAACCGGCAGCTTCCCGGCGGACGCGTCAACCTTGCCACCGCCCTCAGCAACCTCGCTGATTGGGAACTGCTCGTCAGCCGGCACGAGGCCGCCGAGGCTCACGCCCGGGAAGCTTTGGCTCTGCGCGAGGAACTGTTCGGCACCAACTCGTCGCCGGCAGCCTTCACCCGCACACGAGTAGCCCAGGTCCTTTCCGCACAGGAAAGGTATTCCGCCGCGCTGGAGGAGTTGGAGCGTGCAATCGCCATTCAGCGGGCGACCTTGCCGCCGGGGCACCGGGACTTTCAGTTCAGCCTTCGTCACCTCGGCCATGTTCTGGTCCGGCTCGATCGTCCCGCCGAGGCGGAAACGGCCTTGCGCGAGGCGATCGACATCCTGAAACAGATCCTCGATCCCGAACACGACCTGATTCGCATGACCGGATGCACGCTCGCTGAAGCGCTGGCCCGGCAGGGGAAGACCGCCGAAGCCCGCGCGTTGCTCCAGCAGGGGTTGCCGGCTTTTGAGCGGGAAGCGGAGATTCGTCCGCAGTCGGAATCGCATCAACGCCGGCTGACAGTGCTTCGCAGTTTGCAGAAGCAGCTCGCTTCTCGATGAGGCCGGAGCTGCTTTTGACGTGATTTCGCCCGTAATCGCAACCGGCCGTTCGCGTAGATTTGTTTGCATGATGCTTTCACCCCGTTTTTCCCAATTCTCACGTCGTTTGTTGTCGAACTGTCAGGATTGCATCCGGCCCGGGTGTTCAGTGGGGCGTTTTTGCCAATCCGTTCTTGTTCAGAAGCTTCCGGGTTTGGCCGTGTCTCAGGTCGTGGTTGGTCTATAACTGGTTGACCAGTTCCAGTTCCCGATGTTTTTCTTTCGTTCCATTCGTACGCTTTTGCTCGTTGGTTTCGCGCTGGTCCTCGCCCTCACATTGCCCGCCCATGGGCAGGGAACGTTTGGC
>DNDP01000241.1 GCA_003484235.1 Verrucomicrobiales bacterium
AGCTACATCTTGCGCATGCCCGCCTGAAGGTCCGACTGGGACGTGCCAATACCGGTGATCCGGTGCAGCAGGCCGAATTGGTTCAGCAGGCTCAGAGCAAACCCGATCAGGACAAGGACGAGAACGATCCGTGGCCAAATCGACGGCCGCTCGGCGAAGGGATCGTTGGCGATGGCCCGGGCGCCCGGCGGCAGTTTGGCCACGGTGGTCAGCGATCCGCCGAACGGGACGCTCAGCCTTACGCGGCCGTTGATCGCCCAGCCGTTGGCGTCGAGGATGGGACCGAGATTCCGGCGCCGGAGCTTCAGCCAGGCGATCAACATCGATGGTCCGGAGATCAGCAGGAGCAGGCCGGCCACCGCAATGCAGACCTGCCAGAAGGGCAGCCGGAGCAGCCCGGAGGCGTAGCCGGCGATGGCGGCAAATGCGGTCAAGAGCGCGCCGAAGGCAACCCCCAGCGCCGCGACGGTTCCGACGTCGATTTTTCTTGGACCGACGTCCTGGGCGTCCTGCTTTTTGTCCAGAGTGGTGGCTTCATTGGCGGCGGCTCCGAGTTTTTTGTCGGAGGCGGCATCGGCGGCGGCGGCCCGTTTGGCCACCTGTTCCTCGATCAGCCGGACCAGTTTCTTGTACGGCGCCCAGAACGCCTGCCGGACACTGATCGGGTTTTCAATGACCTTGGTGATGGTGGCGTCCCAGTCGCGTCCCTGGCGATCGTAGAAGACACCGTTGCGCCCGACCATGAGGTTGTCGGAATCGCCATCCGTGAAAGCCGCCGCGATGGTCATCTTCGCGCCCGGCCGCGAGCAGTCGCAATAGGCGAGGCAGGTGCTCGAAAGCCCGGCCAGCTTGGCGTGTCTGGCGGGATCGCTCACGGGAACGCACAGGTCGCAGGCCCGGCCGTCGAGATAGAGGGTGCCGGCCTGGAAGACCGCCCGGCGTTCGCGCCTGTAGAAGTCGCGGAAGTTGACGAAGTTGTTTAGCAGCCGCACGAGGTCACGATGAAAGCGGACGAGCCGGTTCACCGCCGTGATGCCGTTGGCCTCCGCCTCGAGCGCCTTGTCCCTGGCGATGAGTTCGCTGATCGCGCCGCGGCTGTTGCCCGCGAGGATTTCCTTCACCCGCGGCAGGCCGAGCTTCTCGACCGATATGCCCGCCTTCGAGGCGAGCCAGGCATCGTACGGCGCCAGCTTCGCGGAAAGCGTCTGCCAGTCGGCGGCGGTCAGGGTGGATCGCTCGCCCAACAGGGGGACCACCGCGTCGTTGAGCAGCCTGCGCACGGCAGCTTCCCACGCCGGATTGATGCCGTCCTTCAACGACAGGGCCTGGCCGGCGGCGATCCGTGCAATCGGGAATCCCGCGACCTCCTCCGCGCTGATGCTGAGATCCCGGGCGGCCAGTTCAAGATACTCGCTTTCCTGACGGTTCAAGGCGGCGGCCGCGCGCTCGTCGAAGGCGACCAGCCGGCAGCGGGTGAAAAAATCCTCCACCTTCTTCCGGACTGCGCTGAATGCCGCGTGCGCGGCGGCGGTCCGGTCGCCGAGCGGCATCAACGTGGCCGCTTCCGCGGCGGACTTGGCGTTCCAGCCCGCAAAGTCCTCGGCGTCCTTGAAGAAGGCGTCGGCTTTCGCCTGGGAGATGCCGGGCTTGCCGCTTCGATCTGTTTCGGCGCCCAGACAGGTGATGATGTCCTGGATCATCGCCCGCACATCCTCGGTGTCGGCGGCGTCGGCGGGGATCACCCCGTCCCCGTTGAACCGCGTCTGGGCGAAGATCTTTACGGTATCGGTCGCCTCCGCGACCGAGATCGCGGTGGCGTCGCCCTTGCCCAGGTTCAGGAGGATTTGCCGCGCCGAGGCGAGCAGGTTGCGGCCCTCTTCAGTGGCGTCGTTGATGGCCGACAAGTTCAGCGAGTCGCCGCCAGTGACCAGGTCATCCGGACTGCGGAGGACGCCGCAGGCCCATTTGGTCGCGGCCAGAATCTCCGGGACACGTATGCGGCCGTCGTGGTCGGTGTCGATCAGGTCAAGGGTCTGGGGATCGAACTCGATGCCGCGCGTCGGACAGGCCAGCGCGGCCCAGAGCTTCTGGTCGAGCGCGGCCAAATTGAGAAGGTCGGCCCCGGACTGGATCTGTACCTGGTCAAAGCCGCCGGCACGAAAAAACCGCCAGGCGTGGGTGTTGGTCTGGGATGTCATCTGATGCTGATTGGGTGATCGGGCGGCCGGAACCGGACACGCCAACACGGGTCTTGCCCCGCATCGCGATCATCATGGCGCGAATCGGCCATTGATGCAAACGCTCGCCTGGACTGCGGGAAGGATGTGCCGGCGCCGGACCTTCACCAGGTTTGACTTTGCGCCGGCTGGTTTCTAGAAACTCCCTCACCCCCGCCATGAATTCCTTGCTCCGTTTCATCACCCTTTCCTTCCTCGGCTCCAGCCTGTCGGTCATCGCCNNGTACCTGGTCAAAGCCGCCGGCGCGAAAGAATCGCCAGGCGTGAGTGGAGGTGTGGGATGTCATCTGAATTGGAATGGGTGAACATGCGACCGAAGACGGCTGGGCCTCGCAGGCTGTGCCCCGCGCGCGGGGCCCATCATGGCGTGAATGGTTCGAGGATGCAAACTTCGCCCTGTATACGGTGGTTCTGTCGAACTGACCGGGTCCTCGCCGGGTTTGACTTTGCCACGTCCGCTTCCTAGAACCGTCGGCATT
>DNDP01000164.1:0-1937 GCA_003484235.1 Verrucomicrobiales bacterium
GCAGACTGTAAATCTGCTGGCTTATGCCTTCGCTGGTTCGAATCCAGCACCTACCACCAAACTCTCCCCACCGCTGGAATTTCCTCCGTCCAAACTTGCCTCTCCTTGCTGGCTTTTTGGCTGACCGATAATGTCCCGGCACCATGAGCCACGCGCATCTGCACGAGCTGTTTCCGGCGGCGGACTTCGGCTTCTCCATGAAGCTGCGGCCGGGTGATGTGCGGCAGTTCTTCGAACCTTCGCCGGATCAGGCGGCCGTACTGGCCGAGCGCCGCCGTTGGCTGAATGAATCACCCGAGCGATATGTCGCCGCGACGTCCGGGGCTGAACGGGAAATCGCACAGTTCCGCCGGCTGTTGGACGGGTTGGCCGAAGGTGCGGCGAGCGATTCTACCGACGGGCTCGTGGATGAGATTGCCCGGCTTGGTGGAATGCTGGAGCCCGATTTCCTGCTGCTCACGCCGGGGCAGGGAGGACGGTTTCACCTGCGCGCCGGATGCGTGTGCTTCCCCTCCGGCTGGGCGCTGGCGGAAAAGATCGGCCAGCCGATGGAGGAGATTCACGGGATCGTGCCGGGGCTCAACCCCGCCATCGGCGAGCGCATCCACCAGTTTCTCAGCCGCCTCAAGCCGGGCGCCGCGTGGCTGCGGTCCAACTGGGGGATCAGTTCCTCACCGGAGCGAAATCAGCATCCGGGCCGCGCGATTAACCGCATGTCCGCCGGCACTTCGCCGGCAGCGACCTGGCTGCGGGTCGAGCATCAGGTCCTGCATCGCCTGGATGACTGCGATGGGGTGCTGTTCGGCATCAGGTTGGAGAATGTTCCGCTGGCGGCCGTTCGCCAGGACAGGTCGTTGAGGGCTGGACTGCATCGTTCGCTGGCCACCATGCCGGACGACATGGCGGTGTACAAGAACCTCCAGCAGATCCGGCCGGCGCTGTTGAAGTACCTCGAATCGTCCGACCTCCGCTGAGGCAGGTCCCGGTTGCGGCAGCCTTCACCCCTCAGATTTTCAGCACTTCGCCGTCCCCGGCAAAGACGCACCTTGTTCCCGGCAACAAACGCATGGCCATCCGTTTCAAAGCGGCTGGGCGACGACGAAGGCTCCGGGAGACATGAACCAGCGCCNNGGATCGGATGTCCGCGGAGGCTCGAGAACAGGTCCTGCGGCGTGAAATGGGCCAGTTCGCAGATCAACAGGTCCGCCGGCTTTCGCAGCGCGGGCAGCAGATCCTCCGGCGTGCCCAGGTCCGCGCTGTGCACGATCCGCCGCCCGGCACCCGCGACCACGAAACCGAAGGACTCGAACGCGACCCGCCGATGCCGCCGGCCGAACGCCCGGGCAAGGCCGTCGAGATGGGAAGTCGCAAACGGCGTCAGCCGCGAGGCGCCGATTCTCACCGCTTTGCCGGCGCGGAGCGCCTTGAAGCGCAGTTTGAAGGGGAGCAGTCCCTCAAACAGGTAGGCGTGCTCCAGCATCCGACTCAGTGGAGCGGTCAAATGGCCCGGCAGATGAATCGTCAGATCCCGCGAACGCCCTTCGAG
Source organism: Verrucomicrobiales bacterium (assembly GCA_003484235.1). GTDB lineage: Bacteria > Verrucomicrobiota > Verrucomicrobiia > Limisphaerales > RI-55 > RI-55. The sequence continues at coordinate 1,547 of DNDP01000164.1, forward strand.
CCACATCCCCTGCAGGAGCATGAAGATGCCGCCCAGATGATCCGCGTGCGAGTGCGAGATCACGATGCCGTCCAGCCGGTTCCAGTCGAACTTGAGCGCGGTGAGCGAGCGGGTGACGGATTCCCCGCAGTCCAGCAGGAAGCAGGTATCATCCAGTTCGTAGAGAAAGCTCGAATGATTCCGGTCGGCGCAGGGCCAGCCGTCGCCGGTGCCAAGGCAGCGGACGGACGCGGAGTGGGCTGCGCGTTTGCGGGTGGGCATGCCCGCATCATACGCCGCCCGGAACGCGGTGGAAGCCGGCATTGAGCCGGCCCGGCAGCCATCGCTGAAGCCAATGGGGTGAACCGCAGCCGGACGGTCACTGGCCGCCGCCCCGCCGCCGGTAGTGGAC
>DNDP01000164.1:2222-2543 GCA_003484235.1 Verrucomicrobiales bacterium
CCCCGGGATGGGAAAAGCCTGTCCGGCTCAGGACAATGGTTTCGCGTCCCGGCAGCGGCCGGCCGATGGATTCGAAAGTTTTCCGGCCCATGACCAGCACGTGGCCCATCGTGGTGGATTTGAAGAAGCGAAAATCCTCGGGCAGATGCCAGGGAATGCGGTTGCCGTGCCCGATGACCCGGTTCTCGGACATGGCGGCGATGGCGGTGAAGGCGGTCATTCGAGGTGATGTGCGGTGGCGAGGAAAGCCCGCCCAGACCGCATGAGTCAACAGTTCGCTGAGAGTGGTCAGCCCGGATTCACAGCTTCCAGAACACCGGG
>DNDP01000470.1:0-128 GCA_003484235.1 Verrucomicrobiales bacterium
CTCAAGGCGAACCAGAACATGTCACAGCTCCAGGAAGAGCTCACGTCAACGGAGAACAAGGTCTCGTTCGCCCGGCAGGCTTTCAACGACGCGGTGATGGTCTACAACACCAAGCGCGAGTCCTTCCC
>DNDP01000470.1:401-23580 GCA_003484235.1 Verrucomicrobiales bacterium
TGAGGCTTGCCGTCAGCACGGCCGCAGGCTGAGGAATCAAGCATCGCGGGGCGACAGCAATGTCGCCCCTGCTTTTCAAGGCAAGCCAAAATCTTGTGGCGAATATTCATCGCAGACCAAGAGTGAGAGGATGGTGCCGCGTTGCGGCGGGCATCCTGGTTCTTTGCCTGATCGGACTTGGGCTCGTTTGGACCGTTTATGAGTTTCTTTATGTGAACAATGGAGTGGAGTACTTTGCTTCGAGACCCCATCACTTGGTTTTTGCCGTCGCCTGTGGATTGGTCGGTGGCTGCATCGTCTATTTCGCGTGCTGGGTTCCGAAAACGGTACGCCGCAGGTTTGGTATGCTGGTTCTGGGTGCGGCAGGTATGACCAGTTCCGCCCTGCTTGGAATCTTGATTTACGATTTGATGACGCTTCCAACCTGGTTGGATTCAAGCTTGGTTGACGGGCTACTGCTGGCAGTGGGTCTGACGACCGTAAGTTCAGTGTTTTTTTGGTGGGCGATCGTCTCCTTGTGGAGACGGTCGTCCGCTTGCTAGCGGTGTGGTTTGCTGCGGCGACAGGAATGTCGCCCCTACTTTTCATGGACTTCTTTGAACGACAGGATCGCGCCCGGCAGAGCACCCGCTGGCTGGTGCTTTATTTCATTGCCGCCGTGCTCTGCATCATTGCCGGCCTCTACCTCGTCTTTGCCGGCATCTTCCTGCGCGGACGATTCGCGGAGGGAGGCGTGACCCTGCCCGCGCTGTGGGACCTGCGGCTGTTTCTCGGCGTCGCGGGCGGCACCTGCCTGGTGGTGCTGCTGGGCAGCCTCTACAAGACCGCCGAGCTGCGGCGGGGCGGGGCGGCAGTGGCGGAAATGCTGGGCGGAAAACGGATTTCGCCGAACACGCGCGATCCCGATGAACGCAAGCTGCTGAACATCGTGGAGGAGATGGCCCTGGCCTCCGGCATGGGCGTGCCGCCGGTCTATCTGCTGGCGGAGGAGGAGGGCATCAACGCCTTTGCCGCCGGTTTCGAGCCGAATGACGCGGTGATCGGCGTGACGCGCGGATGCATGAAGCTGCTGAATCGCGACGAGCTGCAGGGCGTCGTCGCGCACGAATTCAGCCACATCCTGAACGGCGACATGCGCCTGAATCTCCGGTTGATGGGCGTCATCTTCGGCATCCTCTGTCTGGCTGTCATGGGCCGGGTGCTCCTCTATTCGGGCCATCACCGGTCCTACCGGCTCGGAGCCAAGAGCGGCAACAGCGGGGGCAATCCACTGCCGCTGATCGGTCTGGCGCTGATTGCGATCGGCTCCATCGGCGTGCTGTTCGGGCGCCTGATTCAGGCAGCAGTGTCGCGGCAGCGCGAGTTCCTGGCCGATGCGGCGGCCGTGCAGTTCACCCGCAATCCGGCGGGCATCGGCGGGGCGCTGAAGAAGATTGGCGGCTTCCTGTCGGGCTCCAAACTTGCCACCCCTCACGCCTCCGAGGCCAGTCACCTGTTCTTCGGAAACGCCCTTTCCTCCTCCTTCGCCTATGCGTTTGCCACGCATCCGCCCCTGGAGAAACGGATACGCGCCATCGAACCAAACTTCGACGGAAAGTTTCCGCAGGTGAAGATGTCGGCGATGTCCGCCGAATCTCCGCTGGTGGCCGGTCTTGCCGAAGGTGCTCCACCACCTCCGCTCCCGCGTCAGGGTGGCCGTGCACCGGCCCGCTCCGTTTCCGCACGCACCGCCATTCAAGACGCGGGCAATCCGGCCCAAGGGCACCTGGAGATCGCCACGGCCTGGCGCGAATCGCTGCCGGAAACGCTGTCCGCCGCGTGCCATGATCCGGGGCAGGCACCGGCGGTGGTTTACTCGATGCTGCTCGACGACGACAGGGACACGCGTGAACGTCAGCTCAACGCAATTGCCCACGACGCAGGCAGCGATGCCGCCGACCTTACCCGTGAACTGCGTCAGGTCACACGCAAGGCAGGCGATCTGGCGCGTCTGCCCTTGGTGGAACTCTGTATCAACGCGCTCCGAGAACTGACCGCGGACGAGTACCTTCGCTTTCGGGCGCTGGCCCGGAAGCTGATCGAGGCGGACCGTCGGATTGACCTGTTTGAGTATGCGCTGGAGAAGTGCCTCGGGCGTCATCTTGCGCCCACGTTCGATCCCGGGCACCGGACGATCACCGCCTATTATGCACTGGCGCCCCTGCTGGATGATGGCTGCCGGGTGCTGTCTCTGCTGGCGCGCATCGGTCACACCAATGCAGCCGGTGCCGAGCTGGCCTATGCCGAGGCGATCCGGGTGCTGGGCAAGGAGCCCTACGAACGCCCGATGCTGGGCCCGGAACAGGCCGGCTTGAAGCAGGCAGATCAGGGACTGGCCCGGCTCGCCCAGGCGTCGCCGATCATCAAGCGGCAGTTCCTGCAGGCGGCGGCGCTTGCCGTCGCCAGCGACGGTGAGCTGCAGGTTCGCGAGGCGGAGCTGCTGCGCGCGGTCGCCGACGCGCTGGACTGTCCGATTCCACCGTTCATCCAGTTGCACCGTCCGGTGGATTAGCGGCGCTGGTGACGTGATCAAGCAGGCTTAAACTGATCTCTCCGTTTGCTTCCGGCCGAATCTCTGGCCTACTCTTTCCGTCCACTGATCACCGCGCAGGCGCCCGCCTCCGCCCGAATGTCATGAAATCGATCGTCATCCCGATGCTGTTGTTGGCCGCGTTCGTCGCCCAGGCCCAGAACGGCGACAAGGCTGGAGAAGTGCAGAAGCTTCTTGTGCCCGAGCATTTGATCCCCCCTTCACCCGTGCTGACGCCGGAGGAGGCGCTAAGGACCTTTGAGATCAAGCCCGGGTTCCGTGTAGAGATCGTGGCCACCGAACCGCTGGTCAACACACCGGTGGCGATGGAGTTCGATCCGGACGGCCGCATCTGGGTGGTTGAAATGTCCGGCTACATGCCCGACGCCGACGGCCGGGGAGAGAAGGAACCGGTGGGGACCATCGCGGTGCTGGACGACACCGACGGGGACGGGCGCATGGACAAGCGGACTGTCTTCTTGGACGGCCTCGTCATGCCTCGGGCGATCTGCCTCACCGGCGATGGCGTGATCGTCGCCGAGATGCCCAACCTCTGGCTCTGCCGGGACACCGATGGCGATCTCAAGTGCGACGAGAAGACCGCCATCGTCACCGACTACGTGCAGGGAGACATCAACAATCCCGAACACAACGCCAACGGCCTGATGTGGGGGCTCGACAACTGGATCTACAGCGCCAACTACACGAAACGCCTCCGCAGGGTGGACGGCCAATGGATTCAGGAGCCGACTGTCTTCCGCGGGCAGTGGGGGCTTTCACAGGACGATTTCGGGCGCCAGACCTACGACACGAACAGCGATCAGCTCCGTCTCGATCTCATTCCCGCCGAGTACCTGCTGCGCAATCCCAACTTCGATGCGCGGGCCGGGGTAAACGTCGACCCGGTCGGTGACCAGACCACCTACCCCATTCGTGTCACTCCGGGAATCAACCGCGGATACCAATCCCAGATGCTGCGCGATGGCAGGCTGGCGAAGTTCACCGCCGCCTGCGGTCCGGTGATCTACCGGGGCGACAACTTTCCGCCGGAGTTCCTGGGCAACGCCTTTGTCTGCGAGCCGTCCGGCAATTTGATCAAACGGAACATCCTCACTGAAAAGAACGGAATCGTTTCGGGACGATTCGCCTATCCGGACTCGGAGTTTCTCGCCTCAACCGACGAACGCTTCCGGCCGGTGAATGCCTTCAACGGTCCGGACGGCGCCCTCTACCTCGTGGACATGTACCGCGGGCTCATCCAGCACCGGATCTATCTGACGTCCTATCTGCGTAGTCAGGTCGAGAGCCGGGACCTGGAGAAGCCGATCAATCACGGGCGCATCTACCGCATCGTCCATGAAGGCAAACCGTTGAAGCGGGCTCCGAAGCTGGGCGCTGCGAGCTCGACCGAGCTTGTCGCCAGCCTCGGCTCGTCCAATGGCTGGGAGCGTGACACCGCCCAGCGCTTGCTCGTCGAACGGCGCGATCCCTCGGTAGTCCCAACATTGCAGCACCTTGCTCGAACCGCGCCCGTCGCCGTGACCCGTGTGCATGCACTCTGGACACTGGACGGCATGGAGAAGGCCGACGTGGGAGTGATCCGTGCTGCGTTGTCCGATTCCAGCGACAAGGTGGTCAATGCGGCCCTGCGGATCGCGGACGCGCGCCCGGCTGTCGCGTCGCAGATCGAGCCGAACGTGCTGAAGCTTGTCTCCCGCGCTTCACCCGAAGTGCGGTGGCAGTTGGCATTGTCGTTGGGCAACTACGCGTCGGCGCCGGCTTTGAAGGCGCTGGTGGAACTCGCCGGTTCGGATCCGGAGAACCGATACCTTCGGGAGGCCGCTCTTTCCGGCATCGGTGGTCGGGAATTGGAGGTGATCGAACTCTCGGTCGCGTCGCCGATCCCGGGATTGCAGTCCGCCCGCTGGATCGAGGCCCTTGCCGGCGCAGTGATACGCCAGGGAGACAGCGCCAGGATCGCGCGTCTGCTGGCGCTCGCCGGTGAATTGGCCCAAGCCGGCAAATCCTCTGCGTCAACACTCTTGGGCGGCATGGTGGCGACCATGCCAAAACAGCAGAAGGGCAAGCCGGCGCCAAAGGTCCGTGCCATCAAGTTCGAGACCGAACCGGCAGGATTCGCCACGCTCAAGCGGCTGGATGATTCCGGGATTCGCGAGCAGGTCGCGGCGTTGGAGCCGTTGTTTTCTTGGCCGGGCAAGTCGGCGGAGGGGGGCGAAGTCCGACCCTTGACCGAAACGGAGCAGGCGCTGTTCAACACCGGAAAGGAGCTTTATGCGATCAGCTGCGGCGCCTGCCATCAACCTCATGGCAAGGGCCAGGAAGGACTGGCGCCGCCGCTGGTTGGTTCCGAGTGGGTTACCGGCAGCGAAGAACGACTGGTCCGCGTGGCGCTCCACGGTCTGATGGGACCGATCACCGTCAATGGCCAGAAGTGGGATCTGGTCATGCCTGGGCTCGGCATCTTCGAGGACGAACAGATCGCGGGCATTCTTACCTACATCCGCCGTGAGTGGGACAACGCCGCCGACCCGATCACCACCGAGACCGTCAAGCGGATACGTGCCATCGAGCCCGACCGTATCGATCTCTGGACCGAGGAAACGCTCAAGGAGTTCGAGTGACAATCTGGTGAGAATGCCGAGTCGGGGACCTTTCCCGGCGGCTTTTTGCGGGGAAGGCTGCGGCAACCATGCACACGCTGGGACGATCACGACATGGTTCCCGGTGATTCGTCGCCCACTGACTTCCGCGCGCGAAACATGGGCTGATGGCAAGTGCCCAAGTCCGTGCAGCGGCGCTGCTTGAGCTGGATTCGTTGCGGCAAACCGCGCCCTCCGGGCCGCCTGGGCGGCGATTCTGGGGCGCCTGTAACCTTCAATTTGGATTCGCGTCTGGTCCCGCGTCGTGGAACGGTTTCCATACCGAACCCCGCCAACCGAACCTGACAAACCGATCATGCGCAATTCTTCCGCCTTCTCGTGGACCCGCTGGCTCATCGTGCTCGCCCTGCTGGGTGGCGGAGGATTCGCCGGCCACCGCTATCTGCTGCGGCCGGCAGCCGCGCCTGTTTCCTTCCGGACGGAGGCGGTGACCCGCGGCGATCTTGTCCAGTCGGTGACCGCCAACGGTTCATTGACTCCGGTGCGCCTCGTCGAGGTGGGCAGCCAAATCTCGGGCGTGATCACCGAGATCAAGGCGGACTTCAATTCGGTGGTGAAGGAGGGCGAGGTGATCGCGCAGATCGATCCGGCGACCTACGAGCGCGCGCTCGGCCAGGCGGAGGCGGAACTGGCGAACTCGGAAGCGGCGCGGGAACTGGCCAAGCTCAACTTTGATCGCGCGAGCGAACTCCTGAACAACAGCCTCATCTCGAAATCCGAATTCGATCAGGCGCGCGTCAACCTGCAGCAGGCCGAGGCCAACGTGAAGACCCGGCAGGCCAATGTGGACCGCGCCCGGGTCGACCTGAGCCGCACCACGATCTATGCGCCGATGGACGGCATCGTCATTTCGCGGAAGGTCGAGGCCGGACAGACCGTGGCCGCGAGCATGAACGCGCCGACGTTGTTCATCATGGCCAACGACCTGGCGAAGATGCGGATCGAGGCTGCTGTGTCCGAGGCCGACGTCGGCGGTGTCGCGGAGGGACAGAGCGTGCAGTTCGATGTGGACGCCTTCCCCGGCAAGGCGTTTCACGGGAAGGTTGAGCAGGTTCGTTACGCGCCCACCACCAATCAAAATGTTGTCTCCTATACGACGGTGGTGTCGGCGGACAACCGGGATCTGAAGCTCCGGCCCGGGATGACGGCCAACGCCAAGATCATCACGTCCGAGCGCCGTGGCGTGGTGCTGGTGCCCAACGCGGCCCTCCGCTTCCGTCCGCCCGAAGGTGCGATCGTGAAGAAGGACGCCGCCGCTGCGGCAGCGCCGGATTCCAAGCCGGCCGTTGCCTTGATCGAGAGCGGACCCTTTGCCGGACTGCCCGAGATGCCATGGATGGCGGAGGGCGGCTTTCGGCGTCCATCCGAGGAGGAAAGAGCCGCCTACGCCAGGACGTTGACACCCGAACAGAAGCAGAAGTACGAGCAGATCATGGCGCAGATGCGCGCCCGGTTTGCCCAGGGCGGGGGGCAGGGCGGCGGAGGTGGTTTCGGAGGCGGAGAGGGTGGCTCCGGCATGGGTGGGGGCGGCAGCCGGCGACGGGCGGAATCCTCGGAGGGCCCCAAGACTGCCACCGTTTACGTTGCCGAGAAGGAAGCGCTTTCCGCGGGTGGCGAGCAGACGGTGCTCAAACCCGTGACCGTGAAGGTGGGCATCACCGACGGGGCTTCAAGCGAGGTGATGGAAGGCCTCAAGGAAGGTGATGTGGTGGTGGTCGGGACCGTCACGGTGGCTGCAGCCCCGGCGGCGTCGAATCCACTCAATCCGTTCAGCCGTCCCCGCCGCTGAGTCGACCTGCCGCCAAGAGATCATGGAACCGGTCATCAAACTGGAGAACTTTCACAAGACCTATCGCAACGGCGCGATGGAGGTGAAGGCGGTGCGTGGAGTTTCGCTCGAGATTCGTCCCGGCGAGTTCGTGGCAATCATGGGCTCCAGCGGATCGGGCAAGTCCACCATGATGAACACCATCGGCTGCCTCGATCGGCCGACGGATGGGCGCTATCTGCTGGATGGCGTCGATGTCGGGAGGCTCAACCGCGATCAGCTCGCGGATCTGCGAAATCAAAAGCTGGGCTTTGTCTTCCAGGGCTTCAACCTGCTGTCCCGGACCACGGCGTTGGAAAACGTCGAGCTCCCCATGCTCTACTCACGTCCATCAATTCCGACCCGGGAGCAATACAAGCGGGCGATGGATGCCCTCGGGCTGGTGGGACTGGCCGAGCGCGCGGATCATCACCCCAACCAGCTGTCGGGCGGCCAGCAGCAGCGGGTGGCCATCGCCCGGGCGCTGGTCAACCAGCCCAAGGTGCTGCTCGCGGACGAGCCCACCGGCAATCTGGACACCCGCACCAGCATCGAGGTCATGGGTGTGTTCCAGTCGCTCAACGAGCAGGGCATCACCATCGTGATGGTGACTCACGAGCTCGACATCGCCAGCTATGCCAGGCGGAAGATCGTGATGCGCGACGGGCTGATCCGCAGCGATGAGCCCGTGACCAGGCGGCTGCAGGCGCCCGAGGAGATCGCCAAACTCGAGGCCGAGCAGCGGGCCATTCAACTTCACTGAGCCATGTTCTCCGTCTTCAAGATTGCTCTGCGCGCCATTCGCCGAAACATCATGCGGTCGATGCTGACCATGCTGGGCATCATCGTGGGAATCTCCGCCGTCATCGTCGGCGTCAGCATGGGCACCGGCGCCAAGGCGGAAGTGGACAAGCAGATCGCCAGCATGGGGCAGAACCTGATCATCGTCTTCTCCGGCAGCAGCGGCCGGGGCGGCACCCGGGGCGGATTCGGCTCCACCCCCAACCTGACGCTGGGAGACTACGAGGCGGTTCGCCGCGAGGTGGCGGGAGTCAGCGGTGTCAGCCCCGAAGTTCGCGGCAGCGCGCAGGTGGTGGCCGGCAATCAGAACGCCAACGTCGGCTACTACGGGGTGAGCGCCGACTATGCCGAGATCCGTTCCTGGAAGTTCACTTCCGGTGACAATTTTACCGAGGCGGACGTGCGCAACGCGGCCAAGGTCTGCCTGATCGGCAAGACGACCTCGGATCTCCTGTTTGGCGAGGGCAACGATCCCGTCGGACAGATCGTGCGCATCAAGAACGCGCCGTTCACCATCGTCGGGCTCCTTTCCCCCAAGGGCGCCAACTCCTTCGGTTCCGATCAGGATGACGTCATCCTGCTCCCCTACACCAGCGCGATGAAGCGGCTCTCGGGGGACACCATGTTCCGCTCCTTCAACATCCAGGCCCAGAGTGCCGCGATGCTGGCCGACGTGCAGACCAATCTCACCGAACTGCTGCGCCAGCGGCACCGCATCCCCGAAGGCGCCGAGAGCGACTTCGCCATGCGCACGCAGCAGGAGTTCGGCGAGTTCGCCAATTCCACGAACGAGATCATGACGGTGATCATCAGTGCCTTCGCCGGGATCTCGCTGGTGGTGGGCGGCATCGGCATCATGAACATCATGCTGGTGAGCGTCACCGAGCGGACGCGCGAAATTGGCATCCGGCTCGCCGTGGGCGCGCGCGGCCGGGATGTCATGCGCCAGTTTCTGACCGAGGCGGTGCTGCTCAGCGTGCTGGGCGGGCTGCTGGGAATCGCGACCGGCTGCTGGCTTGCCCCCCTGCTGACCAAGTTTGCGGGTTTCCCGACGCTGATTTCGCAGGGCTCCGTGATTCTTGCGTTCAGCGTAAGCGCGCTGATCGGCGTGGTGTTCGGCTTCTTTCCCGCGTTGAAGGCCGCGAATCTCGACCCGATTGACGCCCTTCGCTACGAGTAGCGCCCCGACTACCGGTCCAGACAGTCGCGCACCGTCTGCGCGAGCTTGGTCGGATGATAGGGCTTTTGGAGGAAGTTGAAGCCCTCTTCCAATGTCAGGTCCTGGCCGGCGATCTCCTGGCTGTATCCACTGCTGTAGATCACCTTCAGCTCGGGTTTCTTCTGCTTCAGTTGTTCCGCCAGTTCGCGGCCCGTCATCCCCTCTGGCATGACCATGTCGGTCAACAGAAGATCGAAATCGCCGGCCGACGCCTGCCAGATGTCCAGTGCGTGAACCCCATTGTCCGCGGTTTCGACCCGGTATCCGAACCTGCGGAGAATCTGCCCGGCCAGCGACCGCAGCGCGGGTTCATCCTCCACGACCAGGATGCGCTCATCACCGCCGCGCACCTGGCTGGGCATGAGCTTGGGCTCGCCGGTGTCGGCCTGATCGGCCTCGGCGGGCAGGTAGGCGTGAAACGTGGCACCGTGACCCAGCTCGCTGTAGACCTGGATCCACCCGCCGTGCTGCTTGATGATGCCATAGACCGTGGCCAGACCCAGGCCGGTGCCCTTGCCGACCGCCTTGGTGGTGAAGAAGGGCTCGAAGATGCGGCCGATGTGGGCCGGGTCGATGCCTGTTCCCGTATCCGAGACGCTGAGCCGCACGAAGCTTCCCGGGCGGGCCTCCGGGTTGCGCATCGCCTGCGTCGAATCCACATCGACGGCCGAAGTGGTGACAATCAGCCGGCCACCCTTGGGCATGGCGTCCCGGGCATTGACCGCGAGATTCACCAGCACCTGTTCCATCATGCCCGTGTCGGCGTGAACTTTGGGCAGCCGGGTGGCGTAGTTGATCTGCATCGAGATGTCCTCTCCCAGCAGGCGCCCCAGCATCTTCGTGACGTTTTGTATGACCTCGTTCAGGTCGATCAGCTTGGGTTGCATCACCTGCCGCCGGGAGAAGGTGAGCAGCTGGCGGGTGAGATTTGCGGCCCGGCCCGCTGCCGCGGCAATCTGGCTGAGTGATTCGACCGAGTCGGTGGGGAGCTTCAGATCGGAAAGCAGCAGGCCGGCATGACCCTCGATCACCGTCAGGATGTTGTTGAAGTCGTGCGCCACGCCGGCGGCCAGCTGTCCGATGGACTCCATTTTCTGGGACTGGCGCAGCTGGTCCTCGATGTTCAACCGGTCGGTGATCTCGACTGCGTAGCAGTGAACGGCCCGGATCGCGGGAATGGGATAGAAGGACCACGAGATCGTCCGGTGAGCGTGCTGGGTGTCAATCCGGACGTTCGGTTCACCGGAGGAGATGCAGTGGCGGACGATCCCCGCCGTGTTGGGCGGCAGGATGTCACGGACGGTCACGCGGCCGAGCGACTGTGCGAGCTGCCGTGCGGCGGCGTTGAAGTAGGAGAGCTTTCCGTCGGGGGTGAACTCGAGCACCAGGTTCGGATTGTACTTGGGAAAGGCGGCCAGCTTTTCGATGTCCGCCGCCGCCTGCTTGCGCTGCAGCGAATGGACGAAGATGGCGCTGACGAGCGCCAGCAGGTCCTCGTGCTCCTTCGGAATGGCGGCGGTCTTGGTGGTGGAAACCAGGGACAGGTAGCCCATGAATGTCCTGCCAAACGAGAGCGGCATCGCGATCAGCGACCTGGCTCCGGTGTTCTGCAAAGTCTTTCGCTCGGCCGGGAAATGCTCGGGAAGCTGGTTGACATCGTCGATGCGGACTGATTCCGGTTCGTCCACGAGCGTCTGCAGCCACGGGTAGTTGGCGAGCAGGATGTTCTGGTGCCGGTCCTTCTGAGAAGGGATACCCGGAGCGCAATGCTCGTGGGCGATGCGCATTGTTTTTCCGTCGTCCGCAAACAGCAGAAGCGTGCACCGGTCGGTACCGGTGAATTCACCCAGCTGCTTCAATGCCCGGTCGATCTGGGTGTCGATCTCGTCGCTCGGTGCATCGATGAAATCCGCCGCGATGCGCGACGCCAGCTCCTGCACCCGGGCGCGGTATTCCAAGGAATGCTCGAACTTCTTCCGGTCGGACAGGTCGCGTGCAAAGCAGAAGCGCATGCGATTCTCATCGCCCAGGGTCCGGGAGCAGATTTCGACGTCAAGCCAGCTGCCGTCCTTGCGACGATGGCGGGTTTCGTAGCGGTCACCCGCCGGGTTGGTGCCGATGACCATCCGGTCCCGCTCGGGTTCCAGCTCGGCCAGCGATTTGCCCAGGAGCTCGCTCCTGTTGAACCCCGTCATGGCGCAGTACGTGTCGTTCGCCTCCACAATCGAGCCGGCGGAGTCCTCGATGTAGAATCCGTCCAGCGCCGTCCGCAGCACGGTCTGATGCAGTTCCTCCGCCTTGCGGCGACGGTCGATGTCCCGGAGCTGTTGTTCGGCGATCGAGAGGCGGACCTGGAGCAGGGGAACGGAAAAGGGTTTGTAGAGGTAGTCGTTCGCCCCGGCATCGAGCACCGCCTGGAGGTCGTCGACCTGGTCCCGGGCGGTGGCGATCAGGATGTAGCAGGAGTCGCCCCACGTCTGCCGGCGGATGTGCCGGCAGAGTTCCAGCCCGTCCATTCCGGGCAGGAGGAGATCGAGGATGATCAACGGGAAGCGGCCGCGCTCAAACTGCTCGAGTGCCTGCTCGGCGGTGCTGCACGGGACGGCGCGGTGTCCGCGTGACTTGACCGCATGTTCCACCAAACGACAGGTTGCCGAATCGTCTTCGACAATCAGTACGTCTAGTATTTCCGCGGGCATGGGCAGTCGGACGGCGATTGCGCTGGCTCGGCGGAGAATAGGTGGGCCGGCCCCGGGCAGGCGAGAAAGAAAACCCCTCCGGTGGGGAGGGGGCTCGAAGGCGGGGCTGGTTCCCCGAGGTCCGTCGCCTGACGCCGGTCAGCGGTGAAACTGCATGGTCGCCGCTCCCGGGAGTTCATGCGCGCAGGGCTGGTTGGTGGGTGCGTCGGGCCTCTGGGGATTCGGCGAAACCAGCTGGTTGGCCAGCAGGTACGCCTCGACCTCATCACCGCTGACGTCAGCGAGCATGCGGCCGTCAATTTCCACGCAGGGGCTGAGCATCTGGCCGCTTCTTTCGACCATCTCCTGCCGCTGCAGCGGGTCGTTGATGATGTCGCGATCTTCGAACTCGAGGTTGTACTTCCGCATGATGGCGCGCACGCCCTGGCTCCATCCGCAGCTGGGTTTCAGGTAGGCAACGATTTTGGGCTTGGTCATATGCAATTTATGCCTGTCAACGTGCCAGACAACGCGGGATTGACAAGCCATTATTAGGACCGCCCGATGTTCAACGGTTGCCAAGCGGGTTCGCAGCCGCATACAACTCCGGCGTTCGAGCTTCATGTGGGTCTATCTGACCATTTTGTTCGCCGTGGTGGCGGTCGTTGTCCAGGTCGTCTGGATGCGCCGCCACCGGCGGCTTGGACAGCTCGTCGGGAGACTGCGCCGTGAGAAGGAGACCATCGAGGCGGCCCTGCACGATCAGCGGGGTGAGGCCGATCACCGGCAGTCCGCGCTTTTTGACAGCATGGTGGAGGGGGTGTTGATCGTCGACGCGAGGAACCGCATTCTCATGGTCAATGCCTCCTTCCGCCGTCTGTTCAACCTGGACGGCGACGTGACCGGCAAGTCGATCATGGAAACGCTCCGGCTTCACGAACTGCAGGAACTGGTGGAACGCCTGCCGGCGGTGGGACGCATCACGGAGTTCGAGCTGCAAACCCTCCTTCCGCGCAGCCAAACCCTTCAGGTCAACGCCGTGGGCCTGACGGGTGCGGCCGGGCGCGGCTCGGCGATGCTGGTCTTTCATGACGTCAGCCGGATCAAGCAGCTCGAGAACATGCGCAAGGACTTCGTCGCCAACGTCAGCCACGAGCTGCGCACGCCGCTTTCGATGATCAAGGGCTACGTCGAGACCCTGCTGGATGGAGCCAAGGAGTCCCCGGAGATCACCGCGAAGTTTCTCAAGACGATCGAGAATCACGCCGACCGGCTGACCTTTCTGATCGAGGATCTGCTCACCATCTCGAGCCTGGAATCGGGCCAGGTAACGATGAACATGCAGCCGTTGGAACTGGCCCCCCTCGTGGAACGGGTCCTTGACGAGCTTCGGGACCGTGCCAGCTCGCGCAGCATCGGGGTGGTCGCCGACATCACGCCGGACCTGACCGTCACCGTTGACGGCGGGAGGATCCAGCAGGTCCTCTTCAACCTGATCGACAACGGGATCAAGTACGGCAGGGCGGGCGGACGGATCGTGGTGGCGGCGAGGGCGACGGGCCAGGGGGCAGTGGAGGTCTCCGTGGCGGACGATGGCCCCGGCATACCCGCCGAGGCTGCGGAACGCGTCTTCGAGCGGTTCTACCGGGTGGACAAGGCCCGTTCACGGGAGCAGGGCGGGACCGGTCTCGGTCTGGCCATCGTCAAACACATCGTGCAGGCGCACGGCGGAGAAGTCTGGGTGGATTCCACGCCGGGGAAGGGCGCCATATTCTTCTTCACGCTCAAACCGGGCTCACTCGTGGCGTAGCGCCTCGATCGGATCCAGGTTGGCGGCGGACCGGGCGGGATAGATCCCGAACATGATGCCGATCGCTCCGGAAATGCCAAAGGCAAGGAACACCGACCAGACCGTCACGATCGTGATCATCTCGGCGAGCGCGGAGACGATGAACGGGACGGCCACGCCGATCACCACGCCGATCAATCCGCCACCGACGGACAGCACCACCGTTTCCACCAGGAACTGCGTGATGATGTCCTTCTTCTTGGCGCCAAGGGCGCGGCGCACGCCGATCTCGCGGGTCCGCTCGGTCACGGTTGCCAGCATGATGTTCATGATGCCGATGCCGCCCACCAGCAGCGAAATCGCCGCAATGGAACCCAGCACGATGTTGAAGATTCGCTTGGTCGCCTCCGCCTGCCGCAGCAGCTCGAGCGGGACGATGGTCTCGTAGTCGTTCTTCGGATGAAACCGCCGCAGCAACGTCTTGATCTGCGGGTCGGCCGTCTCCACCGCGTCGGTGTCCTGCATCTGCACGGTGACCTGGTGAAGTTCGACCCGCTCGGCGGAAAAGCTGCCTGCGGTGCGGCGGAAGATGGTCTCCCCGAACCGCGACCTCGACGTTGACATGGGAATGTAAACGTTGTTGTCCAGCGGCTCGCCGTCGATCTGGCCCGTCTGCGACCGCTGCTCGACCATGTTTCGTTCCTGCACGATGCCCACCACCTGGTAGTAGACCCCCGCCACCTTCACCGACATGGTCAGCGGATCCTGGAACGGAAACAGCCGGCTGGCCAGGCCTGCGGTCAATGCGCAGACGTTGTTCTGATACATCTCGTCAACGCTGGTGATGAAACGTCCGCGAAGAATGTCCACGCCGACAATCTCGACGTAGGAGGGCAGGGTGCCGATGACCTGGCAGGGAAGCTCGTTCTGATCAAAGCGGACGTTCTCCCGGATGATCCGCATCGGCAGCACCGCCCGCACGCCCGGGATGGTTCGCTGCAGGCGGGCGCCGTCATCATATGTCAGCCCGTACTCCAGCACGAAACCACGCGAACTGCCCGATGAGTTGGCCTCCTCCGGCGGCTTGACGCTGCGGACGATGATGTTGTTGCTTCCCAGCTTTTTGATCGCCTCCTGCGCCTCGTAGCTGGCGCCTTCGCCGATCGCCAGCATCGCGATGACCGAGCAGACGCCGAAAATGATGCCGAGCATCGTCAGGGCCGAGCGCAGCTTGTGGAGCAGCAGGCTCTTGATGCCCAGGCGGACCGTGCCGACGAAATGGGTTCCCAGTCGCATCGTGCTCAATTGTTGTGGGGCCGGTTGACGACCTCCCGGTCGATCTTCCCGTCCTTCATGTGGATCACCCGTTGTGCCCGTGCCGCAACCTTGTCGTCATGTGTCACCAGCACGATGGTCTTTCCGGAGCGGTTGAGCTGGTCGAGCATCTCAAGCACCTCGGCGCCGGTCTTCGAATCGAGATTGCCGGTCGGCTCATCCGCCAGAATCATGAAGGGATCGTTCACCAATGAACGGGCGATCGCCACCCGCTGCTGCTGTCCGCCGGAGAGCTGGCTGGGACGGTGGTCGAGCCGGTCGCCGAGTCCAACCATCTTCGCCAGCTGGACGGTGTGGTCGTGGTGGGCCCGGGGATCTTCACCCTGATAGATCAATGGCACCTGGATGTTCTCCATTACCGTCAACTGGGCGATCAGGTTGTAGGATTGAAATATGAAGCCGATGCGCTTGCCGCGGACCTCGGAGAGCTCGTCATCCGGCATCCTGGCGACGTTGTGACCGCCGAGCTGGTAGCTGCCCGCGGTGGGCCGGTCCAGGCAGCCGAGAATGTTGAGCATCGTCGATTTGCCGGATCCCGAAGGTCCCATGATGGCCACGTAGGAACCTTCGTTGATCTTCAGATCAACGCCGCGCAGGGCCCGAACGATGTTCTCGGCGCTCAGCACGTAGGTCTTCTCAATCCCTTCCAGATGGATGACCGGTGCGCCGTTCGTTTTGGGCGTCGCCTGCATGAGGTTCGGGGTTGGCGGTTTTGACATTTTGATTCCGCCAGACGGCGGCATTGGTTCAAGCGTGACGTCCGTCGAATTACTGCTGATCGCCTCCGGTGCGCTGAGCGCCGCCGCTCTGGCCGCCGGGACTCCCGCCAGCGCCGGCTCCGCCGCGGCCCTGAGAAAACCGCGAGCGCATCGCGGCGCGTTCTTCGTCGTCGATCGTGCCGTCGCCGTTCTTGTCGAATTGCTTCATCATCGCTTCGCGATTGAAGCCACCTCCGGATCGGTCGCCACTGAACTGCGACTGCAGCTGGCTGCGCATCGCTGCCCGCTCCTCGTCGTTCAATTCGCCGTCACCGTCCTTGTCGAACTGCTTGATCATTTCCTCGCGTCCGGACCCGCCGGTTCCGCCCGCGCGCCTTTCTGCCTGGGCATCCGATCCGCCGGCTTGCTGGGTGCCGTTCCGCTCGCCGCCGTTGCCGCTCCCTGAAGTGGTTGCCGCCGGCTCGATCCCCGCGACGACCACCGTGTTTGTTGGAATGGTGTCACCCTCCTGAAGGATGTTGCCTTCAAGGTCGTTCGCCTGCGAATCCAGCGGCGGCGAGAGCAGTACCCGGTCACCTTCCTCGATCCCGCTGATGACCTGGATGAACTTGGTGTTGAACATTCCGACCTCCACCGGAACCGCCTTTGGCGTCGAGCCCGCCAGATAAACCACGGACTGCCCCTTCAGCGTGGTCACCGCCTGAACGGGCACCGTCAGCACATCCAGCAGATTGGTGATGATCACCTCCGCCTTGGCCGAGACACCGGGTTTGACGGTGTCGGGCAGCGTGTCGGCGATGAGAATCTCGGTGTTGTACACCTTGAGGTTGGGATTGCTCCACCGGTCGGAATTGTTCGGGAGCAGCGCCACCCGCGAGACGGTGCCCACGAATCGCTGGTCGGGCATCGGATCGAGCACCACGTAGGCGGTCTGGCCGGCGCGAATCTTGCCGACGTGCGACTCGTGGACCTTGATGGTCAGCTTCATCGTCGAGGTGTCTGGCAGCTTGATCATCTCCTGCCGGTAGCGGACGGTTGCCCCCTCCTCGATCATCGACTCCTGGCTGAACCGGCTCTCGCTGATCGGATAGACCACCAGTCCGCTGCTGGGGGCGAGGATTCGGCATCCTTCCAGGTTCTTGCGATCCCGTTCCAGCTTGTCCTGGTTCAGTTTAAGGGTCCTCTCCTGCGTCAGCACATCGGCCTCGAACTGGGCGATCTTGGCGCGTGACTGGGCGACAACCCGCGCCATTTCCTGCTGCGCCTCGTCCACCTTCGACTGGTATTCCGTCAACAGCTTGTTCTGGTCGAACGTTTCGAACATCCACAGCGCGTTGGTGGCCTGCTGAAGATTCTTTTTGGTGCGCAACCACGTCAACCGATCGGCATCGGCCTTTGCCTTGGTTTCAAATCCGGCGGCCAGCAGGTTCGTTGAAAAGTGGTAACGCTCAAAATCAACGGTCATCTGCTCGTTGAAGGTATCGACGTCCAACTCCAGCTGGCGGCGTTGCTGCGCCAGTTCGCCCTCCTTGAACTTCTCAAGGTCGATCTTCGCAAGTTCGAGGTTGATCATGGCGGCGGTGATGTCGCTGTTGGTCTGGCTGCGCTGGATGGCCAGCTGTTCCTGCGCCTGGATGAAGCCCAGCCGGGCCTTTTCCGTGGCGATCTCCTGTTGGTTCAGCTGATCCTGCGCCGTGCCGGAATCCAGCTCCACCAGCAGGTCGCCCTCCTTCACGTAGGTGCCTTCCGGGACAATGCTGATCACGCGCGCGGTGCCCTCGACCTGGCTGCGGATGCTGACCTCCTTGACCGCCTCAAGGTTGCCCCCCTCAACGATCGAGATGAGAAAGTTGCTCCGCTTGACCTCGTAGTAGGCCGTTGCCGAGTCCTTGTCCCCGCCGGAGAACAGGAGCAGACCGGCCAGCGTCACCACGACAACGGCGACGATTGAGAAGATGAGCGGCCGCTGACGGATCAGGGCGGTGACGGACGTTTTTGAGGCGGTTGGATTCATGGTGGTCAATTGTTAAAAATCTGGTCGGGCGGGGCGAGTTCCTCGCGGGGTTGATAAACGGGGGCCGCTTCGGCGGCGAAGATCTCCGGCGCGGCCTCGAGATGGCCCTTGAACCAGAACTTTTCGGACTCGGTTTCGATGATTCCGAGATCCAGCAGCAGTTCGAGCCGGGTCGCCTGATAGCTCACCAGGGCGGCAATGACGTTGTTCTGTGCCGATATCTGGTCGTTCTGGGCGTCCACCAGATCGCGCACCTCGGCCCGCCCGGCTTCCAGCAGCAGGATGTTCGACTCCACGCGGCGGTTTGCCAGTTCCAGCGCGTTGAGCTGGATCAGGTAGTTCTGCTTGCGCTGTTCCAGCGTCCGCACGCCGCGCTCGATGCTGTCCTTCAGGTTGTCCAGGTCGAGCGCCAGATTGCGCAGCTCCGATTCGAATGTCACCAGCGACGCGCGGTAGTTGTTCCGCTCGCGCAGCCGGTCGATCGGGAGATCCAGCTCCAGTCCGACGTTGTAGCGAACCTGGTCGAGATCGAAATCCGTGTAGTCCGTCGGCGCCTCCGAGGCGAGCGAAGCGCTGGCGAAAAGGTTCAGATCGGCCTTCAGCTGGTTGGCGGCCACGCCAATCTTGCGCTTGGTGTCCTCGAACGAGTCGATGGAGTTCAGGATCGGGTAGTTGCGTTCCGTCGCCAGGCGGAAGGCCGAATCCTTGTCGAGATTCACGGGAATCAGGCCGATGCTGGCCAGCTCATCCAGCTCGGAATCCTCGAGGAAGACGCGGACATTGAGCGGAATGGCCAGCTTGAGCTTGAAGGTATCCAGATTGTTGAAGTAGCCGGCGATCGAATTGACGTAGCTGTTCTTCGCGGACAGTTCGGACTGCCGGGCGAGATCCACCTGGTTGACGCTTTCGCGGTCGATGCGGGCCTCCAGCCGCTTGGTGGACTGCACCTGGCTGACGTAGTTGGAATAGTTGTTGCGGATGACGTTCTTCTGGCCGAGCAGGTTGAAGTAGTCGTTGACGATCTCGATGGCGAATTGGTTCTGAAAGTAGCTGTAGTTGCGCACGGCATAGACGACGTTGCGCTCGGCCTGGGTGAGCCGTTCCACCGCGGCACTGTTCCTGCCGAAACCGCGCAGCAGGGGCTGGAAAAGATTCACCGAGATCGTGTTGATCGTGGACCGTCGCGGATCGCCGGTATAGTAGCGGAGAATGTCGTTTGCCAGATTGAGGCTCAGGCTCCCGCCTGTTTTGAGCAGCTGGCTGACGCCCGCACGGCTGTTCAGGTTTCCGATCTGTTCACCGGAGGCGGTGCGCGTGAAATCGGCGCTCGAGTTGGCGAAGAACTGGGGCCCGAACTGGTACTGCTCACCCGTGAGTGTCAGCGCCGTGAGGTAAAGCCGTTCCTTCTCCGTCTGATAGCGCCGGCTCTGATGGGCGGCCAGATCCAGGGCGTCGTCAAGGGTCAGCTGCAGCTGATTGGTCTGCTGGCGGGCATCGATGATCTCCGGTGCGAGAATGGATTCGGGATCCCGCTGGGACCATGCCGTATCGATGTTGAATGCGCCCGCCTCACCAAAGATGCGGTTCTCGACCTCTTCGATGATTCCATACACCTCCCGGTCGGCCCGTTTCTGATACTGCTTCCGGGTGCAGCCGGTAGCGATGACGGCGAAAATGCCGGCCATCAGGAAGGGCAGCCAGGTTGAACGGGCTCTCGGTGATGATGTAAAACTCATGAAAATACGCACGCGTAGTGGTTATCAAAGACAGCGGGTCGTGCCGGCCGGTTACAGGCGATTCTTCGCGGGCACGCCCGGCCACGGTTCAAAGCTCGTTGGAGGGAAGCAGGTTCCGCAGCGATCTCGGCCTTCTCTGAACGGCCCGATTCAGGCCAGAACTGACTTCACAACCTTGCCGTGGACGTCGGTCAGCCGGAAATGCCGGCCCTGATATTTGAAGGTCAGCCGCTCGTGATCCACCCCCAGCAGGTGCAGCATTGTGGCGTGAAGGTCGTGGACGTGCACTCCGTCCCGCGCCACGTTGTAGCCAAATTCATCCGTTTCGCCGTGGACCATGCCGCCCTTGACCCCGCCGCCGGCCATCCACATCGTGTAGGCATGCGGATGATGGTCGCGACCTAGCCAGCCGTCCCGGTTGCGCGCCTCGTTCATGGGTGTGCGACCGAATTCTCCGCCCCAGACGATGAGTGTCTCGTCCAGCATGCCCCGCGCCTTCAGATCCTTGATCAAGGCCGCGATTGGCCGGTCGGTTTCCCGGCAGATGTCCACCATTCCGTAGCGGAGGTCGTTGCCCTTGTGATCGCCGTGGCTGTCCCAGCCCCAGTGATACAGCTGCACGAAGCGCACGCCTTTCTCGACCAGCCGACGGGCGAGCAGGCAGTTGGTGGCGAAGCCCGACTTGCCCGGTTCCGTGCCGTACATTTCGAGCACGTGCTTCGGCTCGTTGGCGATGTCCACCAGCTCCGGCATGCTGGTCTGCATCCGGTAGGCCATCTCGTACTGGGCGATGCGCGCATCGACATCGGCTTCACCGAGGCGGTCGGCGTTCAGCTGGTGCAGGTCGCGCAGCGTGTCGAGCATGCGGCGGCGGCTCGTCCCGGAAATGCCCTCCGGGTTGTTGAGGTAAAGCACCGGTTCGCGGCCGGAACGGAAGTGAACGCCCTGATGCTCCGCCGGCAGGAAGCCGCTGCCCCAGAGTCGGGCGTAGAGTGGTTGATCGACCTTGCCGGGCGTGATCAGGACCACGAACGCGGGCAGATTGTCGTTCTCGTTCCCCAGCCCGTAGTGCACCCAGGCGCCGATGCTCGGCCGGCCGGAGATCTGCGAGCCGGTCTGGAGAAACGTGATGGCGGGATCGTGATTGATCGCCTCGGTGTAGAGCGAGCGGACGATTGCGAGATCATCGACGACCTGTGCCGTGTGCGGCAGGAGCTCGCTCACCCACGTTCCGTTGCTGCCGTGCCGGCCGAATTTGTAGATGGAGCCGGCGAGCGGCAGAACGGCCTGGTTGCCCGACATGCCGGTCAGCCGCTGGCCCATCCGCACGGACGCGGGGAGATCCTCGCCGTTCCGCTCGTTGAGGACCGGCTTGTAGTCGAAGGTCTCCAGCTGCGACGGGCCACCCGCCATGAACAGGTAGATGATCCGCTTGGCTTTCGGGGCAAAGTGCGGGGCGCCCAGCACGCCCGCATCGGGAGCTCCCGCGAGCAATGGCGTCGGGGGATTCATCAACGACGCCAGGGCGATCCCTCCCAGCCCCATGCCGAAACGGTTGAGGAACTGGCGGCGGGAAAGGCCGGTGAGGGGCAGGGAGCCTGTGCAAAGCGGTTTCATCGGCGCGTTTTCGTCCGCAGGTCTTCAATGTCGATTGGTTGGAAACCGTTCACCAGTCGTTTGCAAATGTGTTTCAAGTTCATGCTCGAGAGGGCGTGGCTGGGCGATTGCCCGTAAATGGCTTCGTGCAGCCCTACCGCTTCATGACAAACTCATCGTAGTTCATCACGGTGTTCAGCACCAGCGTCAACGCCGCGGCTGCAGGCTTCGACATCCCTTCCGGCGCCGGTTGGTCGCCGATGGCGAGCACCTTGGCGGCAAGCTCCGGCTGGGCGGCAAACCCGGCCAGCTGGTCTTCGTAAAGGCGCAGCAAGGCCGCCGTCTCGCGGTCCGCGGGCTGGCGGCTGAGCAACGTGGCAAACCCGGCCTCGATGGCCCGGGCAGGTTCTTGATGCTCCTGCAACAGCCGGGTCGCCAGCACCCGGCTGGCTTCCAGGAACTGCGGGTCGTTCATCAACACCAGCGACTGCAGCGGCGTTGCGGTCGTCTCGCGCCGCGCCGTGCAGACCTCCCGCGAGGTGGCGTCGAACGTGAGCATCGTGGGCGGCGGCGCCGTGCGCCGCCAGAACGTGTAGAGGCTCCGGCGGTGGAGTCCTTCACCCTTGTCCTGGCGATAGCTCTTGCCGGTGCCGGACTCCTCCCACAGCCCCGCGGGCTGGTAGGGTTTCACGCTGGGCCCGCCGAGCTTTGGCACCAGCAGTCCGCTGGCAGCCAGCGCCTGATCACGGATCTGTTCGGCGGAAAGCCGGTGACGCGGCCCATGTGCCAGCAGTTCCGCCAGCGTCTCGCCATCCAATCCGGACGAGCCGGGGCGGGAGGATTGGCGGTAGGCGGCCGAGGTCGCAATCAGGCGGTGCAGCGCCTTCAAGTCCCAGCCGTTGTCCATGAACCAGCCGGCCAGCCAGTCCAGCAGCGCGGGATGGGTCGGCTGGGCGCCCTGCGAGCCGAAGTCCTCCAACGTGGCGACCAGCCCCCGGCCGAAGTGCTGTTTCCAGGCGCGGTTGACGACGACACGGGCGGTCAAGGGATTCTCCCGATCGGTCAGCCAATGCGCGAGGCCCAGCCGGTTGCGCGGCAGGTCCGGAGCGAAGGGGAAAATCCCGGCCGGTGTGTCCGGCTCGACTGTTTCACCGCGCAGATCATAGGCGCCGCGTTTCAGGAGATACGTGGTGCGGCGTTCCGGCAGCTCCTCCATCACCATGATCTCGCGGATGTCGTTCACCAGTTCGTTCTCCTGCCGGCGAAGCGACTTCAGCTCGTCCAGCACCGGAGCGACCGGGTCGTTCTCTGCAGCCAATGGCCGGGAGAGGTCGCGGTCGAACACCAGCAGCTCGTCGATCAACCCGTTGCGGAAGCCGGAGTCCCGGAATCGGCCGCCGAGCGTCAGGTGGATGTTGCCGACGTCCGAGTCGCCCCATTCCTTGCGATGCAGGATGTCCTTGAAGAGATGATCGCGCACCGAGTCGGTCCCGACCCGCCGGCCGTTTACGAAAATCCCGAGGCCGGACGCGCGGCTTGAACCGTCATAGGTCAGCGTCACCTGGACCCATTCATTCAGGGGCAGGGGATCGCGCCCGCGGATGGCGATGGCGTTGCCGGGCCAGAAATGGATCAGTGCAAAGAAGGGCCTGCCCTGGTCGAGCACCAGCTCATAGCCGCGGCTGCCCGAATCCGACCACGCGCGGGAATGATGGAGGATGACCGCCCGCTCCTGTTCCTCGGTGCGCTTGAGCCAGAGCGCGATGCTGAACTCATCGGTCCGGGTGAACGTGCCCGAATTGCGGCACACCACCTCGTTGTCGCCGCTGAACTGCACCGCCTGACCCTGACGTCCGGAAACCAGCTGCGGCGAATCGCGAAACTCCGCGGCATTGGTCGACACCAGGTTGGGTGACTTGTTCTTCTCCAGTTCGTCGAATGGGAAGGCGGCCAAAGGCAGGACAGGCATCCTGCCTGTCTGTGTCGCCTCTGCCACCGGTGGAACTTCGATTTCATCCACCGGCTTCCAGCTGACCAGCCGTTTCTCCATCCCTGCAATCGCACGCTTCAGCTCTTCGTGGCGCTCCTTTTGCCCGTCCTGGTACAGCAGCAGCGTCGGGGTGGGCACGGCGCGCGTGAAGTGCGAGTAGAGTCCCGACTCGTCGATGTTGTTGAAAAACGCCGACAGCGAGTAGTAGTCGGTCTGGAGGATGGGGTCGTACTTGTGATCGTGGC
>DNDP01000485.1:0-5189 GCA_003484235.1 Verrucomicrobiales bacterium
AGTTCATGCCGTAGATGCCGGCAATGAATGTCAGCGGTATGAAGATGCTGGCCATCAGCGTCAGCACCTTCATGATCTCGTTCATCCGGTTGCTCACCACCGACATGTAGAGGTCGTTGAGGCCGCCGACCATTTCCCGGTAGGTCTCCACCACGTCCATCACCTGAACCGCGTGATCGTACACGTCGCGCATGTAGGCCTTGGCGAAGGCCGTGACGTCCTCGTTCTCCTCGCGCGACAGCGTGTTGATGACTTCCCGCATGGGCCAGATGACCCGCCGCAGGAGCGAGAGCTCACGCTTGATCTGGTGGATCCGCCGCTGGACCGCGGGAGTTGACGATTCGATGATCTCCTCCTCCAGCCGCTCCAGCAGGTCGCCATACTGCTCGAGAATCGGGAAACAGTGGTCCACCACCGCGTCCAGCAGCGCGTAGAGCAGGTAGGAGGTGTCCTGGTTGCGCAGCCGCGAGGCCGGCTTTTCCAGACGCTGGCGGATCGGATCCCAGACGTCGCCTTCCGATTCCTGAAAGGTGAGCATGACGTCCTGGTAGAAGAACAGGCTGACCTGCTCGTGACTCAGGCGTTCCTCCTTCAACATCAGCATGCGCACGACGATGAACAGGTTGTCGTCATACTCCTCCAGCTTGGGCCGCTGGGGCACGCGCAGGACATCCTCCGCCGCCAGGGTGTGGAAGTGGAATTGTTCCCGCAGCCGGTTGACCACCCACGGGTGCAGCCCGTCGATGTTGATCCAGCGCACCTTGCTCCACGCCGGGCGCGGTTCCCGGAGAAACGCCTCCAGATCCGGCACCTCACGCGTTTCGACCTTCTCCGGACAATAGTCGACGCAGCGGATGCGCACCGTTCCTGGCGCCGGCGGCTTGTCGATGTCCGCCATCGACTCGATGCCCGGCGAGGAGCCGGGAGGCGCCTTGGACCGCCGTGTGTCCTTTCTGGCGCTCAAGCCGGGCAGGCTCAGCGTCGAACCAATCGCCCGGGTGATCGATCCCACCATGCTGGTTGCCGTCGAAATCGTGTGACTCGCGGTTTCCTTGATGAGGTCCTTCATGGCTTGTTGATCGGATTGGCTTTCGGGAGGGTATCGGATCACACCGCGCAGTCGAAGGAATGTTTTCCGGGCCGTCGACCCGGCGGGTCGGCCACGAGTTCCGCCTTTCCTGGCCGCCCCGTTCGACCGTAGCCTTCGCGCGACCCATGAACCGCCTCCCCGGTCTGAGCATTGAAGCCAGCCTGCTTGTCTATGCCCTGGCCGGCGTCGTCGGCTTGGTGGTGCTGGTCGCCCGGTTCAAGCTCAACGCCTTCGTGGCGCTCATCCTTGCCTCGGTCTTCGTCGGGCTGTGCTCGGGCATGGAACTGGCGCGCATCGGACAGGGTTTTGCCGACGGAATGGGGGGCGTGCTGGGCTCGATCGCCGCCATCATCGGGCTGGGCACCATGGTGGGTAAAATGCTCGCCGAGTCGGGCGGGGCACGCGTGATTGCGGAGCGGCTCATTGCCCTGCTGGGTCCGCGGCGAACCCACTGGAGCATGATGATCGTCGCGCTGATCGTCGGCGTCCCGGTCTTCTTTGCCGTCGGTCTGGTGCTGTTGATCCCCATCCTGTTCACGGTCGCCCGCGAGACCCGCACGCCCCTGATGTGGCTGGGCCTGCCCATGCTCGCCGGGTTGTCCGTCTCCCACGGTCTTCTGCCGCCGCATCCGGGTCCGATGACCGCCATCGGCCTGCTCAACGCCGACACCGGCCGCACGCTGCTCTATTCGCTGATCATCGGCGTGCCGGTGGCCTGTCTCGCCGGGCCGGTGCTCGCCGGCTGGATCATTCGCCGGGAGGCGCCGGTCGCCGGGTCGGCGCCGGCAGGTGTAGGGGCGTCCCATCCGTCGCCGCCGGGCTTCGGGCTGGCCCTGTTTACGGTGCTGCTCCCGGTAATCCTGATGCTCCTGGCGACCATCGTGGATCTTCGGCTGCCGCCCGGGAATGCGGTTCGGCAATGGGCCGACTTCCTGGGGCACCCCCTGATCGCCCTGCTCGTGTCGCTGCTGTTCTCGTTTTACTCGTTCGGTTTCGCCCGTGGCTTCCGGCGCGAACAGGTGCTGAAGTTCAGCGAGGAATGCCTTGGCCCGGTGGCCGCGGTGCTGTTGGTGGTCGGCGCGGGAGGCGGCTTCAGCCGCGTGCTCATCTACAGCGGGGTTGGGGACGCGATCGCCGGCCTGGTGAAGACGGCGCCGGTGTCGCCGCTGATCCTCGGCTGGCTGGTGGCAGCTTTGATCCGCGTGGCGACCGGTTCGGCCACGGTGGCGATCAGCACGGCGGCGGGCATCCTGGCGCCGGTGGCGGCGGCCAGTTCGGGCCTCAACCTCGAACTCCTCGTCCTCGCGATGGGTGCCGGCTCGCTCATCCTTTCGCACGTCAACGACGGCGGGTTCTGGCTGGTCAAGGAGTACCTGCGCCTGTCGGTCACCGAGACGTTGCGGACCTGGACCGTCATGGAAACCGTCATCTCGATCGCCGCCCTCGCGCTGGTGCTGTTGCTCGACGCATTGCTCTGATCCCCCTTGAACCATGTTCTTCTTTGATGCCCACCTTGACCTGGCGATGAACGCCCTCGAATGGAACCGCGACCTGACGCAGCCCATCGGCCTGCTGCGGGAGCGTGAGGCCGGCAAGACTGACAAGCCGGATCGCAGGCGGGGCACCGTTTGCCTCCCCGAGATGCGCCGTGGCCGCGTCGGCCTTTGTGTGGCCACCCAGATCGCGCGCGTCGAACACAACGCCTACAGCCCGGTGTTCGGGTGGGCTTCGCCATCGCAGGCATGGGCGCAGACCCGGGGCCAGCTCGCCTGGTACCGGGCCATGGAGGGAGCGGGTGAGATGGTGCAGATCCGGGACCTCGACGGGCTCGAGCGGCATCTTCGGCTCTGGGGGAATGGCTCGCCCGCGGACGAGACCGCTCCGGACGCGCCGCTGCCCGTCGGGTACATTCTCAGCCTTGAAGGCGCCGACTCCGTGCTCTCGATGAAGCACCTGGAACAGTCATGGCAGGATGGCCTGCGCGCGCTCGGTCCCGCCCATTACGGGCCGGGCGTTTATGCCATGGGCACCGACGCGGAGGGCGGTTTCAACCAGCGCGGCCGCGAACTCCTGCGGGTG
This sequence comes from Verrucomicrobiales bacterium, assembly GCA_003484235.1. Lineage (GTDB taxonomy): Bacteria > Verrucomicrobiota > Verrucomicrobiia > Limisphaerales > RI-55 > RI-55. The sequence continues at coordinate 3,170 of DNDP01000485.1, forward strand.
ATGGATGAACTGGGGTTGATCCTCGATGTCTCGCATCTGAGCGACGACTGCCTGCTCGAGGCGCTGGACCTGTTTGCCGGGCCGATCTGGGCCAGCCACTCCAACTGCCGGTCGCTGGTCCCCCACCAGCGGCAATTTTCCGATGAGCAGCTGCGGCTCCTGATCAATCGCGGAGCCGTGATCGGCGCGGCCCTCGACGCCTGGATGATGATTCCCGGCTGGGTCCGCGGGAAGACCACGCCCGAAGCCACCGGGCTGAAGCTCGACCGGCTGTGCGACCACATCGATCACGTCTGCCAGCTTGCCGGCAACGCCAACCATTCGGGCATCGGCACCGATCTGGACGGCGCCTTCGGCCGCGAACAGTGCCCGCTCGACGTCGAGACCATCGCGGATGTCGCCCGGCTTCCGGCTCTCCTCGCCGCCCGGGGCTTTTCGCCCGCGGACATCGAGCGAATCGCTTCCGGAAACTTCCTCCGCTTCCTGCGTGACGCCTGGAATGCTTGAAGCCAGCCCTCCGTCGGCGGCAGGCCGCTGGCGCTCCGTTTGAAGATGGGTTGACCTCCCGTTGCAAGCGCGCACTATCCCCGCATCTCATTGCCATGAAATCGACACGTCTTGTTCCTCTGGCTGCATTGGCTCTGTCCGTGACCGGCGCCCTGGCGGCCACGCCGGACTTCCGCAGCCGCACCTACGACTTTCCCATCTACAAGAACGCCCCGGCCGGCCGGCAGGTCAGCGGCCAGCACGCGCCCGCCAGCACGCCGGCACTGACGCCCGCCGAGGCGCTGCCGAAGTTCGAGGTGCCCGACGGCTTCGAGATGCGCCTCTTCGCCGCCGAACCGATGGTCGTCAACCCCGTCACCATGGCCTGGGACGAGCGCGGCCGCCTCTGGGTGCTGGAACTTTACGAATACCCGTCCGGCGTGAAGGAGGGCGAGAAGGGCCGCGACCGCATCAAGATCCTGGAAGACACCGATGCCGACGGCGTGGCGGACAAGGTCCACGTCTGGGCCGATGGCATGAGCCTCGCGACCGGCCTCATCCTCGGCGATGGCGGAGCCTACGTCGGCCAGGCCCCGGATCTGTTGTTCCTGAAGGACACCGACGGCGATGACCGCGCCGACACGCGCGAGGTGGTGATGACCGGTTTCGGCATGGAGGACCGGCACGAGCTGTTGAACGGTTTCACCTGGGGTCCGGACGGCTATCTCTACATGACCCACGGCGTGTTCACGCACTCGAAGGTCCGTCAGCCCGGACAGTCAAAGGACGACGGCGTCATCATGAACGCCGCGGTCGGCCGCTGGCATCCGCGCACGAAGAAGTTCGAGGTGTTCGCCGACGGCACCAGCAATCCCTGGGGTGTGGACTTCGACGCCAAGGGCAACGCGTTCGTCAGCGCGTGCGTGATCGATCATCTCTTTCACCTCGCGCCGGGGGGCATCTACGTGCGGCAGGCGGGCCAGCCGACCTTCCCCTACGGCTACGAATTGCTCCCCTCGATTGTCGATCACCGCCATCACATGGCGGCCTACTGCGGCGTGCAGGTGTATCAGGGCGACCAGTATCCAGCCGAGTACCTCGGCAAGGTCATGATGGGCAACATCCACGACAATTCGGTCCACGCCGATGTGCTCACGGAGAACGGCTCCTCGTTCAAATCGTCGAAGTGGAAGGACTTCGTGCGCGCGAACGATGGCTGGTTCCGCCCGACGACCCAGCTCATCGGCCCGGACGGTGCGCTGTGGATCAGCGACTGGTACGACAAGTACCCGTGCTACCAGAACGCTCGCGCCGATCCCGAGGGCGTCGATCGCGAATACGGCCGGGTCTGGCGCGTCGTTTACACCGGCGGCGAGAAAGGCAAGGCCGTGGCGAGCCGGCCGGCCAGGGACATGGATCTCACCAAGCTGAACCTGGACCAGGCGATCGATCTGCTGGTGCACAAAAATGTGTGGCACCGCCGCACCGCGCAACGGCTGTTAAGCGAACGGCTCAGCCGTGTCCGCATCGCCAC
>DNDP01000485.1:5411-8875 GCA_003484235.1 Verrucomicrobiales bacterium
GCGGATCGCCTGAACAACACCCTGCTCGATCAAGCGGCCGGCGACGCCAACGCCACGATTCGCAACTGGGCAGCCCGACTGACCGGCGAGCGCCAGGAAGCCAGCGAGGCCACGCACCAACGGCTGCTGAAACTCGCCGCCGACTCGGATCCGTCCGTGCGCCTGGCCGCCGCGACCGCCGTCCGGCAGTTCACCTCGGGCTCGCTCACGGTGAACACGCCGCCGGCCAACGCCGATGTGAATCCGGGCGAAGTGTTGGTGTCCCTCGTCGCCAACTCCCATCGCTCCGACGATCGCACGCTCCATTTTCTCATCTGGATGGCAGCGGAGCCTGCAATCATGCGCGACGTGCCGGGCACGTTGAACTGGTTTGTGAACGAGGGCGGTCAATACATGCCGCTAACCGGCAAACTGCTCGGCAAGATGATGCGCCGTATCTGCGACACGCGCGACGAGGCGATGCTCTCGCAGGCGGTCGAGGCTCTGGGCGGATTGCCGGCCGGAGACCGGCCGCTCCTCGCCGCCGCGCTTGAAGGACTGATCGAAGGTCAGCGTGGCAAGGCGTTGATTCCCGCCGCAGGTGCGGTGGACATCGTTGCCCGGCTCAGCAGCGATGCCGACATGAAGGTCGCCTCGCTCGCACAGCAGCTCGGCACGCTCTGGGGCGACGCCCGGGCGCTCAAGGCGAGCCTGGCGTTGCTTAACAACAACTCCGCGCCGCAGGCCGATCGCATTGCGGCGATCAAGTCCGCCAGCCAGCAGAAATCGGACGACACCCGGGCCGCGCTCATGCAGCTCATGGGCAGTGCCGCTGCGGACGCGCTGAAGACCGAGGCGGTGCGGGCGTTGATGGTGGTTGGTGTTGACGCGACCGGGCCGAAGCTGCTGGAGCAATGGGACGGGTTCACTCCTGCGGTCCGCCGTGCCGTGGCCGAACTGGCGACCACCCGCTGGCAGTGGAAGTGGCCCTTCCTCGGCGCCGTTGAAGCCGGGAAGATCAACCGCATGGAAGTGCCGCCGACGGTCATCCGGACGTTTGCCACGTCGAAGGACGACACCGAGCGCGCCAAGGCCACCCAGTTGTTCGGCAAGTTCAACCAGACGCCCGCCGAGAAGGAGAAGCTGATCGCGGAAAAGCGCCGGATTGTGCTCAGCGGCAAGCCCGATCTGGCAAAAGGCCATGAGACGGCGAAGACCGCCTGCCGCGTCTGCCACAAGCTCCACGGCGAGGGCGCGGACATCGGGCCCGACCTCACCGGCGTCGGCCGCTCGACGCTCGACGCCCTGCTCGCGAACGTCATCACGCCGAACCAGATCATCGGCGCCGGTTACGAGAACGTCGTCGTCGAGACGAAGGACGGCCGTTCGCTCAGCGGCCGGCTCGTCGAGGAGACTGATTCGCGGATCAAGCTGGTGAACCTCGGCCCGACCGAGTTCGTCATCGGCAAGGAGGACATCAAGACGCGCACCGTCAGCGAGATGTCGCTCATGCCCGAGGGCCTCGAGAATCTGCCCGACGAGGACTTCCGCGACATGATCTGGTACATCCTCGCGCCGCCACAGGACGGCCCGCTCACCGACGAGAAGCGCCGCGAGCTGATCGGCGCCGAGGCCGACAGCGCCTCGACCCACGCGCCGATCGACGGCGAATCGGTCGCGCTCTGGAATCCCGACTGGCGGGTGATCGCCCCCGAGTTCGAGGGCACGCCGAAGAAGCATCCGGAATACGGGGGTCGCAAGAACGTGCTCGAGACGCATCCGTTCGATGACAACAAACCGTCTGCGTTGGAACGCGTGTTCGACGTGCCGGCCGCCGGGGCGACATTGACCGTCGAAACCGCCGCGCACGAACGCGGCGACTGGGAGCTGCGCATCTTCGCGCAGGGCGAGGTGCTCAAGCGCCAGCTCATCAATCGTGACAACGGCACCTGGCAGACCGTCACCGCCGACCTCGGCAAGTTCGCTGGCAAACGGATCGTCGTCCGTCTGGAGAACATGGCCGGCGGCAAGGACGACTGGAGCTACGAGTTCGGCTACTGGGGCGGCGTGGAACTGAAGCCCGGCGGCGCCCTGCAGGCGAGCAGATGACGCGGAAGCGAAAAGCTTTCTGGACTCTTGCTTGCCTGCTCACGCTTGCTGTGAGCGGAGGCGCATTTTGGCTGCAAGACATGGAGGAGCGCCGACTTGCTCACCGCTTGCACGGTCACCAGCACTGCTTCAAGCACACAGGCAGTGGGCTGCAATTGTTCGCCTTCGACAACGATGGGAGATTTCCTTCCCATCCGGATGGATGGGGAGATGCGCTGCTACTGCTCGTTCGAAGCAACTATCTCGATATCCCCTTTATCTGCGGACCGACTGACGATGGCCGCGTCTTTAGGGAGGCATTGGAGAAAGGAACCGATGTTCCCGAAGAGCTTTGCACTCGCGTTTACGTGCAGGGGTTGAGCGATGACAATCGGAACGGAGTCTGCATCATGTACGACCGGCATTCTCACCCTGGCGGGGATCATTTTTACCAGATCGTGCGCAGACGGGTGCGGGAATGCCTTGATGACTACGGCTCCATGAGCCAAATCGAAGACAAGCGCTGGCCGGAATTCTCCCGACGACAGATCAAGCTGCTCATGGAACGCGGCTTCACCCGCGAGCAGGCCGAGTATTACTTCCCCGACGGGAAGGAGTAGGCGGCCCGGCGATTGAGCAGCCTTGGCAATGGGACTGGAGCGTGGCACGTTCACGGCCATGAGCTCGATCACCATCCCCCTGCCGGACGAGGACTTGAGATTCCTCCGCAATTACGCGAGCGCGCAGGGCACTTCCGCGGAGGCTTTCCTCGCGCGGCAGGCCCGCAATCTCCGGGAGCACCTGCAACGCCCGCTCCCGCCGGAAGTGTCCGCGGCCAGCGGGATCATCGACCCCGGCGCGGATGAACAGGAGCATCGCGCGCATCTGGAGAAGAAGCACGCGTGACCGTCACGGTGGACATCAACGTGGTGCTCGACGTCTTCCAGAAACGGGAGCCGCACCATGACGCTTCGGCACAGGTGGTGGGCCTCGTGGTGTCAGGTACCATCCGCGGTGTCTTCCCCGCACACGGACTGACCACGCTCTACTATCTCGTTCGCAAGCACGCGTCGCGGCCGGATGCGGAGACGGCGATGGATGAAGTGCTGCGCCATTTCCAGATTGGCAATCTCGACGCGGCGGGCTGGCAGCAGGCACGGCAGCTCGGAGTCGCGGATTTCGAGGACGCGGTCGTGGCGACGGTCGCGGCTCAGACCGCATCGGCGTTCATTATCACTCGGAACGTCGATGATTTTCGTGGTTCACCCGTGCCCGCGATCACACCGACGGACCTGCTCAGTCGCCTCAACGAGCGGTAGCAACCTAAAAGGAAAAACTCCATGTCTGCCGCCCGCCTTAAGATCAACGAATTCGCCGGCAGGATGCCCGGCGGCGCC
>DNDP01000166.1:0-521 GCA_003484235.1 Verrucomicrobiales bacterium
TTCCGCCTGTCTATCGCATCGGGCAAAGGTGCCTCCCACCGCGCGCTCGCAGACGTGTCCGACAAGATGCGGCCGATCGCCCTCACCGAGGCCGGCAGCCGGACCGAGGAACAGCAGAAGGAGCTGGCGAAATACCATCGGTCCGTCACGCCGCTCCTGGCCGACGCCCGCAAGGAGATCGAGGAGCTGAAGAAGCAGCTGCCGAAGGACGTCGCCTCCACGCTGGTCATGGAGAAGGTCAAGGAACCGCGCGAAACCCACGTGATGATCCGCGGCAGCTTCCTGAACAAGGGCGACCAGGTGGAACCCGGCGTGCCCGACATTCTGCACGACTGGCCCGAGGGCGAACCGGTCAACCGCCTGACCTTCGCCCGCTGGCTGGTGTCTCCCGAGAACCCGCTCGTCGGGCGGGTGACCATGAACCGCCTTTGGGCCGCCTACTTCGGCACCGGCCTTGTCGAGACCAGCGAAGAATTCGGGTCCCAGGGCGAACCGCCATCGCACCCGGAACTGCTCGACTG
>DNDP01000166.1:719-3531 GCA_003484235.1 Verrucomicrobiales bacterium
CATCCGGAGCTGCTCGACTGGCTGGCGACGGAGTTTGTCCGTCAGGACTGGAGCCTGAAGGCGATGCACCGCTTGATCGTGAGCTCGGCGACCTACCGGCAGGCGTCCGTCACCACGCCGGAAAAGCTGGAGGCGGATCCGTTCAACCGACTGCTCTCGCGGGGGCCGCGCTTCCGCATGGAGGCCGAGATGTTGCGCGATTACACCCTGGCCGTGTCCGGTCTGTTGGACCGCAAGATCGGCGGGCCGAGCGTCTTTCCGCATCAGCCCGACGGCGTCTGGAACAACCCCTACTCGAACGACAAATGGGAACTGAGCAAGGACGGTGACCAGTATCGGCGCGGCCTCTATACCTTCTGGCGGCGCACGGCGCCCTACGCCTCGTTCATGGCGTTCGATGCGCCCAGCCGCGAGGTCGCGTGCGAACGGCGGCCCCGCTCGAACACGCCCGTACAATCGCTTGTAACGCTGAACGACCCGGCCTTCGTGGCCGCCGCCAACGGACTTGCGCGGCTCATCCTTGCCGAGGGCGGCGACAGCTTCGAATCACGCCTCGACTACGCCGTGCTGCGAACGCTGTCCCGCCACGCCAACGCTGGCGACCGGTCGGCGTTTCGTCGGCTGCACGAAGCCACCCGCGCACGCTATCTGGCCGACAAGGCGGCGGCGGAGAAGCTCATCGCCGTGGGCCTGCCCAAGGCGGATGAAGACGGGGCGCCGGAGAATTCCGCCGAACTGGCCACCTGGGCGGTGATTGCCAACGTGTTGCTGAACTTGGATGAGGCTTTGACCAAGGGTTGACCGGTCGCCAGAAATCCCGTAGCTAACTCAGGCATCCCACTGCATCTTCCTGACGTCATGAGCGACCGCCAGACCGCAATCGAAGCAGTCACACATATGCCGGAGTCGGCGTCGATGGCCGAGATCGTGGATGAACTGAGAATGCTGGCTTCAGTCCGTGAAGGCTTCGAAGAGAGCGAATGTGGGGAGGGCTTGTCACATCAACACGTCGCGCAACTGCTCGACGAATGGATTACCAAGTCATCTGGGCGCCACGCAGCCTGAGCACGCTCCGGGAACTGCTCGAATACATCGCCGAACGCGACCCAACGGCCGCCAAGCGGCGCGGGGACCGCATTCTGGCAAAGGTCGCATTGATCGCGCCCCCCCGTTCCTAGCGGAACGATTTCACGCTCTGGGGAGGGATAACCTTCGGGACTTTCCCGTCCCTCCCGTCCGTCTGATTTATCGCGTCAGCAAGGAACGCAAGATCCTCTAACTGCTCACGGTCTGGCATGGCGCGCGTGACGAACCGAAGTTGGACGAGTCGGAATGAGCATGTCAGCCCAAGCCCTTGATCAGCGGCGGAGACCAATTCTGCGCTGGCTGTGGGTGTTCGCCGTACTGGCCGTCGTGTCAGTGGCGGCCGCCACTCGTTGGATCAGGCAACCGCTGCCTGCGCCGGTGGTGGCTCTGACCCTGAATGGATTCAGAACCACCTCCTCGAATTCCTACGCAATCATCGCGATGACCAATCTCGGCCCGACAAGGGTCTACCTTCGTGGCGACAGCTGGCAGTTGGAGTTCGAAACCGAAGACGGCAGGGCCACGAATCGTTCCTATTTCCGAGTGTCGCTGCCTTATCCATATGAGCAATCAGAAGGAAGGGACTTCCTGGTCGCATTGCATGCAGGGGCCAATCGCTGGCGGGTTGTCGGCTGGTATGAGTGGATGGACCATCGCGATCCAGAGCTGGAGGCGGTTGAATGGCTGGAAAGACACCTCAAGGAAGGCGCGCTGCGGCGCGCTGTCGAATGGGCCCTCAGTCCATTTCTGGACGGACGACCCGAGCAATTTGAATTGTACGGATCTGTCGCCACTCCCTGGTTCAGCGATCTCCCCCCGGCGTCAGCGCCACAATAGCCGGCCCCGTTTCCTCCGTGGACGCTGCGTCCTTCTCCTCCTATAGTCCCCCCATGAACCTCCGCACCGAAGCGCTCAAGCTGGTTACCCGGCGGCAGTTTTTCCGCGATTGCTCGGCCGGGCTGGGCACGCTCGGGCTGGCGTCGCTGTTGAACCCGCAGCTGTTTGCCGGTCCGGCTCCGGCGACCGCCAATCCGCTCGCACCGCGCCAGCCGCACTTCGCCGCCCGCGCCAAGCGGATCATCTTCCTGCACATGGCGGGTGCGCCGTCCCAGCTCGATTTGTTCGATCACAAGCCCAAGCTCGTCGAGCTGAACAACCAGCCGGTGCCGGAGAGCTTCATCAAGGGCGAACGCTTCGCCTTCATCAAGGGCGTGCCCAAGCTGCTCGGTTCGCCGCACGAGTTCAAAAAGCACGGCCGGTCCGGGATCGAAATCTCCTCCGCCCTGCCGCACCTGGCGGAGGTGGCGGACGACCTGTGCGTGATCCGGTCGATGAAGACCGACCAGTTCAACCACGCGCCGGCGCAGCTGTTCACGCACACCGGTTCGCCGCGGCTCGGCCGGCCGGGCATGGGCGCCTGGCTGAGCTACGGGCTCGGCTCCGAGGCCGAGGACCTGCCCAGCTTCATGGTGATGATGTCCGGGCCGAACGCCCCCGACGGCGGGGCGTCGCTCTGGGGCAGCGCGTTTCTGCCGACGATCCACCAGGGCGTCACACTCCGGGCCAAGGGCGATCCGGTGCTGTTCCTTTCCAATCCCGACGGCATGGATCCGGCGTTGCGCCGGCAGACGCTGGACACGCTGGAGACGTTGAACCGCCAGCATCTCGGCCGGGTGGGCGATCCCGAAACGCTGACCCGCATCGCGCAGTACGAGATGGCCTACCG
>DNDP01000121.1 GCA_003484235.1 Verrucomicrobiales bacterium
CGCCATGGCCGCAGTGATCGGCAAGTGCCTGCTCGATTCCGGCGCGGCCGACCGCCTGGTGCGGTCCACGGTGAAGGCGCTGGGCGAGAAACGCGCGCCCCTGGGCTTCGTGGGCAGCAGCTTCATGCTCGGCATTCCGGTCTTCTTCGACACCGTTCTGTATCTGATGATCCCTCTGGCCAAGGCGATGGCGACGCGGACCGGACGTCACTACGCGCTTTTTGTCATGTCGATCATCGCCGGCGGCACCATGGCGCACTCGCTGGTGCCGCCCACGCCCGGCCCGCTGCTCGTCGCCAGCAAACTGAACGTGGAGATCGGTCACATGATGCTGTGCGGACTGGTGGTCGGCCTCTCGGCGGCCCTGGCGGGCTACGCCTATGCCCGCTGGGCAAACCTCCGCTGGCCGATCCCGTTGCGCGATTCACCTGACGCGCCGGTCAATGCTCTGCAGGAGATGGCCCGCAAACCGGATGCCGAGCTGCCGCCCCTCTGGCTGTCGTGGCTGCCCGTGCTGCTGCCGGTCGTGCTGATCGGCGGTGATTCCATCCTGCGGGCCGTCCTCAGAGATTCCGCTGAACAGGCGGCGTGGCAGCAGTGGCTGGTCGGTGCCTTTGGCTTCTTCGGTGACAAGAACCTGGCGCTGATCCTCGCCGCGGGTGTCGCCCTGCTGCTGCTGGTACGCCAGCAGGGCGGCAACCTCAAGGCCGCGTCCGGCGCGGTGCAATCGGCGCTTGCGAGCGGCGGCGTGATCATACTGATCACTTCCGCGGGCGGGGCGTTTGGCGGCGTGCTGCAGCAGACCGGCATCGGTCCGCGCATCGAGGAACTGGCGGGTCTGGTGAAGCTCGGCGCTCTGCCGCTTGCATTCCTCGTTACCGCCGTGGTCCGGACCGCCCAAGGCTCGGCCACGGTCGCGATGATCACGGCCGTGGGCATTCTCGAGGGATTTGGCGATCCGGCACAGCTGGGTTTTCACCCGGTCTACCTTGCCGCGGCAATCGGCTGCGGCTCGAAACCGTTTCCGTGGATGAACGACAGCGGCTTCTGGATCGTGAGCCGGATGAGCGGCTTCACCGAAGGCGAGACGATCCGCACCTTCTCATTCATGCTGACGCTGATGGGCGTCGTCGGGCTCCTGGTCACCATGCTGCTCGCGAAATTGCTGCCGTTGGTTTGAGGAAGAGTTTTTCCCGTGGAATATCGGCGCCGGGTCTGGCAGGTTTCAGCCCATGAAGTCCCGGGTGGGTTTCGCCGTTTCGATCGGACTGAACTTCGGTCTGCTGGGCGCCTTTGTCGTCCTCTGGATGACCCCGCCCCAGATTGACCAGCCGGTCACCGACAACCTCGTCGTCTTCAATCCCGATGCGGTCCCCGACGACACCAATGGCCGCGTGCAGATCAATTACCGGAGCCGGCCGGATTTCCGGTTCCCCACCAATCAGCTCCCCCAGATCACCTGGCGGGCCATCGAGTCGGCCGATTACCGGCGTTACATCCTGAATCTGCGGGCGATCAAGTGTCCGGAGAAAACCATTCAGGACATCATCGTCGCGGACGTGAACGACCTGTTTGCCGGGCGCTGGAAGGAGATGCTGACCAAGCACGCACAGGAGTTCCGGTACTGGCAGACCGGCCAGGGCCTGCCCGGCTACCCCGACGAGTCGCTGGAACGTCAGGCAGCCGCGCTTGACCGCGAACGCCGCGAGCTGCTCCGGGAGCTGCTCGAACTCGAGGTGAAGGATTCCATTGCCCAATTTACCGCCGTCAATCCGTCGGAGCTGGCCCTGCTGTTTCTGCCGGAGGAGCGGCGGCAGCTGGTTCTGGCCGCACAGGAGGAGTTCAACCGGGCGCAGAACGCGCTGCTCGCCAATCCCTCGTCGGCGGAAAACTTCGAAGCGGAGCTGGGTGCCCTGCGCGATGCCCACGAACGGCGGCTGGCCGGCCTGATGAGTCCGGAGGAACGGCTCCGGTACGAGATGAGCACCTCGAGCCTCGCGATGAATCTGCGGCTGGAGCTGGCCGGTTTTGAGCCGACTGAGGAGGAGTTCCGCCAGATCTACGAGGCCCGGAAGCGGCAGCAGCTGGAGGTCGAAGTCGCACAGGTGGTGCTTGGGGCGCAAATCGTGGCGCAGGAAGCGGCGGAAGCCGAGGCCAGGGCTCTGCAGCAGCAGGTGGTCGAGGCGCAGTCCACGTTGCTCGAGCAGCTGGGGCCCCAACGCTACGCCCAGCTGCAGCGCACCGCCGATCCCCATTACCAGACGCTCATGCGCGTCTCGCGGGTGAACGAGGTTTCTCCCATCACCGCCAACCGCGTCTACGAGTTTCAGCAGGTGGCGCAGGTGGAGGCCGACCGCGTGCGTGCGGACCAGTCCCTGTCCCTCGAGCAGCGCGAAGTCGCCCTCAACGGCATCCGTGCCGAGACGGAACGGACGATCAACCAGAATCTCGGCGACGCCGCGCTGCGTGCGTTCCGCCAGTGGAACGAGCGGCAGGAACTGGAGCGCAACTCGGTGGCGGCGGGCCGGTAGAACTTTCGTGGGTTGCCGTCCATGCTTAAGCGGGAGCACCCTTGCGCCGGATTCGTCTAAGGAAGGACGTTCCAGATTGTCCTACTCATAATGAACTCGACCGCCCGCTCTCTGATGGCCGTGTTGCTGGCCCTTTCCGGCACCCTTTTGTCTGCCGCCGACCGCACTGCGGCCTGGGAGGCCGTCGATCAGGCCGTCAAGGAAGGCCTGCCGCGAACGGCCATCGAGCGGCTGGAGCCGATCATCGGGGCGGCGAAGCAGGAACAGGCGTGGGCGGAGGCCACGAAGGCGGTTGCCCGCAAGATCGCGCTCGAGGGCGAGATCGAGGGCGGCAAGCCGGAAGAACGGATCACCCGGCTCCAGGCGGAACTGAATACCGCGCCGGCCGAGATGAAGCCGGTGCTCCAGACGCTCATCGCGCATTGGTACTGGCACTATTTCCAGCAAAACCGCTGGCGCTTCATCCAGCGCACGCAAACCGGCGAGCCGCCGGGGGACGATTTCACCACCTGGGATCTGGCGCGCATTCTCGGCGAGATCGATCAACGCTTTGCCGCTGCGCTCGCGGCGGAGGCCTACCTCAAGCGCACGCCGGTGTCGGTGTGGGACGACCTGCTGGAAAAGGGAGCCTATCCGGATACCTATCGGCCGACGCTCTACGACTTTCTCGGACACGAAGCGCTGAGTTTCTACAGTGCCGGTGAACAGGCCGGGGCAAAGGCGGAGAATGAATTCGAACTCACCTCCGAGATGCCGGCGCTGGATTCGGCCGAGGCTTTTCTTCGCTGGGATGTTCTGAGCGCCGCCGGCGCCGGGCAGGGGAGCGGCCGTACGCCGTCCGTCGCGCGGGCGTTGGCGATTCATCGCGCGCTGCTCGAGTTCCATCGCGATGACGCCGACAAGACGGCATTCCTCGACGCCGATCTCGGACGCCTGGCTTTTGCCTGGAACACCGCCGCCGGCGACACGAAGCACGACCGATTTCGGTCGGCGTTGGAGACGTTCATCGCCGACTGGGCGGATCACGAAGTCTCCGCCCACGCCCGCTGGTATCTGGCGCGGCTCGCCAAGGAACAGGACAACGACTGGGTGAAGGCGCGGGAGATCGCGCTCGCCGGGAAGAATGCGTTTCCGGAGTCGATCGGCGGCAGGCACTGCCACAACCTGGTCGCGGAAATCGACGGGCGCGAGATCCGCATCCTGACCGAGAAGGTCTGGAATGAGCCGTGGCCGGAGATTGATATCGGCTACCGCAACATCACGAACGTCTGGTTTCGCGCCGTCGAGTACGATTGGGATCTCTTCCTGCGCCGCGATCGGCCGCGTCCGGAGCGTTTGAACGACGAAGGCCGTCGTGAACTGCTCGCCAAAACGCCCGCCCTGACCTGGTCCAACGCCCTCGCGCCGACGACGGACTTTCAGCGGGTCACCGTCGGCCTTCCCGCGCCGACCACGCTCAAGCCGGGGTTCTATTTCATCGTTGCCAGCTCACGATCGGACTTCGCCGAGGAGAACAACATCATCTCCTACACACCGGTCTGGGTCAGCGATCTGGCGCTTATCCTCCGTCCGCGCGCCGGTCAGCTCGAGGGGTTCGTGCTCGACGCGCTTTCCGGCGAACCGCTTTCCGGGGCGACCGTGCAGGGCTGGTATCTCAGCCAGGAGGGCAACCGGATCGAAGTCCCTTCAGCGAGGACCGACGAGAACGGTCAATTCGTGTTCGACGAGCAGCCCGGCCGCCGGGGCCTGCTGGTCCGCGCGAAACTGGGAAACCGCGAGGTGGCTTCCGAGGAAGACCGTTGGTGGCATCGGGAGACCGACACGGCACCGCAGCAGCGCACCATCTTCTTCACCGACCGTTCCATCTATCGGCCGGGCCAGACGGTGCAGTTCAAGGGCATCTGCCTCGGCTGGGATCACGGCAAGGGCCGCTATGAACTGCTGGGCGGACGCGAAGTCACGGTGGTTTTCCGCGATCCGAACCAGCAGGAGATCGCGCGCCAGGCGCGGCCGGTGAGCGACTTCGGCTCCTTCAGCGGCAGCTTCACCGCGCCGGCCGGTCGCGTGACGGGCAATATGAGCATCCAGGTCGAGGGCGGCCCGGACGGGGGCGCCTGGTTCAGCGTCGAGGAATACAAGCGGCCGAAGTTCCAGGTGGAACTGGCGAAGCCGACGCAGGCGTTTCGGTTGAACGACACGGTTACGTTGAACGGCAAGGCGACCGCCTACACCGGCGCGGCGATCGACGGCGCGAAGGTGCAATGGCGCGTCGTGCGGGAAGTGCGGTTTCCGTGGTGGTGGGGCTGGTATCGCGGCGGCTGGGATAAACCGGAGAGCAAGGAGATCGCCCATGGCACGCTGACGACAGCCCCGAACGGCTCGTTTGAAATCAGCTTCATCGCCGAGCCCGATCTCAGGGTCGCCGAGGAGGACGATCCGCGGTTTGCCTTCGCGGTGTACGCGGACGTCACGGACACGGCGGGCGAGACGCGTTCGGCACAGGCCACCGTGCAGGTTGGCTACACCGCGCTCGAACTGACCGTCCATGCGGACAACTGGCTGACCAGGAACGAACCCGTGGCGCTTCGCTTGAACACCACCACGCTGGATGGTGAGCCGGTGGCGGCCGAAGGGATCATCAAGGTCCACCGGCTGCGCGAGCCGGAGACGGTCAAACGGCCGATGATCGGCGAGATCAGCAGCTATCGACGCGGCCCGGTCGGTGGCCGACCCGATCTGTCCGATCCGAACAACTGGGACCTGGGCGAAGTGGTGCTGGAGCAGCCGTTCAGCACCGGCGGCAACGGCGCGACGACCAACTCGCTCGCGCTGGGCCCCGGACTCTATCGGGTGATCGTCGAGTCGCAGGATCGTTACGGCAGAAAGGTCACGGCGCCGTATCCGTTGCACGTGCTCGATCCCGACGCACCGAAGCTCGCGGCGAAGATTCCCTTCCTGCTCGAAATGGCCAAAGGGACATTGGAACCGGGGGAAGAGTTGGAGGCGCTTTGGGGAACCGGTTACGACAGCGGGCGGGCGTTCGTGGAAATCGAACGCAAGCACGAGATCGTGCGGAAGTTCTGGACCGGTCCCGGCCCCACGCAGCAACAGGTCCGGCACGCGGTGGACGAGTCGCTGCGCGGTGGCTTCACGCTGCACGTGACGATGGTGCGCGAAAACCGTGCCTACACGATGTCGCACCACGTTACGGTGCCGTGGACGAACAAGGAACTCGAACTGAGCTGGGAACGCTTCCGCTCGAAACTCGAACCCGGTCAGCAGGAGACGTGGACGCTGGTGGTGAAGCCGGTGATGGGCGTCGGGGACTCGATTGCCGGCAAGGTCGCCGAACTCGCTGCGACGCTTTACGATGCTTCGCTCGATCAGTATCGGGGGCACCACTGGCAACAGCGGTTCGACATCTTCTACCACGATTACTCGACCGCCCGGCCTGACTTTCAGAATGGCACGAGCTGGTTCCGGCACGTCTTGGGCGGTTGGGATCGTGGCTACCTCAGTTTCGACGAACGGCATCGGCATTTCCCGGACGATCTGGTGCAGCAGCTCTGGCCCAGCCGGAGGTTGATGATGGGTCGATTTCGCGGCGGTGAAGCGAGCTACTGGGCCGCCGCGCCCGAATCTGCCGCATTAGGCGCCGTTGCCGGCGGCGAAATGGTGGCCGACTTCGAAGCGAAGTCCGAGGCGCTGGGAGAGGAGGCCGGGGCTCCTCCGGCCGGGGGCGAAGGGTCCAATGTCGACCTTGCGCAGGTGACCGCACGACGGAACCTCAACGAGACCGCCTTCTTCTTCCCGTTGCTTACCAGCGACACCAACGGCGTCGTGCGGATGACCTTCACCATGCCCGAGGCGCTGACCGAATGGCGGTTCATGGGCTTCGCGCACGATCGTGACCTGAGGTCCGGCTTCATCGAAGGCCGGACGGTCACCAGCAAGGACATCATGGTGCAGCCCAACCCGCCGCGCTTCGTTCGCGAGGGCGATGAACTGGAGTTCACCGTCAAGGTCTCGAACCAGTCCGCCGCCCGGCAGACTGGCAAGGTGCAACTCACCTTCGCCGACGCGCGGACACAACAGTCGGTCGATACCGCGCTCGCCAACCGGGAACCGGAGCAGAGCTTCGACATTCCGGCCAAGGAATCTCGGACGGTCGCCTGGCGGATCAAGGTGCCGGACGGTCTCGGCCTCCTCACCTACCAGGCCGTCGGTTCGACCGGTCGATTGTCGGACGGCGAGGAAGGCTATCTGCCGGTGCTGTCGCGACGCGTATTCCTGACCGAGTCGCTGCCGCTGCCGATTCGTGGACCCGGCGAGAAGGAGTTCACCTTTGCCTCGCTCAGGGACTCGGCGAAGTCGAAGACCATCGCCCACCAGTCGTTGACCGTGCAGATGGTGTCGAATCCCGCTTGGTATGCCGTGCTGGCGTTGCCGTATCTGATGGACTTCCCGCACGAGTGCACCGAGCAGACGTTTAACCGCTACTACGCCAACTCGCTGGCCCGACACATCGCCGACAGCGATCCGAAGATCCGGCACATCTTCGATCAGTGGAAGAACACGCCGGCGCTCGATTCACCCCTGGAGAAGAACGATGAGTTGAAGAGCGTACTGCTCGAGGAAACACCGTGGGTGCGGCAGGCGAAGAGCGAGAGCGAAGCGCGCCGCAACGTGGGGGTGCTGTTCGACGCGAACCGGCTCACCAGCGAACAGTCCGTTACGCTGGCCAAGCTCACCGAACAGCAACTCGAGGACGGGCGCTGGCCGTGGTTCCCTGGCGGACGGGCGAACGATTACATCACCCTTTACATCGCCACCGGATTCGGCCGGTTGCGTCACCTGGGCGCGGACGTGGATGTCGGGCCGGCCGTGCGCGTGTTGCAGCGTCTGGATGCCTGGGCCGGCGAGGAGTACGATCGCATCCGCAAACTTCCCAAGCCGGAGGAATACGTGCCGTCGTCGACCGTCTGCCTGTACCTGTATGGCCGGAGCTTCTTCCTGAAGGACGGGCCGGTGGATCCGGGGCATCGCCCGGCGGTGAATTTCTTCCTGGAACAGGCGCGAGCGCATTGGTTGAAGACCGGCAATCGCCAGTCCCAGGGACATCTGGCCATCGCGCTGAAACGGTTTGGAGACAGCGAAGTACCGGCCGCGATCATGGCCTCGCTCAAGGAATGGTCCGTCACCAGCGAGGAGCTGGGACGGTTCTGGCGCGACACCGAGCGCAGCTGGTGGTGGTACCGCGCGCCGATCGAGACCCAGGCGCTGATGATCGAGGCGTTCGACGAAGTGGCCGGCGATGCGGCGGCCGTTGAGGAGTGCCGGGTCTGGCTGTTGAAACAAAAGCAGACCCAGGACTGGAAGACTACCAAGGCCACGGCCGATGCCGTGTATGCATTGTTGCTGCGCGGCGCGGACCTGCTGTCGAGCGATGCGCTTGTGACCGTGAGTCTGGGCGGGACCGATATCACACCGGGTGCCAACTCATCCCGGGACCAGAGAATCGAATCCGGGCGGGCCGTTGAACCCGGCACCGGCTTCTACGAAGTGCGGTATCAGCCCGCCGACATCTCCGCGAAACTGGCCAGGGTTGCGGTGAAGAAGTCCGATCGGGGCGTCGCCTGGGGGGCCATCCACTGGCAGTACTTCGAGGACATTTCGAATGTGAAACCGTTCGCCGGAACGCCGCTCACGTTGGAAAAGAAGCTGTTCAAGAAGGTGAACACCGCCCGTGGGCCGGAACTGCTGCCGGTGAGCGGTCCGCTGGAGGTGGGCGACGAACTGGTCGTGCGCGTCGAGCTGCGGGTGGACCGCGACATGGAGTACGTCCATCTGAAGGACCAGCGCGGCAGCGGCACGGAGCCGGTGAACGTGTTGAGCGGCTACCGCTATCAGGACGGGCTGGCGTACTACGAGAGCACGCGCGACACGGCGAGCCACTTCTTCATCGACTACCTGCCCAAGGGCACCTACGTGTTTGAGTATTCCATCCGCATCCAGTTGCGCGGCGAGTACCAGACCGGTATCGCGGAGATCCAGAGCATGTACGCCCCGGAGTTCAACAGCCACTCCGCCAGCCTGCCGATCCGGGTTGAATAACGCCGGCTCGTTGACGCGGCACCAGAATGGTGCCATTCTGGTGCCACCATGAATCTGACCATCAAGGACGTGCCGGCAAAGTTGCATCGGCAGCTCAAGGCCCGGGCCAGCCAGAACAACCGCAGCTTGAACTGGGAGGTGATCGACATTCTCTCTGACGCCGTGGATCCAAGCCCGATGGGCCCCCAAAGCAGCTTCTC
>DNDP01000118.1:0-265 GCA_003484235.1 Verrucomicrobiales bacterium
CCGCCACCGTCGAGGTCATCACCCCCAAGGGGACCTTTGAAGGCGTCATCCAGGTCGGCCCAAAGCCTCCCGAGGAGGAGGACAGCGACGGCAAACCGAAGTTCGTCCCTTTTCCGGTCAGCCTGCCGTCCGATCCGGAGTTGGTCTGGCTGCTGGCGCGGGACGAACGGATGACGCCCGACGACGCCTCGGTGGCGCTGGGCAAGGTGCAGGAGAGTTTCTGGGAGTCGAAGGCCGGCCAGCAGCATCTGCGGAAACGGACCGA
>DNDP01000118.1:544-2331 GCA_003484235.1 Verrucomicrobiales bacterium
GCCGAGGCCGGGCTCAAGCGCCATTACAAGGAACCGGAAACGGTCCGGGCGATCCAAACGCTGAAGCCGCGCAAGCTGGACTGAGCGCGGGGCGACGGTCTGGCACCACCTGAAGGCGGAGACGCGCCGTCAGTCGGGCGGTGCGGTGGTTCACTGGGCGCGGCGCGCGTGGCAGCTTTCAGCAATAGCAGACGCTTTTCGCCGGGCGAATCCTTTGACTCGGGGCCAAAGGAGTTGTTGGAAATCCGCCCGTGGGCGGCTAATTTGCCGGCATGAAGAACTTGGATCGCATCACGTTCGATCCGAACGTCATGGGCGGGCGGCCATGCATTCGGGGCCTGCGAATCACGGCCGGCACCATTGCCGGGCTGGTTGCCAGCGGGCATTCGCACGCGGAGATTTTGAAGCTGTATCCATATCTTGAATCCGAGGACATCACCCAGGCCTTGAAGTACGCCGCGTGGCGCGCGGAAGAGATCGAACTGCCGCTCCATCCGGCATGAAACTGGTGGTGGACATGAGCCTCTCGCCACAATGGGTGACGACGCTCCGCGAAGCCGGCTGGGAGGCTGAACACTGGTCAGCGATCGGGGATCCGAGGGCAGCTGATCGGGAGATCATGGATTGGGCCGTCGCCCACGAAGCGGTGGTGTTCACCCACGATCTCGATTTCGGCTCATTGCTCGCGCTGACCCGGTCAAAAGGTCCGAGTGTGATCCAGGTCCGGACCCAGGACGTTACGCCGAGCGCGATCAGTTTTCTGGTGGTGAATGCTCTCCGACGGTTTCAAGCGGAGTTGGAGGAAGGGGCACTGATCATACTCGACGAAGGCAGATCACGCGCCCGGATTCTTCCGCTGGTCCACTGAGAATCAGGCTGTGGAGCGTTGTTTCACATCACCTGCCTGCTCCGAGAAGCTCGCAGCAGACTACGCCTTCCCGAATCGTCTGCTCATATTTCATGGTCGCTGTTTCGGGTCCGCCTGTTCACTTGGAGGGTATTCTTCAAGCAGATGGCCATACGGACCACGAACCACTTTGGAAAGCAGCCGCCCATCAGAATCCATCTTGAGCTCCTCCGAGTAAACGACGTACTCATTCTTGTAGGTCCACGCGCGCTTCTCCTCGACGCCGGCAGGTCCAGATCTCGTTTCCAATTGGGCTTGTACTGGCAATGCCATGATCGATATATTTCCCCGGGAAAAGAACGTATCTCCGATCAGCTTCCTATCCTGATCCCAAAATCTCACCCGGCTCGTCCGTTTGCCTGAATATTCGATCCCAACCGAAAGCACTTCGTGCCCCGTTTCGTTCCGAAGGCCGATTCCACGTACCCGGCCGTCCCCGTGCCGAAACACCTCGATCGACTTCCCATTGTCCAGAACGTAGTGGTCCCGCCTTCCACAACCAGTGACCAGCATCAAACAGCACAGCAAGCCGGTAATCCACAAACGTCTGTTGCAGGGCACGTTGTTCATGATCGGATTCGGAATCAATCCATGCCAAGAATGAAGGCGCTTCCTACATCACACTCTCTCTCCCCACAAACCGCACCACCGCCCAGCAGGCCAGCGCGGCGAGGGGCAGCATCAGCCAGACGTTGGCGCCGAAGCCGGTGGGCAGGCAGCCGAAGACCACGGCGATCCCGGCCGCCAGCAGCGCGTAGGGAAGCTGCGTCCGCACATGGGCCATCGGCTCGCAGTCGCTGCTCACGGCGGACACGATGGTGGTGTCGCTGATCGGCGAGCAGTGGTCGCCAAAGACCGCACCCGCCAGCACGGCTCCGAC
>DNDP01000118.1:2627-5214 GCA_003484235.1 Verrucomicrobiales bacterium
GACGTGCCGGTGCTGAAGGAAATCACCGCGCCCAGCAGAAACGTCAATGCCGGCAGCCAGCCCGGATGCATCGCCTCGCCCAGCAATCCCGCCAGGTACTTCGCCGCGCCGAGCTCCTTGATGACGCTGTTGAGCATCCACGCAAAGACCAGGATCAGCGCCGGGAGAAACAGCTGGTTCATCCCGTCGAAAAAAGGCTGCACCACGGATTCGTCCCGGCCATGACTCCCTGTCCACCGGTTCAGCACCATCGCGAGCAGGGCCGTCGCGGCCGTGGCCCAGACGAAGACGAGCGCGGCATTGGCCCGGCCGAAGGCGTCGATCATGGTGCCCAAGGAGAACGTGGTCACCGTTCCCCCACCCTGCCAGTAGAGCCCGGCGAACACGCCGAAGATCAGCGTCGCCAGGCACAGCACGACCGGCCAGACCGGAGCCGGCGGAGGGGCGACATTCCTGTCGCCAGGCAAGCGTGCTGGCGGCACCTGGGTGACTGGAATGTCGCCCTTCCCTGCCCTGGACTCGGCTTCCCGCATCGGCCCGAGATCGCGGCCGTACCAGATCACGAGGAAGACGATGAGCAGCAGCAGGATGTTGTAGAAGCGGTAGGGGATGCTCTCCAGGAGCACCGGAAACGCGGCGGTGTCCGGCTGGCCGGCGTTGGCGAAACCCTGCTGGATGACCGACAGCTCGTAGGCGACCCACGTCGAGATCAGCGAGAGCCCCGCGATCGGCGATGAAGTTGAGTCCACGATGAACGCCAGCTTTTCGCGCGACATCTTCACGCGGTCGGTGATCGGCCGCATCGACTTGCCCACGAGCATCGCGTTCGCAAGGCCGTCGATGAACAGGATCCAGCCGAGTCCGTAGACGCCGAGCCCGGCCCGTCGGGGTGAGGCCGAGCCGCGAAGAAAGCGTTGCGCCAGGGCCTGCATGCCGCCGCCCCGGTTCAACAGTTCCACCAGGCCGCCCATCATGAGCGTGAAGACGAGCACGCTGATGTTCCAGCCGTCAGTGAGCGCGGGCAGGAGGTGCTTTTCGAACAGATCGAGGAACGCGGCCGCGGGGTTGCCGCGAGTGAGCAGCAGCGCGCCCGCGAAGGCACCCGTGAAGAGGCTGAGGTGGATGTTGCGGCTGATGAAGGCCAGGGCGATCGCCAGCACGCTCGGCCAGAGGGACGCAACCCCCGACGGTTCGCCCGCCAGCCACGCAAACGTGAGCAGAAAGGCGGCAAGGGCGATCCACTGCGATCGGGATTTCATCGTTCGCGGGATTTAATCGGAACGGCCCCCTCGCCGCCAGCCGCAACATGGAGGTTTGATCCCGGAGCATCCGGAGGCATACTGGGGTCATGAACGAAATCAGTGCCGGGGAACGGGTCAAGGGCGGCCTGCTCGGCGCCTTCATCGGCGACGCGCTGGCGATGCCGGTGCACTGGTACTATGAAACCGACAAACTGCGGGCGGATTACGGGCACGTGACCGACTACTTGGCGCCGCGGCATCCCCATGCCGACAGTTTCATGGAGGAATGCTCCTACCAGGCGCCGAACCCGCGCGGCGAGATCCTGCACGACCAGGCGCAGTACTGGGGCAAGGCCGGCATCCACTATCATCGCGGTTTGAAGCCCGGCGAGAACACGCTCAACCTGCAGCTGGCCCGGCAGGTGTGGACCGGCCTGCACGAGGACGGCGGCTACGACGTGACGAAGCAGCTCCGGCGCTACATTCATTTCATGACCACCCCGGGCCAGCATCACGACACCTACATCGAGCGGTGCCACCAGCACTTTTTCCAGCAGTACGCCGAAGGCCGCGACCCGCTGCACTGCGGCCGGCCGGGCGAGAAGCATCTGGGCGGGGTGGCGCCGCTGATCCCGATCATCGCCTTTTACCACGACAACCCGGAGGCCGGGCGCATCGCCGCGCTGCAGCATCTGCACCTGACCCATCTGGGCGAACCGATGCGTCACGCGGCCGGATTCCTCGCCGGCAGCCTGCAGGCCGTGCTCGCGGGCCGGTCGCTGGACGAAGCGCTGCGACGGCAGATTGCCGTCAACCCGCTGCTGAAACATCCGTTCGACCAATTGCTGAAACTGTCCGACGAGGAGGTCGTGGGCGAAAGGTTCAAGACGGCCTGCTACGTCGAGGATGCAATCCCCAGCGTGGTGTATCTGGCGCTGAAGCATGGGAACGACCCGGAGCAGGCGCTGATCGCGAACACGAATCTCGGTGGTGACAGCTGCCACCGCGGCGCGCTGCTCGGCGCATTGCTGGGCGCGGCCCATGGCGCGGCTGCCTGGCCGGAGCGCTGGGTCCGCGGGCTGGTGGCGGCGCCGGTTGTTTCCACGTGACCCGGCCGCCCGGTCGGACGGATCCGCCGGGAAAACTTCTTACGCGTCACGAGGCCGGGGTATATCCTGATCGACGTCGACCATTTCACCGCCATGAACCGCCAACCGTACCGAAACCTGAAACCGCTGGTGGGCCTGGCCTCCTTCGAAGAGGCCGCCCGCCCCGGACTCGCCGTCGAGGAATGCGTGCGGCGGCTGAAGCGCCACCACTACGCGCTGAAACGGCTGCACGGGATC
>DNDP01000118.1:5521-5730 GCA_003484235.1 Verrucomicrobiales bacterium
CCACTACTGCGCCGAGCACGTCACCGCGTTGCGCCAGCGCATCGGCGAGATGCGCGAACCGCCGCTGGGACTGGACGTGGTGCCCGACAAGTCGCTGGAGAATGTCTTCGATGAGATCCTCAACACGCCGACCACCGGTGAACTGCTGCTGGGCGTCTACGAAAAGGCGCTGCCGGCCCTGCGTGAGGCGATGGCCCGGCACATGGCCG
>DNDP01000118.1:5989-11474 GCA_003484235.1 Verrucomicrobiales bacterium
ACATGGCCGGGACCCATCCGCTGGCCGATCATCCCTCCCTCCGCCTGCTCCGTTTCGCTCTGCTGGAGATCGACGCCATGATCGACTACGGGCGGGACGCCGCCGCCAAGCTGGTGTCCCCGGCCGAGCGGGCCGGCTGCGCCGGATGGCTGGCGTTGCTCGACGGCCGGCTGGCCGCGGCGGGCGGCATCGACGGCACGGCGGACCCGGTGAAGTGCGACCTGCCGTTGAAATACTCGGCCAGGCCGTTCCGCTTCGACGGCGTGCCCAAACGCGACGAACGGTTTCCCGATCCCTACAACATGGGCGTCAATGCCGAGGTGTTCCTCTACGACGAGGAGATGCCGGCCAAGGCCAAGACGCTGATGATGTTCTACAAGCGGCTCCGGGAGATCGACGTGCCCGAGATGATGGCCGGCATCATTGCGGAAACACCCGACAAGCCGTGGGGTTACTACCGCGACATGACGCGGCAGCTCTGGGACGAAGCGCGTCACGCGATGATGGGCGAGGTGGGTTTCGTCAGCGCGGGAGTCAACTGGCCCGAGGAGGTGATGGTCAATTTCACCTGGTCGCTCGGCCTGAACACCCAGCTCAAGCCGCTCGAACGGCATGCGGTCCTCTACTTCATCGAACAGGGGCTGATGCCGAAGACCGGCAAGCGGCACGAATGGGAGATCGGTCTCGCCTCCGGCGATCCGCTGGCGGCGACGTTTCAGGACTTCGACTGGGCGGACGAGGTGCTGCACGCCCGCGTCGGCCGTGACTGGTACGTCAGCCAGATCGGCGACGCCAGGAAGGCCGTGGATTACGGCGACGAATGCTGGTCGCGGATCCTGATGAACTGGAGCAAATGGAAGGAAGACGGGCTGACCGAACACCGCAACTGGTGGCCCGGCTGCTACCGGGCCGCGTGCGAACACTGGGGTGTGGAACCCGACCCAAAGGTCCTCAGCTACTCGACATCCTACGAAGCCGTGCGGGCCGATCTGAAAAATATTTCGACCTCCGGCTGATGCGAGGAGTCGTCGCGTCAGGGCACCACTACCCGGTAGAACCGCTGCGGAACGGTGGACTCCACGTCGTAGGCGACGGTGTCGCGCGAAACCCAACCGGCGGGGACGGTGCCCAGCGACTGCCATGAACCGGTTCCCACCACATCCCGATACTGCACATCGTAGCTGACCCCCGCCTGCGCCCGGAAACCGATGGTGGTGACGCCGCCACCATGGGAGACATCTTCGATGGCCAGCAGACTCACAAGAGACCGCGGGTTGGTTCCCGCCCGAAACTCATCGCGGCTTGAAACGCCGTCCCCGTCCGGGTCCAGCGTCGCGTCGGCACTGGAAAGCCGGTTCAGGCCATGGGTGTCCTCCCACCAGTCGGGCATGCCGTCGTTGTCGGAATCGAGCGGACTGCCCCGGTTGAAACCGCCGGCCGTGGGCACTGCCGCCAGCCAGTTCACCGGATCGTTGGCATAACTGGATACGGCCAGGCGCTGCAGGGATGCTCCGAGGCCGATGCCAGCGGTTGGCCACGGCGCGAGATTCGACCAGGTGACCTGTTCCACTTCGGGATGGGGCACGAGGCCGATGTCCGGCCCCGACGTCTGCGGGGCGTCGGGCTGGAGAAGCTGCAGTTTTTCACCTGCAGCCGCCAATCGACCCGAGAACGGTCCGAGGACCGCCACGCCGGAGGGGACATCATACTGACGGATGAATGCCTGAAGCTTGTCTGGGCGCGCCACGGGATCGAATCCCACCACCAGCACACGGCCGTTGGGGGCAATCGACGCTCCGGCGGGAAAGCTGAAGTCCACCGCACCGGAAAGTTTCCAGGTATTCGACGGACGCAGCGGATCGTGCAGCGCCACGGCTGCGGCGCTGCGGTTGATCAGCTCAACAAATTCGCCATCGTCCGCGTCGAGGTCCGGCAAGGCCGGCGGATCCACCATGATTTCACTGATCACCACATTCGGGATCCGTGGCTGGGCATTCGCCGCGCCGGAACCGGTCCGGAACTGCGCCACCGAGGCGGGATTCGACACGCCAAAGGTCGGCTGCAGCAGGGGACCGAAATCGATTCCGCTGCTCGTGACGATGCGGCCCAGGCTCACACCGTTGAACGTCGGACCGAACGCAACCTGCGCGCGGTAGCCGGTGAGGTTGCCGAGGCTGTCGGCCTGTGAGAAATACACGGAGTCACCCCTTGCCGAGTTCAGCGTGAACGGCACCAGAGTTCCGGCACCGCCATTGAAGTTTCCCTCGTAGAGGACCCGGAATCCGCCGGCCGGGATGATGGTTCCACCCGGCAGCTGAAACTTCTTCAGGTTGGCTGAGTCATCGCTGAGGAACCAGCCGCCGACATCGACCGCAAGACCGGTTGGATTGTGCAGTTCAACGGCATCCTCGAACGGGGGATCCGTGTGCGCCAGAACCTCGTTGACCACCACGTTGCCGAGCGGGAGGTAGTTGCTGTCTCCCGGAGAAACGGTGGTGGTGAAGGTCACCAGATTGTCCGTCCCATCAGGAAATCGACCGGTGGAAGTGCCCGGCGCCTGCGAACCGAAATCCTGGGAATCGATCGTACTGAGGTTCACCCAATGCAGCCGCAGATGATCGCCCCCGGCGGCGAGGCTGAAGCCCAGATGATCGCCCCCTTTGCCGGGATTGCCGTCCGCGATCAACCGCAGCCAGCCCCGCGCGGCGATGTAGCTGGCCGTACCGAAACGGTGTTTGGTCCGGCCCACCGAGGAGGGATCGTCCGTGATGAATGAGCCGTCCAGCACGAGCGGCGAGCTGCCCGCATTGTAAAGCTCGATCCAATCGTCGCCATCGAGCGGATTGGCCTGCCACTCGTTGATGCGCAGGTCGGACATCAGCCCGGTTGCGGCATCACCGCTGTTGGCAGCCCCCGGTGTCGGAGACAACTTCAATCGCCAGAGCGAGCCCTGCCGCCCGACGGTGACGTCGGCAATCTGCGGACCGAACACGGCAGAATCAACCCGCTGTCCCGCTGAGTTGAACAGATGCACGGCATCGCCGCGGCCCGAAAGCGACCGGCCGGCATTCAGCTCTGGCACGGCGTTGGTCGTGACGGGGAGATCTTCGTCGCACCAGATGACAAGATGCCCTCCGGCCGGCATCACCAACCCGGCCGGAAATTGCCACTCGCCCGGCTCCTCATCGCCGAAACTCAGGCTCATGCCGGTCAGGTCAAACGGGTTCACCCCCGGGTTGCGCAGTTCGATCCAGTCCGCCGCGCGGCCGCTGGCCATGACCACGGCTCCGTTGTTGAGTGCCATGAACTCGTTGAGCACCGGACCGAACCAAGAGAGGGCGTAATTGCTCGCTCCGGGACTGGCGCTGCCGGCAAAGCTTTGGATCGTCGCCGAGCCGTTGGGCAGCCGGCCCTGCGACACTCCCTCGGTCTGCGTTCCATAGTTGATCCTCTGAATCAACGCTCCCGTGCTGTCGTAGATTGAGAGCGAACCACCGCCCGCGGGCAGCTTGAATTCCACGTGATCGATCCCCGCCTGTTCATCGGCGAACAGCCGGAGAAACCCACCGGGCGCGAGGAAGGAGTGGCCGCGCAGCACATGCAGGCTTGAACCGTTGCCAGCGTGGAGGCCCTGCAGCGAGACCGGTGCGGTGGCATGTGAATTGTAGAGCTCGAACCAGTCGGCCTGGCCGGGCACGGCGTCGGCCAGCCACTCATTGATGACCAATGATGATGCGGGGGCCAGCAGGGCGGCCAGGTTCGCGCCCCCCGGGGTCGGCGAGTTCAACCGCCAAGGATTGGCAAAGCCCGCAATCCGCCCCAGAGAGTAGTCCGTCAACTGCAGACCGTAGCTCAATGCGTCCACGCGATTGGTGCTCGGGTCGTACAGCACCACCGTCTCACCATCACGGTCGAGACTGAAGCCGGCATGCAGGCCAGAGGTGGCGGCGCTGTCGCACCAGACCACCAGATACCCTCCGGCCCCGATTACCGTGCCGGCGGGGAAGACGAACTTCCGCGGGTCTCCGTCGTCGGTCAGGCTCCACCCCGCCAGATTGACGGCAGCGGGGCCGGCATTGTGAAGCTCCAACCAGTCCGGATAGCTTCCCTCATGCGGCACCGCGTTGGTGTTGTCCGCCATCAGTTCGTTGATGCGGAGCTGCGGCGCGACCGCTTGGGGCGTCGGCAAACCGGGATCACCCCCGCTGCCGGCACTGCCCCGCCAGGCCGAGGATTGATCAGGATCGGTCAGGGGATCGGCCAGCACCAGCGAGGCGCCGCCGCCGTCGGCGGACGAATCCCACGTACCGCCATCGTCAAAGGTGACCGCCACCACGACGTTGCCAATCGCATCAAGCAGGGCCACCCGCTCGCCGCCATTTGACAGGCTGCCGCCGAAGTGACCCGCGACGGCGAGTCCCGGATAGCGGGAGGCGAAAAGCGCAGGGTTGACATCCGAAGCCAGCACGATGGTTTCACCGCCGGCGATGCTCGAACCGGCCGGGAACAGGTAGTTGATCCCCTCGAACGAGAAGGAGGAGAGGTTCACGGGCGCGAAGCCATAGTTGTGCAGCTCGATGAACTCGTACGCATCGCCCCCCACGGGATTGTACATCAGCTCGGTGAAGCGCAGTGGCAGTCCGAGAATGTTGGGCTCAAAGGTGGCCTCGGTCAGTGCGGACCACTGGTCGTTGTCCAGCGACCGCGCCTTCACCGTGACGGGTTGGTTCAGTGGAATGGGCGCGGTGTAGGTGCCGGCCAGCGGGGAAACGGCGCCGGGCACCACCTTGCGGCCGATGAGTTCGACGTTGCAGAGAAAGTCCGAGCTGTTCGTCGAGACGTTCAGGCCGTGAATGGCAAGGACATTGGCGCCCGGCTTGAGGAGGCCCAGATGGGGGGAGACATTGAACGCCTGGAAGTTCACCGCCGCGCTGTCGGCGTTGCCGGCGGTGGCCAGGGAGTTCCAGGCGCGGCTGGCCGGTGCGTTGGCGGCCTGGACCTCGACGCCGTTGAGGTAGGCCACAAATCCGTCGTCATACTGCACGAGCAGCGAAAGCTGATTGAGGTCGGCCAGGTTGACGCCGGCGGTATCGAACGCCACGCGAAGATATGCCGAGCCGTTCACGCCCAGCATGGCCGTTTCCGTGTCGATCTGGATGTGCGGATCGTAGGTGACGTCCGTGTCGTAGCCGACGCCGCCTGTTCCGGAGATCCACGTCGAGTCGTTGTACGGCTCGGCGCCGCCCTTCCACCCATCACCGAGCAGGTTGCCGCCGTTGGCGGTTCCCGGCACCAGCACCCGTTTCGCGGCCGTGCGCGTGAGCAGCTGAAACTCCTGGCTGTTGGCGCCCGCCGGCAGGCGCGGATCCGTGCCGTCGAGCGTGTAATGGATCGTCCCCCGCGGGGCGGACATCGAGAGGTTGAAGCCATCGGGAATGCGGCCGCCGTGCTGGTTGAAGACGGGAGCGTGGTCGGAGGCATAAGC
>DNDP01000118.1:11586-12369 GCA_003484235.1 Verrucomicrobiales bacterium
GGAGGCATAAAGCTGCATGGCCGCCAGCTGGCCGAAAATGATGTTGCGCCGGCCGGGGATGAAGGTGTTGTGGATGTAGGAATTCATGTTGGGCAGCACGCCGGCCATCTCGTTGCGGAGCTGCCAGTAACGGGCGGACACGTTGGCATCCATCAGGGCGCCGCCGTTGAACATGTGCCGGTGCACGCGGTCGGCGAACCGCATGCGAAACTCGGGACTGCCCAGCAGTGACTGGAACATCCGCGCGATGTCCGAACTGCCGGACAGCTCACCGGTCAGATTGTTGACGGTCACCACCCGCCCGGCGTGGCCGAAGGCCCACTCCGCATCCCAGACCATGAAACGGAACTTCCCGCCGGGCACCCGCGGCCGTGCGGCGCGCCAGTTGTTGTGCGGCCAGTCGCCGGTGCCCGCATAGACGTTGACCAGCAGGTAGTCGATGAAGTTGTCGATGTCCATCAGGGCGGCGGCATTGGCATAGGCGGACGGGGACGACATGTCATTGCCGGAGATGTAGCTCTTCATCTCGTTCCATTTGATCGCATCGCCCTCGCGGACTTCACCGAACTGCGCCACCAGATCCCAGTCGTTGGTTCCGCCATACCATGATTGCAGGAAGTCCGCGTCGATACGCTCCGTGGGATTGTAATACCCCTTGTAAACGCCGTTGAGGAACAGGTTCACCACGGTGCCATGGCTGGATACGTTTCCGGTGTCGCCGTAGAGCCGGCGAACCAATTCATCGATGATGAAGGGATTGCTGTGGTCGTTCATGCCGGCGCG
>DNDP01000118.1:12580-15797 GCA_003484235.1 Verrucomicrobiales bacterium
AGCCGGGTGGCCCCGTAGTCCCCGCGGAAGTAGAGCCGGAAGGAATACTTGCTGAATGGCAGCCCGGCGTTGGGATCATATCGCTGGCGGACGTAGCCGCCCCCCTGGACCCGGAGCCCCGCGTCCAGCGCGAAACCGCCGTTGTCCGCCGGCCGGATCAGTTCGGCCGACACCGGACGCTCCCACGCAATGCCGCGGTTGACCGTGTTGCGCGGGTTGATCTCCATGATGCCGGTGGGTCCCCAGAGATTGCCGTTGCGGGTGACGAGCGACATCACCGGCAACGACTGCAGGTTCGGCGGAAGGCCCATCAGATAGGTGTGGGTAACGGTCACCGACGGCACCTGGTTCGCGACGAAGGCCGCCGCGCGCAGCGTGGTGGTGGTGCTGATCGGAATCGGTCCGCTGTAAACCGTTCCGGTGGCGGCGGTCGGCTCGCTGCCGTCGGTGGTGAACCGGATCTGCGCGCCGGGAACCGCGCTCAAATGGAGGTTGAAAGGCTGATCATAAAAGCCCCGGCGGGCCGAGAAATGCGGCGGATCGGAGAGTCCCGTGATCGCGCTGTCACCGTTCACCACGCCCGGAGTGGGCGTGGCGTAATACTTCCAGACTCCCGCGGAATCGCGGCCATACGAATGGTCGCCGCGCTGCTCGGGAAAGGCTGGAGCCAGCGCGTCGATCTGCGCGCGGGGGTATTCGCCGTTGTACAGGCCGACGAATTCACCCACGCGACTGAGTTTGAAGCTCGCATGCAGATTGGCGCCCGCCACGCGACGGTCCTTGCCAGAAACAAATACAACCAGATATCCGTTGGCGGGAATCGACACCGACGGAAAGACCCATAGGCCGGGGAGCGAAGCGTCATCGGAGAGCGACCAACCGGCGAGACTTGCCGGCGCCGCACCCCGGTTGTGCAGTTCAACCCAGTCGCCGATCTCGCCGTCTTCATCTGCGAGCCCCGACAGATTGGACGCCAGAATCTCGTTGATCACCACGTCGGGAAAGCTGGCGGCAGGGTTCACCGTCAGCTGCCAGGGACTGCCGGCGAACGGGTTGACCGCCAGTGACAGATCCGTAATGCCGTGGCCTGCGGCCCACGAAAGGCTGATCGTGCCCGGGGTAGCGGCGGGAAAGCTGAAAACATAAGGGCCTCCACCGGAACCGACGACTCCTGTGGCGGGGGTGCCGTTCACCAGCAGGTCAGCGGCATCCACTCCGGCAACGGCTTCGGTGAAGAACACTTCGATCTGGCTCAGTTGACGCACGGTGCTCCCCGCCGCGGGTGCCAACGTGAGTATCGCGGGCGGCACCACCTCGGGAGTCACGGTGAGCGAAACCACCACCGAGGTGACGGATCCCAAGGGATTGGTGACGAGACAGCGGTACTGGTTGCCATCCTCGGCGAGCGACGCGGGATCAATGATCAGATTGGGAAACGACTGCCCCGGCAGATCCAATCCGCCCACCTGCCACTGAAAGTTCAACGGCTCGGCTCCGGTGGCAACCACGCGGAACTCGGCACGGGTGCCCTCGGACACTGAAAGGCTGGCTGGCTGCTCGACGATGTTCGGCGGGTTGGTCGAGATCAGGAAGGGCGAAATCCGCGAGGCGGGAATCGGCCCTTCCAGCGTGCCATCGGGCAGCCGCCACGCGACCGCGACGTTGTCGCCCCCTCCCCCTTCCTTCTGCAGCGCCTCGATGTAGTACCTCCGTCCCGCCTCGAGCCGGATGGGCGCCGAGATGTTTTCGCCGTTGGGACGGCGGTCCGTCCCGAACCAGTTGCGCGAGCCGTTCCAACTCGGTTCCGTCGCGATCAACTGCCTGGTCGCCGGATACTCATCAGAGCTGAGATAGAGCGCGCCATTGTCGTCGCTGGAAATGTAGAAGATGTAGTCACCGGTCACCGGTGGGTGCACGTAGCCCCGCAACCTCGATCCGTAGTTTTCGTTCCAGGAGATGGGCCCTTCGAACAACGTTGGGAAATCGACCCCCGAGGGGTTGTTGGGATAGTCCGGCGAACTGGTCAGGGCGCTGACCGAGTTGCCAGGAATGTTCAGCCAGTACTCGCGGCGGATGTTCTGGGCCGGGGCGAGGAGGGCCGACCCGAGCAGGCTGATTCCTGTGACAAAGGCGATGAGGTACTTCAAAACGTCGTCGGAGGGTTTGATCTTTGCCGGGCAAAGTAGCATTCGGCGTGCAATTCGCCAGCTTGGAGTGCCTCCGCAGCCAAAAGAAGTCGCCGGCCGCCTGGGGACGCACTTTTACCCCTCCCCAAAAATGCCGGGGCTCTCTACCGTTCTCCGGATGCTTTTCGACACCCACGCGCATTTGGACTACCCCGAATTCGAGGCGGACCTCGACGCCCTCCTGGAAAGGGCGGCCCAAGCCGGCGTTTCGCGGATCATTTCGATCGGGACCAATCTGGAGAGCAGTCGCAGGGCAATCGCGCTGGCAGAACGGCACAGCCCGGTATTTGCCGTCGCCGGTTGGCACCCCTGCGAAGCGATGGAGGCACCGGACGACATCAGGACGCCGCTTCGCGAACTTGCGAAACACCCCAAGGTCGTGGCGCTAGGCGAGACAGGACTCGATTATTACCGGATGCCATCCAAAGAGACGGGCAACCCAGCAGATGACGATCATTACAGACACCGACAGGCCGAACTGTTCCGGCAACATCTCGACGTCGCGGTTGAAACCGGACTGAACGTGGTCATCCACCAACGGGCATCCTTCGCGGACACGCTGGCGCAGTTGACGCCCTTCGCCGACCGCGTGCGCGGAGTGTTTCACTGCTTTGCCGAGCCGGTTGACTCGCTCCACCGGGTGTTGGCGCTTGGCTCGATCGTCAGCTATACGGGCATTCTGACCTTCAAGAACGGTCAAAACATCCGCGACGCATTGGCCGCCACCCCCATGGACAGGTTCATGTTGGAAACGGACAGCCCCTACTTGGCACCGGTCCCGTATCGGGGCAAGCGCTGCGAGCCGGCCTACGTGATGCAGACTGCAATCGTGGCCGCGCAGGTGAAAGGATGCCCGTTGGAGGAGATCGCCGACGCGACCAGCGAGACTGCCCTCGCGTTTTTCCCAAAGCTCCACTAGAACGGCACCCCCGCCCCACTTGATTGCCATTGCGCAACTTTGACTTTCGTCGTTCGCCTTCCTAGTCTGCCTCCATGGAACCGCTGCACGCGCCCTGGCGCATCGAATACAT
>DNDP01000118.1:16029-31803 GCA_003484235.1 Verrucomicrobiales bacterium
TCTGCCGGGCAAAGTCGTGCTACGCGCTGATGAACCGCTATCCCTACAATGGCGGCCACGTGATGACCGTGCCCTACAAACAGGTGCACGACTTCAACGGATTGACCCCGGAGGAGATCACCGAGCTGATGCTGTTGACTCGCCGGGTGCAAAACGCGATCAAGGCGGTCATGAACCCGGACGGTTTCAATGTCGGAATCAACCTCGGCCGGGTCGCCGGGGCGGGCATCGTCGAGCATCTGCACGTTCATCTGGTGCCGCGCTGGAACGGCGACACCAACTTCATGCCCGTGTTGGCCGGCATCTCGGTCGTGCCCGAGGCGATCACGGAAACCGCGGCCAAACTTCGGGCGGAACTCGCGAAAACGGACTGACCATCAATGACCACGGAAACGTTGCATTTTGACAATGCGCGGACGGTGCAGCTGCTGATCGGCAACTCGTCCCGCAACCTGGACATCCTCGAACAGCAGCTCGGGGTGAAGGCCACCGCCCGGGACGGCTGGATCAAGCTCGAGGGCGAGCCGGAGGCCGTAGAACAGGCGCAGCAGCTGTTCGCGCAGATCGAGGGTGCGGTCAGGTCGGGATCGCCGGTCCGCTCGCGGGATTTCAACCACGCCCTTGCGGTGATCAAGAATGAGGGGGTCGACGCCCTTCGCAGTCTGTTCGCCGCCCGCATCCAGACGTCCCTCAAGAAGGCGCCGGTCACCCCTAAGACATCGGGCCAGCGGCTCTATGTGGAAACGATCCAGCGGCACGACGTCACGCTGGGCGTGGGCCCCGCCGGGACGGGCAAAACCTATCTGGCGATGGCGATGGCCGTATCCGCGCTGCGCCAGGAACAGGTGTCGCGGATCATCCTCACCCGGCCGGCCGTTGAGGCGGGCGAGGCGCTCGGCTACCTGCCCGGCGACCTGAACGAGAAGCTGGAACCGTATCTCCGGCCGCTGCAGGACGCGTTGCATGACATGCTGCCCGCGGAGGACATTCTCAAGCACCGCGAACGCGGCACGATCGAGATCGCCCCGCTCGCCTACATGCGCGGGCGCACCTTGAACCACGCCTTTGTCATACTGGACGAGGCGCAGAACACCAGCACCGAACAGATGTTCATGTTTCTCACCCGGCTGGGGTTCGGTTCTCGTGCCGTCATCACCGGCGACCCGACCCAGGTCGATCTGCCCAACCACAAGGAATCGGGGCTGGCGGAGGCGCTCAAGGCGCTGCGCAAGGTCAAGGACATTGGCATCGTCGAGTTCAAGAAGGCCGATGTCGTCCGCCATCCGCTGGTCCAGCGGATCATCGAGGCCTACGAGGAACATCGGGTGAGGCGGAAATGAACGCGCGCAGGCCGCGTCCGCGGAAATCCTCCGCCACGGAGCCGGGCAGGAGGAGCAAGGGCGTTCCCTCGTCACCCGGGAGAACCCCGCCCCGACCGACGAGGGTGCTCGAGATTTCCGGCCGACAGCGCCGTTTTTCCATCGATCGACGGGCGCTCAGGGAGATCCTGGTTGCCGCGCTCTTGGAGGAGATGGACGTCGTGGAGTTCGAACTGGGCGTTCATCTGGTCGGCGCCGAGGAAATGACCGCGGTGAACGAGACCTTTCTGCAGCACGAGGGCTCCACCGACGTCATCACCTTCAACCACGCCGAACAGCCGGCCAGGGGCGTTCTGCATGGCGAGCTGTTCGTCTGCGTGGATGAGGCGCAGGCACTCGCCCCCCGCTTCAAGACGACCTGGCCGGATGAAGTGCTGAGGTATTGTGTCCATGGATTCCTGCATCTGCTGGGGCACGACGACTTGGAGCCGTCGCTGCGCCGGAGGATGAAGCGGGAGGAGAACCGGATCATGCGAACGCTTCGGAAACGGTTTGCCGTCACGGAAATCGCCCGTAACATTCGCGCTGCCACATGAACGATCCGAAGAAGAGCATCAACACCTGGCAGGCCAATTTCTACACCGGCCTGGCCATCGTGCTGCCGGTGGTCATCTCGATCGCCATCGTGAAGTGGCTCTTCGGCACGGTGGCGAACATCACCGACCTGCTGCTGTTCTTCCTGAACTGGCTGCCGATCGAGCCCCGCTGGATCTACGTCAACGGCCAGAACGGGCAGATGCTGCTGCACTGGAGCCTGCTGGCGCTGTGTCTGGCGGTGGGTTTGATCACGCTGATCGGACGGTTCGCCCGTCACTACTTCGGCAAGAAGCTGATCCAGTTGATGGACTACATCCTGTTCCGCGTGCCGCTGCTGAACAAAATCTACGGCACCCTCAAGCAGGTGAACGAGGCGTTTACGTCCAGCAGCAAATCATCGTTCAAGCAGGTGGTGCTGGTCGAGTTTCCGCGCGAAGGAATGTATTCGGTAGGTTTCGTGACCAGCGAGCATCACGAGGAGGTGCAGGCGCGGACCCCCGCCAAAGTGGTCAGCGTTTTCGTGCCCACGACCCCCAACCCGACCACCGGGTTCCTGCTGCTGCTGCCCGAGGAAAAGTTGACCAGACTGGAGATGTCGGTGGCTGACGGGATCAAGTTCATCGTCAGCCTTGGCGCGGTGGCGCCGGCGTTCGCCGGAGGTGCGCGGGCGCCCGTCCCGCCTGCCGCAGTGATGGCGGAGAACCAGGCGCTCGAGGCAGCCGCAGCCGCCACCAT
Source organism: Verrucomicrobiales bacterium (assembly GCA_003484235.1). Lineage (GTDB taxonomy): Bacteria > Verrucomicrobiota > Verrucomicrobiia > Limisphaerales > RI-55 > RI-55. The sequence goes on from DNDP01000118.1 coordinate 18,681, forward strand.
CGCCGAGGCCGCCGCATGGAAGAGCGAGCAAAAGGACTGATCCTCCGCACCCGGCCGCTGACTGAGACCAGCCTGATCGTCCACTGGCTCACGGCCGACGCCGGCAGGATTGCCACGGTCGCCAAGGGCGCCCGCCGTCCCAAGTCGGCTTTCCGCGGCAAGCTGGACCTGTTCTTCATGGCGGATTTCACATTCGCGCGTTCACGCCGGTCCGAACTCCACACCTTGCGCGAGGTACGCCTGACCGAAACCCATGCACCACTGCGCCGCGATCTTGACCTGCTTCAACAGGCCGCCTACGCGGCCGGATTTGTCGAGCGCGCCACCGAACGGGAGACTCCCGTTCCAGAAGTGTTCGACCTGATGCGGGGATTCCTTGGCGCGCTGGCGGACCATCCGTGGCGGATGGACTCCGTCCTTTGGTTCGAGCTCAAGCTGCTGGCGGCCCTGGGAATGCAACCCGATGTTGACGAGGCGCGGGTCAGCCAGCGGACGCGGTCCCTGATGCGTGAAGTCCTTGTTGGCGACTGGAATGCCGCGTTTCAAACCGCGCCGGACCCCGGCCAGGTGAAGGAGTTCGTTCATTTTCTGCACGGCTTTCTGATCTACCATTTCGACCGGCTGCCGGCGGGGCGGTCCGCCGCGTTGAAGCAGGAGACGGCGGTCTGATGCGCAGGTTGGGACTGTGACCGCGGGGATTTCAGGGCTGGCCAGCCCTGCGCCTGGATGGTAAACCACCGCCATGATTCACCGCCCTGTTCACCCGCTGAGCCGACGGCAGATGCTCAAACGGACGGCCTGTGGATTCGGCGCACTCGCTTTGGCCGGGCTGTGCCGCGACCATCTGTCGGCCGGCACCCTGCCGGCGGGCAACCCGCTGGCACCCAAACTCCCGCACTTTGCTCCCCGTGCGAAAAGGGTGATCTTTCTGTTCATGCAGGGCGGGCCGAGCCACGTGGACAGCTTCGACTTCAAGCCCAAGTTGGTGGAGTACGACGGCCGGGAGGTGGACGTTCTGGGCTACCGCTTCAAGAACTTCCGGCAGATGACCAAGCAGCGGATGATGAAACCGCTCTGGGACTTCCGGCAGCACGGCGAAACGGGCCACCACGTCTCCGAACTGTTTCCAGAACTGGCGAAACACGTGGATGACTTGTGCTTCATCCACAGCATGCATACCGAAGGCGTGGCGCACGGACCGGCCACCTTGTTCCTCCACACGGGCGCCGTGAATCAGGTGCGCCCCTCGCTGGGCAGCTGGATTTCCTACGGCTTGGGCTCCGAAAACCAGAACATGCCGGGATTTGTGACGATCTGTCCGACGGCACGAATGGGCGGCCCGCAGAACTATGGCAATGCGTTTCTGCCCGCAGTCCATCAGGGGACGGCGGTCGGCGGCGCCGAGCGTCCGGCAAGCGAGGCCCGCATCAAGCACCTGGTCAATGAACGATTGCCGGCGGAGGAGCAGGAACGCCGTTTCCGGCTGCTGCAGCAACTGAACCGGGCGCAGTTTGACGCAGCCCCCTATGAAGACGAGGTGGCGGCGGCGATCAATTCGTTCGAGCTCGCCTGGCGCATGCAGCAGAACGCCCCCGATCTGATGAGTCTGCGCGGCGAATCGGAGGCCACCCGGACCCTCTATGGCATGGACGATCCGTCCACCGAAGATTTCGGCCGGCAATGTCTGATGGCCCGTCGCCTGGCGGAGGCCGGAGTGCGCTTCATTCAGGTGAACTACTCGGACAACGACGGCAGCAATCCGCGCTGGGACCAGCATTCCAAGATGGAGAAGCACGCCCTGCACGCCCGTGCGGTGGACCGCCCGATCGCCGGACTGTTGAAAGATCTGAAGGCGCGCGGACTGCTGGAGGACACCCTCGTCTGGTGGGGCGGGGAGTTCGGGCGGACGCCGTTCTCTGAGGGCAAGGACGGCCGCGATCACAATCCCTCCGGCTTCACCGTCTGGCTGGCGGGCGGCGGCGTGAAGGCCGGCCATGCACACGGCGCAACGGACGAGTTCGGATATCAGGCCGCAGCGGACAAGGTGCACATGCACGACCTGCACGCCACGGTGCTGCACCTGTTGGGGATGGACCACGAACGGCTGACGTATCGGTACGCAGGTAGGGATTTCCGGCTGACCGACGTGTACGGTGATGTGGTCGAGGGAATTCTGGCCTGATCCGGGACGATTCCGTTCCGCCCAGTCTCTCCCGCAAGTCGCAGCCGACTGCGCCCACCCGGTTTCCGCGGTCTTCCTCCTTCCAAGATTTCCGCTCCCGCAGACCTGCCCTGCCGTCCGGTCAATTCACCGCTAAAGGATTCCGGGAGGCAGCCGATAGTCTCTGCGTCCTTCGGGACAGGCGGTTGACAGCCTGAAACAGTCAAACGGGAAAAGACGGTGCCTGCCCGGATCAAGAGCACCAACGGCAGGGATGCCGTTCAGCAAACAAAAATCCCTCCCAATGGGAGGGTGACTCATGGAAGGAGTCTCATATGGTAATCAATACTAACGTGTCGGCCTCGAGCAGCGCTCGTCTGCTCTCGGAATCATCCTCATTGTTGTCCAAATCACTGGCTCGCTTGTCGTCCGGTTCGAAGATCACTTCGCCGGAGGACGACGCCGCCGGTCTGGCAGTGTCCATGCGGTTTGACGCTCAAATCAACCGCACGTCCGCCGCCAAGAACAACGTCATCAACGCCATCTCCCTCAGCCAGACTCAGGACGGCTTCATGCAGAAGGTGTCCAAGGCGCTGGACCGGATGAGCGAACTGTCCATCCTTGCGCAGGACGTGACGAAGTCGAACGCGGACCGGGCTCTTTACAACTCGGAATTCGCGACTTTGGGCGCCTACATCGACAATGTCGCGACCAAGGACTTCAACGGGGTCAGCCTCTTCGGTGGCGCGGCTCTGAGCGTGACGCAGGACAGCGAGGGTGGATCCTTCAGCGCAGCCGGCATCAACCTGGGCGCCTCCGCCTACACCACGGCCACCGCGTCGACGATCAGCACCTCGTCCGCAGCCGCCACCGCCCTCACCAACGTGAAGGCTGCCATCACACAGCTGGCCACGGACCGTGCGACGGTCGGCGCCAATGTGACCCGCCTGCAGTTCACGAGCGAACAGCTCGGCGTCCTGCGCGAAAACCTCTCCGCCGCCAACAGCCGCATCAAGGATACGGACATCGCGGAAGAGAGCACCAAGTTTGCCCGATACAACATCCTGGTACAGGCAGGCACCGCGATGTTGGCTCAGGCGAATGCCACTCCCCAGTCGGCGCTGCGATTGCTCAGCTAATCGCCGCTCCAACTGACGGTGTGATTCACTTCTCGGACGGCGGAGTACGCCGTCCGAGATTTCAGCTTTGACGGGACCTGCTTTCCGGTCCGGGGCAACGGGCACTCCGACGCCGGAATCTCAATTGGATTGAATCATGCTCGGCACAGGACAGACATATGGAACTAGGCGTATCAGGCTTGGCGTCCGGCTTCGACTGGCGGGCCCTGGTGGACCAGCTGGTGGAGGTGGAACGCTCTCCGCAGCGACTGCTGCTGCAGGAACAGAGCGCCACCGAGCAGCGGAGCACCGCCTATGGCGCCCTTCGAACCCAGCTCTCCGTCCTGCAGAACCGGGTCAATGATCTCAAGGACCCGGCACTATTTTCCAGGCGTCTCACCACAGTCGGGACCGAAGCCACCCTCAAGGCGAGCGCCTCCGGCGGCACCGCACTGGGATCCTACACATTTGACATTTCCCAGCTGGCCACCGCCGCCGTCCAGCAGGGCACATCCAACATCGGGGCGCGGTTGCACCCCACCAACGACGTCTCCTCGCTGGCGCTGAAGGACGCGCCCTTCTCCACCGCAGTTTCCGCCGGAAGCTTCTCCGTCAACGGAAAACAGGTGACGATCGCCACGACCGACAGCCTGCAGGATGTCTTTGACAGGATCAGCACGGCCACCGGCGGAACCGTGACCGGCTCCTATGATTCCCTGGCGGACAAGATCACCCTCTCGAGCGGAGGAAACATCGTGCTGGGCAGCGCCACGGACACGAGCAATTTCCTCTCGGTGGCGCGGCTTCAAAACAACGGCAGCGGCACCGTCACCAGCACGTCGACGCTGGGAACGGTCAGGAGTGCCGTCGCACTCGGCAGCAGCAACCTGACAACGGCGGTTTCTGACGGCGGCAGCGGAGCCGGCGAATTCAAGATCAACGGCGTTTCCATCGCCTTCGATGCCGCCGCGGATTCGCTGAAGAACGTCATCGACCGCATCAACGCATCCGCCGCGGGCGTGACCGCCAGCTACGATCCCGTCAACGACCGGATGACCCTGACCAACAAGGTGACCGGCAATCTGGGCATCGGACTGGAAGATGTCACCGGCAATTTCCTGGCCGCCACAGGCCTGAGCGGAGGGAGCCTGACGAACGGCAAGAACCTGGAGTACTCGATCAACGGCGGCGGCACCCTCGTCAGCGCCTCAAACACGATCACCGAGAGCACCTCCGGTCTCACCGGCCTGACGATCACCGCCCTGGCCGTCGGCAGCTCCACCGTGGAGGTCAAGAGCGACTCGGCAGCCATCAAGAAGGCCATCACCGGATTCCTCGACGAGTACAACAAGACGCAGGGCCTGATCGACAAGGAGACTTCGAGCAGCACCGACAGCAAAGGCAAGGTGACCGCCGGAACCCTGGCGGGGCAGTCGGACGCCAATGAGATTGCGACTAAGCTGCGCGGCCTCGCGTTCGGCTCCGTTTCGGGAATTTCCGGAACGATCGACCGGCTGGCGCAGCTGGGCATCGACACGAACGGTGACAACAACAATTTGACGCTCACCGACGCAGCCCGGCTGGATGACGCCCTGCTCAACGAGCTGAGCAGCGTTTCCTCGCTGTTCACCGACGCCACCAACGGCGTGGCCTCGCGGCTGCACTCGTATCTGGAATCGACGGTCGGGGACGAAGGCTCGCTCAATTCACGAATCACCGGACTGGCAACCCAGTCCACCAACATTGACAAGCAGATCGCCGACATGGAGCGGATCGTGCAGGGCAACCGGCAGGCGATGATTGACCAGTTTGTGCTGATGGAGCAGGCACAGTCGCGCATCAACCAGCAGCTGCAGTATCTCCAGCGAAACCTCGGCAACTTGTAGCCTTAACTTCCTGGCACCGGGCACCGATATCATGAGCGTGAGCTTGCAGACCCAAGAGAAGTTCCCCGATCTCCGCATCGAACTGGACGGGCGCGACGTCGATCTGCCCCGTCAGATGGCCAATTCACTCGTGGCCATTCGCGCCTACCTCGAGTTTCTGGCACTGCAACAGCGGCGCGTCCTTTCCGGATTCACCGTGGACGGCATCGAAATCCGGCAACTCCGCGAGGAGGCACCCGCCGGTGGGTTCCGGCACATCCGCGCGGACACGATCACCTTCGAGCAGCTCAGCCACCGGCTGATCGAAACGGCTTGCCGCCAGCTGCACTACCTGGCGGCGCAGATCGAGGAGTCCACCCTCCGGGTGCTCATCAGCGATTGGCGCCCAATCCACAACCAATGGCAGGAATGGCAGCCGCAGTTTCGCACCCCGCTGATCAGCCTCGGTTTTCTCCGCGAGCTTTGGGGACCGGCGGTCGATACCATCCGCATCGGCGGCCAGACCCTCGCCGAGCACCTGGACGGATTGAATCCGATGCTGTGCGAGGCGGACGCCCTGCTGATGGCCACCGAGCTTCATTGGTCCGAGGACGACGCGATCGCCTTGTCCGGCCTTTTCGAGGAACGGCTGGTTCCCTGGATTCGGATGCTCGAGGTTTATCTGCTCAAGCTCAACCACCAGCCCGTTTCCTGACATGCGTGCCGCCCGAATCCAGTTCGTGCTCCTTGCCGCAGCATTGGCGGCCGTCGCCTGCCTTTCCGCCGGCTGTGCCGGCCGGTCATTCGCCGGAGTCGGTCCGAAACCGGAGCATGTGCCGGAGAATTTTCGCCAGGAAACCGCGTGGCTGCCTCGCGAGGTGCGGCGGGTCGCGGTTCTGCCGCTTACCGCCACCCATGACGAACTGTTGACCGAAACCCAGCGCTTGCAGCTGGATCAGCAGCTGTCCGACGCGGTCGGCAAGACCGAGCTGTTCGAGGTTGTCCGGGTGACCTCCGACCAGCTGCGCCGCTGGACCGGTCGCGCCCGATGGGGGATCGAGGAGTCGCTGCCGCCTGATTTTTTCGGGGCGCTCCGCATGCGATTGGGCTGCGACGCGGTCGTATTTGCCAAGCTGACCACCTACCGGCCCTATCCGCCATTGGCCCTGGGATGGAAGATGCACCTTGTCAGCGCCACCGAACCCGGAATCTGGTGGGCGTCCGACGTGGTGTTTGATGCAGGGGATGAAGGGGTGGCCAACAGCGCCATCCGCTACCATCGGGAGCATCAGACAGCCGACCGTTCGGGGGCACGGCCCGAAACCGTGCTGCGCTCACCCGGGCGGTTCGGGGCCTACACCCTGGCGGCCAGCCTGGAAACCCTCCAGGAGCACCAAAGAAACAACTAATGTGTCCGGCCACTCCTGCCGATGAGTAGAGAATAGAGCAACAGTTGAGTCTCCGCCTGCCAGGAAGTGAGAATCAGATATGCAAGTCAATCCGAGTCACCATCAGGAACCGGTCAGACAGACCGAGATGGTTCGCAGCCGGGCCACCACAGCGCAGGTTGTCGGGGACGGCGCGTCGTTCGACCGGTCCGCAGCCCTGAACCGTTCGCTGGCAGAAGTTCCGGACACCCGTTCGGAAGTGGTCGCCCGCGCCCGGCGTCTGATCGAGGACCCCAAGTATCCGCCGACCGAGGCGATCAGCAAGATCGCCGACCTGTTGGCCATGCACATTGAACGGGAACAAGCAACGGGAGAATCCAAGTGACCCATCAACCATTGAACCCCTGGCAATCCTATCGCAGAATCGCCACTCAGACGGCCACCCCCGGACAGCTCGTCCTGATGTTGTTCGATGGAGCACTGCGCTTCCTCGAACAGGCCCGGGGCGGGTTCAATCTTGATGATCCCGGTGAATTCAATCTCACCATCAACAACAACGTGCTCCGCGCCCAGGCCATCGTGGATGAGCTGAACGGCAGCCTCGACATGTCCCGCGGCGGGGAGCTCTCCGCCCACCTGCGCAGCCTCTACAACTACATCGACCGCCGGCTCGATGAGAGCAACCGGACCAAGACCCCCGAGGGCATCAAGGAATCGATCGACCGGCTGACCACCCTCCGCGCCGCGTGGGCGGAAATGCTGTCCGGTTCCCAGGATCCCACGCGCTCGCCCGCCGCGATCGCGGCCTGAGTTCCCATGAACGCGCGCTCCCGCCTGGCCTCCTTGTATGAGGAGTGGCGCCTCATGTCCGAGTCGGAGGGCGACGCCATCCGGTCCGCCGCCTGGCAGCGGGTCGACCAGTGCCAGAGCGTCAAGGCCGAGCTGCGCCAGAGGATCCTGCACGCCATCGAGGCGGCCACCGACAGCCGGACAACGGCCGAGGAGATGCGCCTTCACTTTCGTCCCGTGCTCGAGCACCTCATCAGCCTTGAAGCCCGCAACGGCCAGTGGTTGCAGGAGGAGCGCAGCCGCCTGGAAGCGGAGCGTGATCAGCTGGGCCGCAATCACGGAAACCTCCGTCGCATCCACCACGCCTACGGCGCCCACGCCGTCGCCTGATTCAGGCACCCGTCGCCGGCCGGGCCTCGTCCAGCGTCCTTCTCACCAGCTGGACCAGTTCCTCGTTGCGAAAGGGCTTGGCCAGAAACGCCGCGGCTCCGCTGCGCAGGGCCGTATCGGTGTCCGACGCCACGGCTCCGCCACTGAGCAGGATCACCCGCACCTGCGGATATTCGACGCGCATTTTCTTCAGGGCGTCCCAGCCGTTCAGCCGCGGCATGTCAACATCCAGCAGCACGAGATCGAACCGCCCCTGCTCCGCCCGGAGAATCTCCAGCACATGCTCCCCGTCCGTGGCCTCGGTGATGCGGTAGCCGCGATAGGAGAGCACGGCCTTCATCACCAGGCGGACCATCTCCTCGTCGTCGGCAATCAGCACCGCCTCCCGACCTTCGAGCGCCCGGGTCTCCCGGCTGACGAATTCATGCAGCACCCCGTGGTCCGTCGACTGCGGCTCCGTCTCCCGCAGGAACACATGGATCCGGCTGCCCCGCTCCTCCTCGCTTTCCGCCTCGATCCATCCGCCCTGTGCCTGAACGATGCTCTGAGCGATCGACAGGCCGAGCCCCGTACCACGACCGAGTGATTTCGTCGTGAAGTAGGGCTCGAACAGCCGCTCGATCACCTCCGGCGGCATCCCCTGTCCGCTGTCGCGCACGGTCAGCTGCACCCAGCGGCATTCTCCGCCTCCGGCCGGGGACGAGCGACGGGCGCGCTTCAGGTGGATGCCGATCTCCCCGCCCTCGGGCATTGCATCGCGGGCGTTCAGGCAGAGGTTGAGCACCACCTGGATCACCTGGCTGGCATCCCCCTTCACCAGCCATTCCCCCCGCTTGGCGGGATCGTGCCGCACCCGGATCCGTCGGTCCACCGAACGCCGCAGAATCAGGACCACCTGTTCGATCAACTCGGCAAAGTCCACCACCTTGGTCTGCGTTTCCGTCTGGCGGCTGAACATCTGGAGGCGGCTGATCAGTTCGGCCGCGCGGCGGCCGCTGTTCTGGGCATGCAGGATGTGCTCCCGCGCGGCCTCCGGCTGCTGGTTTGCGTCGAGCGCCAGATCCAGCTGGGACAGCAGCGCCGTCAGGATGTTGTTGAAGTCATGGGCGATGCCGCTGGCAAGCGATCCGATGGCCTGGTTCTTCCGTGACAGCATCAGCGCCTCCTCCATCTGCTTCATCGCCGAGAGGTCCCGGATGACCGCCGTCTGGATCCGTTGCCTGTCGTGGGTCGCCTCGGTGATCGTGATGCTGAGGGGCATCGAGTCTCCATCCGCCTTGCGGCGTGAAACGTCCCGCGTGAACGGCGCATCCGGCGAACCCGAGGCGTCGACGAAAGCCTGCGCAAGATCCCCGTCGAACTCCACCGCCTTGCCGATGACTTCGGAGCGCTGCACACCGAACATCGCCTCCGCCGCCCGGTTCAGGAACAGGCACCCCCCCGACTCGTCGACGCACACGACGCCGTCACGGGCGGAATTCACGATCGATTCCCACGGCAGCCGCACCGGCGCGAACAGACCGGGCAGCAGATCGGATTGGGGTTGTTTGTTCATGGGCGACGCAACAGTGAACCGCAGTGTAGGCAAAGGATCAGGCGTCAGCAAAGGGGTTTTCCGGCAGCGCCTCGGTTTTGGCATCGCTGCCGGAGCCGGAAACCGGATTGCCACCCGGCCCGGCTTCGACGCACACTCTCTGCCACCCATGGCTCCTCCGAACGTCACCAATCCGTCCGCTCCCCAACCAACGTCGCCGGCGGCCACGGATTCGTCGGGTGGCCGGCTATGGCGAAATCTGGGGCCCGGCCTGATTACCGCGGCGGTGGTGATTGGACCGGGCACCATCACGATCACGTCGAAGATCGGCGCCGCGGCCGGCATGTCCCTGGCCTGGGCCTTGGTGGTCACCGCCTCGTTCATGATGGTCTTCACCGCCATGTCGGCGCGGATCGGCATTCTCAACCAGGAATCGATTCTCACGCTCGTGGGCCGGCACTACGGCCGCTGGCTGGCCGTGCTGATCGGCTGCCTCTCCTTCGCAGTTTGCGCCGGGTTCCAGTCCTCCAACTACATCGCCTGCAGCACCGCGCTCGAGACGCTGACGGGCATTCCGGAAACCACCTGGATGCTGCTCGTCGGCGCCGCCGGCCTGGTGTTCGTCTTCGGCGCGCGCCAGCTCTACCGTCTTCTTGAAAAGGTGATGACCGCCCTGGTCGCCGTCATGTTGATCGCCTTCCTTTTCAACCTCGTCGTGGCCCGTCCCAATCCGCTTGAACTGGTCCGCGGGCTCATCCCCGGTGGCTGGCCCGCGGAACTCACGGGGCTCGTGATCGGCCTGTCCGCGACCACCTTCTCCGTCATTGCCGCGCTGTATCAGTCGTCGCTCGCCCGCCAGAAGGGCTGGCAGAAGGATCAGCTCGGCACCGGCGTGAAGGAATCGATCGTCGGCATCAGCGTCCTGTTCGGCGTGTCGTTGATGATCATGTGGACCGCCGCCACCGTGCTGCAGGGCGCCGAGATCACCAACGCCGCCGAGCTTTCCACCCAGCTGCAGCCCCTCCTCGGCCCGACCGCGGTCTGGTTCTTCAGCGCCGGCTTTCTCGCCGCCGGCTTCTCATCCACGGTGGTCAACGCGATGATCGGCGGCGCGCTCATGGCCGACGGACTCGGGCTGGATTCCCGCCTGAACAATCCGCCCGCCCGCTGGCTGACCACGGTGGCCATGGCCGTCGGGCTGGGCGCCGGGCTTTATCTGATGCGTTCCGGCACGGCGCTCGGCGGCATCGTGGTGGCGCAGAAGTCGACCATCCTCACCGTGCCGCTGGTGGCGATCGTGATGCTGATCATGGCAAACGACCGTCGGATCGTGGGCGAACAGCGGAGCAGGCCCTGGCAGAATGTCTGGGCGGTCATCGCGATCGCCGCGCTGGTCGCCATGAGCCTCCACCGGCTGAACGAAATGTTTTCCCAACCTTGACGACAGGCATTCATCAACCGTCGATCAAATGCCCGATGCTCCTGTGCCGAACATGAAACAGAAACCTCCGCTGCCCGACGTCATCCGCTCCGAGGACGAACTGCTGGATCAACTGACCCGGCCGTCGGCTGCGCTGATCGAGTTCATCCTGACGCTGTCGGGTCCGCTGGTCGTGCTCGGTGCGGGCGGCAAGATGGGACCCACGCTGTGCGGGCTGGCAAAACGGGCCACGGAGGAGGCGGGGCACCCGCTCGAGATCATCGCCGTGAGCCGGTTCAGCGATGCCGGGGCGCAACAGTGGCTTGCAGCGCGCGGCATCACGACTGTGCGGGCCGATCTGCTCGACCGCGCGGCGGTGATGGCGTTGCCGGACGCGCCCGACGTCATCAACCTCACCGGTCTGAAGTTCGGCACCGGCAGGAACCCCGCACTGACCTGGGCCACCAATACGCTCGGACCGGCGCTCGTGGCGGAGCGCTACGCGGCGTCGCGCATCGTTGCGTTGTCCACCGGGAACGTTTACCCGCTCGTGCCCGTCGCCGAAGGCGGCGCCAGGGAGGAGCAGCCGTTGACACCGCTCGGCGAATACGCCAACGCGGCCGTGGCCCGCGAACGGATCTTTCACTACTTCTCCCAGCGCAACGCCACGCCCATCGCCCTCATCCGGCTCAACTTCGCTGTCGAACTGCGCTACGGGGTGCTGGTGGACATCGCCCGGCGAATTTGGGAGGAGCGGCCGATCCGGCTCTCCAACGGCTCGTTCAACTGCATCTGGCAGGGCGACGCCAACGAAATTATCCTCCGCTCGCTGCCGCTGGCAACCTCGCCGGCAGACGCGTGGAACCTGTCCTCGCCAAAGCCGTTCAGCGTGCGCGAGGTCGCCGGCCAGTTCGGCGAACGCCTCGGCAAACCGCCGATCTTCGAGGGCACGGAGGCGCCGGACTCGTTCATCTGCAATCCCGCAAAGCTCTGCGCCCGGCTCGGACCGCCCGCCACTCCCGTCAGCCGGGTCATCGACTGGATCGCACAGTGGATCCGGAACAACGGCGTGCTGTGGGAGAAATCGACCAGCTTCGAGGTCCGGGACGGGGGTTACTGAGCATGACTGCTCCCCGCCCTGCCATCGACGAACTGCGCGACCGCCTGCGCTCGGGTCTGGTCATTCCCGCACATCCGCTGGTCCTGACCGCGGCCGGCAAACTGGACGAGCGGCGTCAGCGCGCGCTGACCCGCTACTACCACGCCGCCGGAGCCGGCGGCATCGCTGTGGGCGTGCACACCACGCAGTTTGCCATCCGCGAACCGCAGCACGATCTGCTCAATCCGGTGCTCGCCCTTGCCGCGGAAACTGCCGCCGCCTGCGACAGGGCCGCCTCCCGGCGAACGATGCGCATCGCCGGCATCTGTGGTGACACCCGCCAGGCGACAAGCGAAGCCACGCTCGCGCAGGAACTCGGATTCGACGCCGGCCTCCTCTCGCTGGGTGCTCTGCGGGAGGCGGACAACGAGCGCCTGGCCGCGCACTGCCGCGCAGTGGGCGAGATCATGCCGTTGGTTGGCTTCTACCTGCAACCGGCGGCCGGCGGCCGATTGCTCTCGCCAGAATTTTGGCGGCGGTTCGCGGAGATTCCCAACGTCGTCGGCATCAAGATCGCACCGTTCAACCGCTACCAGACCCTCGACGTCCTCCGCGCGGTGGCCGAATCCGGCCGGGCAAACGACATCGCGCTCTACACCGGCAACGACGACAACATCGTCGTTGATCTGATCACGGAGCACGAATTCGCCACGGCTGGTGGGGTGGTGAAACTTCACTTTGCCGGAGGGCTGTTGGGACACTGGGCGTGCTGGACGCGGCGCGCCGTCGAACTGCTGCGCGAATGCCGGCAGGCGCGCGAGTCAGGCAGCATTCCCGGAGAGCTTCTGACCCGCGCCGCGCAGGTCACCGAGGCCAACGCGGCCCTGTTCGACGCGGCGAACGGGTTTGCCGGCTGCATCCCGGGAATCCATCACGTCCTGCAACGACAAGGACTGCTGGCCACCTCGCGCTGTCTCGATCCCGGCGAGATTCTTTCGCCCGGCCAGGCCGACGCCATTGAGGGCATCCGACACCAACATTCGTGGATGCTGGACGATGAGTTTGTGGCGAGCCACCTCGAGGACTGGTTGAAGTGAGAGCGATTGCAGGGAGTGGCAGGACCGGCTTTCCGGGCCGGCCTTTGAGCGGGTTCGCGGCGGGAAATTGACCGGCGAGGGTTTCTTTGCCACGGTTCGTCACCGTGAATCCCTGCTCCCTCCCGCGCCTGCGCGCGCTCCTTGCCCTGCTGTTGATCGGTCATGCCGCCGCCGCGGCGGACCTGACCATCCACACGACTGACGCCGACGGCCGGCCCGCGCCGGCCCCCCTCCCCCTGCGGCACCGTCCGCGACACGGCCG
>DNDP01000201.1:0-5598 GCA_003484235.1 Verrucomicrobiales bacterium
ACTTGACGAGTGTCGGTCGCAAGCTGAAGGAAGAGTGGCTCACCGAGCTGCTCACGAAGGGCACGAAGGTCCGGCCTTACATGGCGACGCGGATGCCGATCTACGGCGAGGCGAACATCGGACACCTGCCCGCGCAGTTCGCAAAGGCCGACGGCGGCGATCAACCGGACAAGCCGGTGCTCGCGTCGCTCGACGATGCGAAGTTCGGGCGCAAGCTGCTGGGCACCTCGGGCCTGAGCTGCATCGCGTGCCACAACTTCGGCAAGTACGCTTCGCTGGGCATTCCGGCGCTCAACCTCACGGACATGACCCATCGCCTGCGCAAGGAATGGTTCCACGAATACCTGAAGAATCCCTTCGCGCTCCGGCCCGGCACGCGCATGCCGAGCTTCTGGCCGGACGGCAACGCGGTGAACACGGACATCTTCAACGGCAACACCGAACGGCAGATCGACGCAATCTGGGCGTTCCTCGACGGCGATCCCGGTTCATCGCCGCCCGACGGGCTCGTGCAGGGGCAGTGGGAACTGGTCGCCGATGAAAACGCGGTGATCTACCGGCACTTCATCGAAGGCTCGGGTTCGCGCGCGATCGGCGTCGGCTTCCCGGAGAAGGCCAATCTCTCGTGGGATGCCAACGAGATGCGCCTGGCAATGATCTGGCATGGGCCGTTCATGGACCTCGCGAAACACCGGACCGGACGCGGGCCCGGCTATGAAGCCCCGCTCGGCCGCAATGTCGTGAAGCTGCCCGAGGGACCGCCGCTGGCCGTGTTGCCGAGTCCGACCGCCGCGTGGCCGAGCACAACCGGCCTGGCGGCGGGCTACCGGATGCGCGGCTACGATCTGGATGAACAACTGCGGCCGGCCTTCCGCTACGATTTCCATGAAGTGTCGGTGCGCGACTACACGGTCGCCCGGCCGGGAGTGGTTGACGCGTTTCTCGTGCGCACGCTGACGTTCACTTCAACGGCCAAGCCGGCGAGCCTGTTCTTCCGCCTGGCCGTCGGCGAACAGATCGAGCGTCAGGCGGACGGCAGCTGGCTGATCGACGGTCGGGTGAAGATGAAGTTCCCGAATGCGTCCGGCTGGGCGACATCGCGGCAGAGCGAAGGCAGAACCGAGCTGTTGATGCCGGTGGGCTTCGACGCCAACGGCAAGGCGGAGATCGTGCAGGAGTTCGTGTGGTAAGCCACGGAAAGGAATTTCGATGATGAAGTTTGAGATCAACCAGAAGGCCATTCTCGCGGCCGCGTTGCTGTGCCTCACCCCGGCTGCTTCCGCCGCCACCAAGGCTGAACAGGAAGCGGAGTATTACCCGCTCACGACCTTCGAGCTGCCGGAGAAATCCTATCTCGAAGCCGGGGCGATCCAGCTCATGCCCGACGGCAAGCTTGCCGTGTCCACGCGCTTCGGCGACATCTACATGGTCAGCGAGCCGTTCGCCAAGGCACCCAGGGCATCGCAGTTCCAGCTCTACGCCAGCGGACTGCACGAGGTGCTCGGGCTCGCGCTCCACGACGGCTGGCTCTACGCGACGCAGCGCGGCGAGATCACGCGCATGAAGGACGCCAATGGCGACGGCCTGGCCGATCGCTTCGAGACGGTGAGCGATCAGTGGGGCATCGGCGGCGACTACCACGAGTACGCGTTCGGCTCGAAGGTGGACAAGCACCACAACATCTGGGTCGTGCTCTGCCTGACCGGTTCGTTCACCAGCGAGTTTCCCTATCGCGGCTGGTGCGTGCGCGTGAACGCCGACACCGGCGACACCGTGCCGACCGCCAGTGGCATCCGCTCACCGGGCGGCATCGGCACGAACCACGTCGGCGAGGTGTTCTACACCGACAACCAGGGACCGTGGAATGGCACGTGCAGTTTGAAGCATCTCGTGCCCGGTTCGTTCCAGGGCAATCCGCAGGGCAACAGATGGTATTCACTGACCGACGCGCTCGGCGAAAAGCCGGCCGAGCCCGAAAGCGGCAGCCGGTTTCACATCGAGGCGAAGAAGATCCCGCAGTATGTCCCGGCCGCCGTGCTGTTTCCCTACAACAAGATGGGCCAGAGCGCGTCGGGCATTGCGACCGATTTCACCGGCGGGAAGTTCGGACCGTTCGCCAACCAGATGTTCGTCGGCGACCAGACGCACAGCACGGTGATGCGGGTTTATCTCGAAGTGGTGAACGACCGTTATCAGGGCGCGTGTTTCCCGTTCCGCGAGGGCCTTGACAGCGGGACGCTGAGTCTGGAGTTCGCACCGAGTGGATCGCTGTTTGCCGGCGGCACCGATCGCGGATGGGGCGCCCGCGGCGGCAAGCCCTACGCGCTGCAACGGATTGACTGGTCCGGCAAGGTACCCTTCGAAATTCACGAGATGCGCGCCAAGCCCGATGGTTTCGAACTCACTTTCACGGAGCCGGTCGATGCGATGACAGCCGGCGATGTTGCCTCCTACCGGATCGAGACCTACACCTACATCTTCCAGGCGAGCTACGGCAGTCCCGAGGTGGATCACACGAAGCCGAAGATTGTGTCGGCCAAGGTCGGCGGGGACGGCAAATCGGTCCGGCTCGTGGTCGACAAGATCGCCGAGGGCCACGTCCACGAACTGCACCTGCCCGGCGTGAAGAACCGCGCGGGCAAGCCGCTGTTGCACCCGATCGGCTACTACACGATGAACCAGATCCCGGGGGGGCAGTGACCGCGCACGGCGGAACAAGAAACTCGCTGGCCAGATCGGGGATGCGGTCTTAACTTGCCCGCATGCCCGATGAACCGAAAGAGCCCGACCCGGCTTCGCCCACTCCGGAGGAGGAACGCCCACCCAGGGCGCTGTCTCCCGAGGAGCAGATGGAACAGTTCGAGGAGGACCTGAAGGAAACCGACTGGGGTCATCAGCCCTGCTGAGTGTTCAGCGGCGCGGCGTCAACCGGCCGAGGTCCCGGAGCCAGCCGCCGCCATGTTCCTGATAGGTCTGAAAGGGCTCGTCTCCGAACAAGTTCTGAAATGCCTGCTGCGTTTCCTGCTGGATGGTGCGCAGGGTGTCGCGCCGCTGAACCGGTGTCAAAGCCTGGTTATCCCGAATCAGCTGCGCCGCCGCGCCGGCATCCTGCTGCATCTGCCAGGCCTGGTTTACAGTTGCCTCGGGCAGCGCGAACCGCAGCCCGACATCGTACAGCGGAGCGAAGCGCTCGTCCCGGGCGCGTTGCAGCTGGGCGAAGCGTTCCTCACCGAGCAGTTCCCGGGTCTGATCGTCCAGCGATCGTTCCGCCGCGGAGCGGGCGGCCTGTCGCTCGGCCGCTTCCGGGTGGGTCTCCTCCATCAATGCGTGCATGATTTCGAGCTTGTCCCGCCAGACGGCGATGGTGCGCAGCTCCTCCGGTGACGGCTCGAACCCGCGCAGCTCGGCCGCCCATTCGGTGGCACCGTTCTTTCGGAGCCGCGCCTCGAGCGCCTCTTCCGGGGTCAGGAGTTCGCGGTGCTTCCGGTCGTATTCGGCTGCCAGTGCGCGCTCCTTTTCGATCCCCTCGGGACTGAGCTTTTTCCCGTCTCCGTGCTGACGACGGATCTCCGCCCTGCCTTCTTCGAGCTCCCGCTGAAGCCGCGCCAGCTCTCGTTGCTTCTCCTGGCTCAGATGACGGTACTCTGGACCGGGGTCATGGCCGGGATTGCGCTCCTGATCCAGGGCAACGTCGGCATTCTCAAGGCCGTGCAGAACCCGCTCCGCCAGGGCGGCGTAGGGTTGAAGGTGCTCCGCCAACTGGTCATCGATCCCTTCCATCACCGTGTTGTGCTGTAATCCACCGGCGGCGACCAGATCCCAGAACCGCGGCAGATGAGGCAACATGAAAACCTCCCGGGCCTGCGTACGCTGCCGGTCAATGGTCAGCGTCAGGATGTCGCGCACGGTGTCCGGCGGACATTCGATGGCCAGCAAGTTGGTCCGCTGCACCATCAGGTCGTCGTCCGCGAGCTGGCTCCAGGTGGGCCAGGCGACTTCCCCGGTGGCCGCCATCCGCAATTCCCCGACGTTGGTTACGGTGACGTATGCCGGCTGGTGGCCATCAGGTGCGGCGACCGGGCCGGCCGATGTTTCAGATGCCGCCGGACCGGATTGGGAACGGCTCCTGAGCCACCAGGCGCCGAGAACCAAATTCAGGCCCAGCGAAATGATCAGCACGGCACGCCAGTTCATCGGGCACCTCCCGCATCGTCGGATGGCACGCTGCCGCCGACCCGGTTCAGCCAGGCGCCTTCGTTCTCCTTGTAGCTTTGGAAAGTCTCCGGCCCCAGGGCATCAAAGAGCAGCGCCTCGGTCTCGCGCTGGACCATCTGCCGGTGTTCCAAACGCTGCTCCGGCTGCACCTGCGGGTTGGTCATCACGTTCCGGACCTCGTTGATCGCCGCCTGGCGGACGTCGTGGATGAAGATCGCCGATTCGATGGGCAGCTGTTGCTTTTCCGTGAACTCGTGAATCGTTCTGAAGGCGGGATTCCGGGACCGGGCGTAGTCGTCGGCCAGCTTTTCACCCAGCACCGCCGCGAGGGCGTCCCGCACGTTCCGTTCGCGCTGGGCGAGCTCGGCCCCGGTCGGCTCGGGCTGGTTGGAAAACTCGTCGGCAATCGGATCGATGAACTGAAAGCGGATCCGGATCAGTTCCCGGAACTGTGGGCCGGTCAGCTGAAGGCCGGGAAAGTCGAAGTCACCCATCATGATCCCCAGCAGCACCTGAAGTCGCAGCCAGAACTCCTCCGTCAACGCCGGCGCCGCCAGGCTCAGGGCCCGGTTCCGGGCAAGATTGAATCCGGCCAGCATCTGCTGCCGGTCGGAAGGGGTGACCAGCCCGACCTGATCTTCGAGCAGTTGATTGATTTCATACTGCAGCACGAGCTCGGACATCGCCTCCCGCGCCGTGTCGAGGGGCAGCACGCCCAGAACCCAGTGGAATCCGTCATTGTCGGCGAAATCCTTGCCCTCGCCGTGCCGGTAGGTGCCGGTGAGCCGGCGCATGACGTCGCGTTCTTCGAGCGCCAGGGCGACCCTGGCATTGGCCCGTTCGCGTCGCAGGCGCAGCCGTTCGCTGTAGGTGGCCCAATGCTCCGTTGCATCACCCAGCTCGGCAAGCTCGCGAAGTTCGTAGTGCCGCCCCAGTTCGAGCAGGATCAGCTCCCGCACCAGCCACTCGGGCACCTCGAGCCGGCGCAGGTTCTCCATGTAGGTGG
Source organism: Verrucomicrobiales bacterium (assembly GCA_003484235.1). Lineage (GTDB taxonomy): Bacteria > Verrucomicrobiota > Verrucomicrobiia > Limisphaerales > RI-55 > RI-55. The sequence goes on from DNDP01000201.1 coordinate 5,222, forward strand.
GATAGTCCTCGGACTCGACCATTGCCCAGCTGAAGCCGGGCGACGCGTTGGTGATGACGCGGGTGATCTCGACCAAGTTGGTGGTCGTGGGGGTTCTCCGTTCCTGAGGGCCGGTCGAAGCTGAGCCTGAAGATGACGCCGCGTCTGGGCGGGCGCGGGGCATGACCAGCAGGACCCCCAGAATGAGGTTGGCCAGGAGCGACAGGATGGCGAGCCGCTTCATGCGTTGGGCGCCGGTCAGGGCAGACGATCCGGACCGAGGGCGCTCGGACGGGCATCGTCATAGCGGTTCTGGAAGAGCCAGTCACGCTCGACTTCTCGACGGGTGGGCTGCGCCCATGGTTCGGAAGAAGGAGGCTAGCAGCCTGTCGGACTTG
>DNDP01000201.1:5813-6022 GCA_003484235.1 Verrucomicrobiales bacterium
TGGTTCGGAAGAAGGAGGCTAGGGCGAGCGGCAACCAGGCAGCAGCAAAAGCAGGCCGAGCGCACAAGCCAGCGGATGAAACGGCGGTTTCGTCTTCATGGCCGGTTGGCGACCAGCGCGCAGCCGGCGACGGCGACGGCCAGGCTCACGGCCATCAACAAGGGTGCCAGCACGATCGCCGTCAGCACCTTTCCCGCGGTTCCGTAGGA
>DNDP01000201.1:6250-6680 GCA_003484235.1 Verrucomicrobiales bacterium
GTTCTGCGCGCCAGCAGGATGGCCGACGCAAGGCAGGCGGCCGGCAGAAGGCCGAAGGCTCCGGCAATCATCAACCATTCGCCGAGCGTGGCATGGGACATCTCAGCGGCAAACGCCCCCGCCATGACGACCAGCGGCCCGACGAGGTTCAACAACAGCGGTCCTGCCATCGATTGCCTGGGCTTGAAGCGATGGCCGCAAGCCGGACAGACATCGTACCACGGTCGTGCCCATGCGGCCTGGCATTCTGGACAGAAGGAGTTCATGCGGTGGCGGTGTTGGCGGAAACTGCAACGGAAGCCTGCCTTCGTTGCCGGTAACGCGCCACCCCCAAAACGACCAGCGCTATCGCGGCCAGTTGATAACCGCTGAACGGTCCAAGTATCTTCGGCGTGGCGCGTAGTGCCTCATGGGCGAAGCGGAAGGCTCC
>DNDP01000201.1:6771-7201 GCA_003484235.1 Verrucomicrobiales bacterium
GTAGGCAATCAGGTAGAGATGAAAGTGTTGGCCGGCCAGAAGTCGGCGGGGACGAAGGAAGAAAAGGACGACGAGCAGGAAAAGAGCGTTGAAGGTGATTTCGACCGGCACCGCCGGCCAACGCTGGACGCCAGCGGCATCGGGCATCGAATACCAGGTTGCCCCGCAGGCATTGCCCGCGCAGCAGCCGTGCAGCAGGCAACCCATTCGGCCGAGAATGATACCGATCGGCGCGATGATCGCAAACCAGTCGCCCGTCGCGGAGCGGTAGCCGGTCAGTTTCTTGCAGAGCTCGACTCCGGCGTAGCCGCCCGGCAGTGCGCCGAGGATGGTCTTGCCGGTGGCCAGTTGGAGCCACATGTCCTCCGCGCCGAGATGCAGCCAGCCCTCCGCGAGCACGTAGACAATCTTTGCGCCGAGGAACGCGCCG
>DNDP01000201.1:7395-7561 GCA_003484235.1 Verrucomicrobiales bacterium
GAGACGCCGATCCCGGCCAGCATCAGCAGGCCGTAGGGAGACGACTGGATGGGCGGCAAGGAGTTCATCGCATCGCGTCGGGGAAACCCGAGTAGTAGCGGCAGAACGAGTCCAGTCTGCCATCCGGCCGGATGACGTGGGTGCAGCAGCGGTCGATGCGGTCCTG
>DNDP01000434.1:0-9626 GCA_003484235.1 Verrucomicrobiales bacterium
GGTCACGCTGGAGGAGCGCCTGGACTGGAGCCTCAACAAGAACGTCGAACGCATCGAGCCAAGCTGCGAAATCCGGCCGGTCGGCAGCGGCGAACAATGGTTCGACTTCGGCGTGCAGTTCGAGACCGCCGGCGGTGAGCGGTTCTCCAACGCCGACATTCAGACCCTGATCCGCGGCGGGCGTTCGCACGCGAAGTTGAAGAACGGCAAGTTCGCCCTGCTCGATACCGGAGCGGTCGAGGAGCTGGATCAGTTCCTGATCGATGCTGCGCCGCAGCAACAGGCCGCCGGATACCGGTTGCGCGCCGAGAACGCCGCCTTCCTGAATGAAACCGTCGGCCGCAAGCTCGGCTGGCAGGTCGTTGCGCCAAGTGCCTGGCTGCATCGTGTGAATGACCGGTCCGCCGCCGTCGAGCTGGATTTCGGCGGCCTGGGCGATGTCCTGCGCCCCTACCAGAAGGACGGCGTGCGGTGGCTGCATCAGCTGCGGGCAAACGGGTTCGGCGGCATTCTCGCCGACGAGATGGGGCTGGGGAAAACGCTCCAGGCGCTTGCCCATGTCTGTCTTGCTCGAAGTTCAAAGACCGAAAGCCCAGGCCTTCCATTCCTGGTCGTCTGTCCCACCAGCTTGGTGTTCAACTGGCAGGCCGAGGCCGCGAAGTTCGCCCCGCACCTCCGCGTGCTCGTTTTTGCCGGCCCGGACCGCCACGCGCACGTATCACGATTCGCCGATTACGATCTGATTCTTACATCCTACGCCCTCATCCGCCGCGACGCCGACGCCTACCGCCCGTTCGAGTTCGACACCGTGATTCTCGACGAAGCCCAGCACATCAAGAATCGCGAGTCGCAGAATGCCCAGGCCGTGAAATCCATCCGGTGCCGGCACCGGCTCGTGCTCACCGGCACGCCGATGGAGAACTCGGTGCTCGATCTTTGGTCGATCTTCGACTTCCTCATGCCCGGCTACCTCGGCGCGGCGAGGGACTTCCGGGAGCGCTATGAACTGCCGCTCGGCAGGGGCCGTGATCCGGCGTTGCAGGACCGCCTCAGCCGCCGCGTACGACCGTTCATCCTGCGACGGCTCAAGCGGGACGTCGCGAAGGATCTCCCCGACAAGCTGGAGCAGGTCAGCTTCTGCGAACTTACCGCCGATCAGCGTGCCGTGTACCAGCAAGTGCTTGAAGCCGGTCGCAACGAGGTGCTCGCCGCCGTCGGTAAGGACGGCTTCGCCAAAAGCAGGATGGTCGTCTTCACCGCCCTGCTGCGGCTGCGGCAGGGCTGCTGTGATCTGCGCCTGCTCCAACTCGGCACCGCCAGGATCAAGGAACCCTCCGGCAAGCTCGAGCTGTTCGGCGAACTGCTGGAGGAGATCGTCGACGGCGGCCATCGCGCGCTCGTGTTCAGCCAGTTCACCTCGATGCTCGACCTGCTGGCTGAGCGGCTGGCCGGCGAGTCGATCGAATTCTGCCGGCTCGACGGTTCGACGAAGGACCGCGGCGAAGTCGTGCGCCGGTTTCAGCAGGGTGTGGCGCCCGTGTTCCTCATCAGCCTCAAGGCCGGCGGCGTCGGCCTCAACCTGACGGCTGCGGACACCGTGATCCACTTCGATCCCTGGTGGAACCCGGCCGTCGAGGACCAGGCGACCGACCGCGCCCACCGCATCGGGCAACGACGGGTCGTGACCAGCTACAAGCTCATCACGCGTGACACCGTTGAGGAGAAAATCTTAAGACTGCAGCAGAAGAAGCGCGAAGCAATCCAGGCCGTCTTCGGCGACGAAGGCGCGCTCACCGAAGCCCTGACGTGGGAGGAGGTGCAGGAACTTCTGGTTTGAGCGCCCCCAGGTCCGGGATGCTGTGCTTTTTGCGCCGTAATGGGTCTGCCCCGACAAATCCCCCGCTGAAACGGCTTCCGGAAATGAATTGAGTTGGTGCAGAATCCGCATTGCCGGGTGAAAAAACTCCACCACACATGATCCTCCGCGCAATGCTGCAGCGGCTGAATGCCAGCCTGACCTCGGGTCCTGGGCTGAATGCACGTCCCCATCACAGCCGCCAACGAATCGATGTGGTCGAATTGAGGCACCTGCAGGGCACAGATCCTGCCGCGCTGCATGCAGAGCTGCTCGGCCATCCGGAGCGGGTTGTTCAGTTTCCCGCCAAGGTTCCGCCATTCCATGCACCGGACTATCCCGTGGTCGAATGGTCGGATGAGCAAAAGCGCTCCCGTGCTGCGGCGGATCTTCAGAACCGGCTGTTGGAAAAGCTGCGCGACATCGCTGAAGACGCCACCGACTACTACAACGACCATGGCGAACACTCCCTTTACGTTGGGTTTCCGCTGCTTTCCCTGCCTCCAGTTGGTGACCGGGAATGTTTGAAGTCCGGCCGCATCCTTGCGCCGCTGATGCTCGTCCCCGTGAACCTCACCGTCCGGCGCGGTGCGGGCGCGGGCATTTCACTCGCGGTGGCCGCAACCGGAGCCGATCTCGTCCAGCCCAACCCGGCGCTGCTGGCGTGGATCGAACAGCAGACCGGGCAGGACACCGAGGAGTTGTTTGCGGACGAAGCAGGTGAGGAACCGTGGCGCGAGATAGCCGAAGTGCTCAAGCTGGTGAGCCGGGCCACGGCGCTTCCCGCGGACTTCTCGTTTACCATGGATACACGGCTGGCACCCGTCCCCCGAACCGACCAGTTGCCTCCCGTCCCAGCCCTTCTGCCGTCGGCGGTTCTTGGGTTGTTCCCAGTCGTCAATCCCGGCCTGATGCGGGACACAAAATGGATGATGGCCAACGAGCCGTCCCTGCAGGCTCCCGTAAAGCCGTTTCTCTCATCCAAAGCGCTGGCCGAGCCGGAAGATGCCGCGATGCCGGAAGCACCGGAGTTCCACCACGAGAGCAGGAACGCCGATTCCGGGACCAAGGACTTTGCCCAGGAACTGCTGGTGACGCAGGCGGATCCATGCCAGGCGGCGGCGGTGGCCCATGCCCGGCGAAGCGAAGCGCTGGTCGTGCACGGCCCTCCAGGCACCGGCAAGAGCCAGACCATCGCAAACATCATCGGCGACCACCTGGCGCGCGGCGAACGCGTGCTGTTCGTCTGTGATAAGCGGACGGCTCTCGACGTGGTGAAATTCCGGCTCGACGGCATGGGTCTCGGCGCGCTCTGCGGGGTGATCCATGATCCCCAGCGGGACCGCAGAGACCTCTACCTGGGCCTGCGGGATCGGCTGGAGAATCTGGCGCAGGAGAGGGAGGTTCCGGATCCCGCCCGGGAACTCGCGTCCGTCAACGAGAGGCTCAATCGCCTGCACCGCGAACTGCGTGGCTCGTTCGACGGCCTGCACGGCGCATCGCCTGGCGAACGATCCTTCCACCAGCTCTGCGGGGAATGGCTGGCACTCCAGCGGGATGACAGCCGGCGATTGCCGGACGTCGAGGGGCTGACAGGCGCGCTCATGGCGGATCATCGCACCGATGCCGAGGAGATCGTCCGGCGCGCCTTGTCCGCCCGGTGGCCTGAGAATCCATTTGCAGGCCGGCTGGGCATGTCCGTTTCGCAGTGGCTGGCAACCACTCCCGCCGCGATTCGGGCTTCGATGGAGCACGTGTGCGAGGCCGCCGCCGAAGTGGACTCCCATGCGGGGGGGAATCCCGTTCCGCTTGATCCCGGAGTGCCGGTGTTGGAGCAGGCCGCCGCACGCGGTCAACTGGCGGACCGTCTCGAGGCGGTGGCTCGTCGTGGGCTGGCGGAAGTCGCGGCCAGGCTGGCGGGAGCCGTGAACTGGCAGCGCTGGCAGACTGAAGCAGCGCAGCTCTCCCGGGAAGGTCAGGAACTTGATACGCCGTTGGAGCGGGAGCTGAATCTTCAAGTGAAGGGTTCCCGGCCAGCGCTCGGCGAGTGCAACCAGCGTCTGCTTGCGATCGATGAATGGATGGGACTTGCGGGCAGCTTCAAACGCTTTTTCGCCTGGAGTGCGAAGAAGGCGGCCCGAGAGGCCCTGCGGCCGCTCGCCCTCGGTTTGGAAGACGATCATCTTCAGCGCGGGCGCCAGTTCTACCGGAGCCTGAGGGCGCGCCATCTGTGGTGCGATCTTCGCGACCAGATTCTGGAGACCGGCGGCGAGGAGCTCCCCGAAGATTCCGCATTGATTGGGTTTCGGGACGGGCTGGCGGAACTCATTGCCGTGCTCGAATGCGCGTCCGAACCCGTCAACGTCGGCATGCTGGAACCCACTGGCGCGGTGCTGGAGAACGTCGTGGAACGGGCGGCCGATTTTATCGCCGACCTCCGCATCTCTGTGAAGCGTGCGGAGGCGATTCACGAGCTTGAGAAGGCACTGGCCACGACAGGGCTCTTCAGTGAACACGCGCGGAGAGGTATGTCCACTGCCTGGCGGAGCAACCAGCCCGCCACCGAACTTTGCGACCGGTTCCTCCAGTTTGGCGATTCGCTCGATGACGCCGTTCGCCTGACCGAGCGCCTTGAGGAACTGCCGTTACCACTTGCTCTCGCGCTCCGCGAGACCGCCGCCCTCGGCATGTCCTGGAACGAAGCCGAGCCTGCCCTGCGCGAAGCGGCTCTGACCCGGGAGATCCGCCACCGGATTCAGGAGGACGAGTCCCTCGCCCGCATCGACACCCAGCGCGTCGAGGCGGCGTTCTCGGAACTGCTCGACCGCATGTCGGAAAAATGCGCGCTCGTCCGGCAGGTGGTGCTGCACCACTGGCAGCGGCGCTGGCGCTCGCGGTTGCTGGCCGCCACGGGCAGCCGGTTGAATTCGCTGGGAGCGGGACTGCGGCAGCGGCTGTTTGTCCGCGGGCAGAAGGCGATGAAGCTGCGCCAGATGATCGCCGCCGGCGCCGGTCAGGAGGGCGGTGATCCGTTGTTCGATCTGTGCCCGGTCTGGATGGCGAGTCCGGCCACGGTGGCGCAGATATTTCCCCGGGAGCCGCTCTTTGATGTCGTCGTGTTCGATGAAGCGAGCCAGTGCCGGCTGGAGGAGGCGCTGCCGGTGCTGCTGCGCGGCAGACGCGTCGTCGTCGCGGGCGATCCCAAGCAGCTCCCGCCCACGCGCTTCTTCGAGCAGTCATTGACGGAGAGCGACGACGTGGCGGCGGAGAGCGCGGAGGAGATGTTCGCCCAGGTCCAGTCCGAGGCCGAGGATCTCCTGAGCTCGGCGCTCAATCTCAACGTGCAGGAGGCGTTTCTGGATGTCCACTACCGTTCCCGCAACGAGGCGCTCATCGGCTTTTCGAACACCGCGTTCTACGGCGGCCGTTTGCAACCGATCCCCGGCCATCCGCGCAACAAGGCCGCCCAGGCGCCCATCGAACTGGTCCGGGTCGATGGAGTGTACGAGGAGCGCGGCAACGTCGCCGAGGCAAAGGCGGCTGCACGGCTCGTCGCCGAGCTGCTGGACGATCCGGCGCCTCCCTCGATCGGCGTGGCCTGCTTCAACCTGAACCAGCGCGATCTGATCCTCGACGCGATGGAGGAGCTGGCGGAACAGGACCGTGCGTTTTCCGGCCGGCTTGAAGCCGCCCGGCGGCGGCGTGGCAGGGACTCGTTCGAAGGCCTGTTTGTGAAGAATCTCGAAAACGTTCAGGGCGACGAACGCGATCACATCATCATCTCCACGACGTTCGGTCCGGATCCGCAGGGGAAGTTCCGGCGCAACTTTGGCGCCCTCTCGCGGACGGGCGGCGAGCGGCGGCTGAACGTGCTGGTGACCCGGGCGCGTTCACGGATCCACGTGCTCACCTCGATTCCCCGCGCGGAATATCTCGGCTCCGAGACGGTTCCCGAAGGCCAGCGCCTGACCGGCCGTCACCAGCTCTACGGCTATCTCCGCTACGCAGAACGCCTGGAGGAGAGCTTCGACAGCTGGCAGAAGCAGATCGAATCGGCACGGGCCGGCCGAGTTCAAGGCTGCCAGGTTGTCGCGAGCGGGCAGCCCTCCCCGGTGGCAGAAGCGTTGGGACGCCGGCTGCTTGAAGGCCATGGAATTGGCTCAACCGTTCATTGGGGCAACGAGGGATTCTGCATTGACGTCGCGCTGACCCATCCCGGCCTTCCGTTTGACGTGACCGTTGGCGTGCTCACCGACTTCACCCGCTATCTGAAGACCCCGGACCCGATTGCCTGGGAGCAGTTCCGCAGCGCGGTGCTGGGATCACAGGGTTGGGAACTGCACCGGGTGTGGAGTCCCGCCCTCTTTCGCGACCCGGCCGGTCAGGTGCGGTCGATCGTGAACCGTCATCGTCAGGCTGCGGCAGTCACCGACTCCGAAGGCAGGCCTGCGCGCGGCGAAACATCCGATCAGGAGCAGAAGTGATTGCGCGTCCGCACGTGAGACCATGCCCGGGATCTTTCCGGCAAAGCTCCTCATCAAGGAAGAGCCAGCCTTTCCGCGGCAATGCAGGCGGGAGTTACGAATTCGTTAACTGGCGTTGACACCGACGAATCGGATCACCGTCGCTCAGCGAGTCCTGCGAGAGACAAAGTAAACTCCCAGCACGACGGCGATCGCGACCCCGGCCAGGATGTATCGCTCTTTCGGGATCGGTTTCAACGTCCAGCCCGCCTCGGGATCCTCGAGTTCCTCCTCGGTCAGAATTGGCCGCGTCAGTTCCGCCAGGCTCGTCTCTTTCTGGCCGATGATCCGGTAGAGCCGGTTGATCTCCACCATCTCCGCCTCCGTCAGCCGCTTCTTGGGCAGGGAGTAGTTGGTGTAGAAGTACTTGGTCGCCGGATTGAACTCCACCGTTCGGCTTACCCAGGCGAGGCCCGGATTCAGGTCCGAGGTGACGTAGGGATGCTTGTCGTAGCCGGCGGTATCCCGCGTCTGCCGGATGTCCACGGTGTTGAAGTCGGGTTTGGCAGCGCCTTCGTGGAACCAGCCGGGAGCAAAGGTGCCGACCCGCATCTCCCGCGTGCGTCGGACCGCGGCGACGGGCTGATTGACAATCGTCCTGACCGCCGTCATGGCCTGCTCAATCTCGGATTTCAAAGCGGCCATCTCCCCATCCTTGTTTACATCCAGCGTTTGCGGGGCTCCCAGCGTGCTCGTGGCGCCCAGTGCCAAGAGCAGGATTCCCAAGAGGCAACCGGACCGTGCCCGCAGGCAATGAAGCTTTTGTTGAATTGCCGGGCGTTGGGCGGTGACCGCTCCCCGAAGGGGAAGCAGGATGGAACGATCCTTGGGTGCAGTCATGGTAGGATGGATGAATTCCAAATCGTCGGATACGGCGCCACGGTAGAAACCCCATTGACGGCGTCAAGACTGGAGGCGGCCTGCATTCCCTGAATGCTGTCCGTTGCCTTTCGAGTCAGCTCACGGATTGGTCCAGTTGAGAGACGTTTCGGTAAAGGCTATCTCGTGGGCGAAGTAGATCGTCGCGTAAGTAAACGAGATCTCCTCCATCTGGGGATAGTCGGCGCTGGCGGGATCGGCCGTGTTCGGGAACCAGTGGCGTATGGCCGAAACATGCCCTTGGGCGATCTCGATGGTGAAGTAGTGTTCCAACTGGCTGGTATCCGGGTTATGTCGGAAGAAGCGGAAGGTGCCTTCGATCACTTCATTGTTGCCAAAAGCCTTGTAGAGCAGGGGCGATGACTTGTCGACGCGCTTGACGATCTTGATCGGGCCGTGGATTCGACGGCTACCGTCGGCAAACACTTCGTGGTTGAACGCGATGCACTCGATGTGATCCTGTACAATGACGCCGCCGACGGATGCAACGGACGATTCCCCGGCAACATCGGCGCCATTGGCCTTGAGCGACAGGTAGGCGTTCTGCGCGCTCCATGCATTTGCCCCGGTCAGCAGGGCGCCAAGGAGCATGAGAAAGGGAAAGGAGGGGATGCGGATGGTCTTCATGGCGGTGAGGTTGAGGGTGGTCGGACTTGCAGGCGGAAGTAGCCTTCGGGTTGACCCCGGGGCAGTGCCAATTCAACGGTGATCCAGTTGTTCGAGGCGGTGATTCTGGGTGCGTAGGGCACGAAACTGCGGGCTGGATCCGTGGCGAACAGCACTTCATAGATGCGGTTGGTCACGCTGGGCCATGCCAATACCGCGCTGCCCCCAGCGTCAAAGTCGATCCGGTCGAACGCGAGGACGGAGCGGGAATCGTTTGCCGCCGTGCCCGCCACCCATTCGCCGATGTTGTTCAATCCATCCAGATCCAGATCTCCAAGCGCATCCACCAGATCCGGGTTCAGGCCGTGCAAGAATTCATAGTCATCCGGGATGCCGTCGTTGTCGTCGTCGAGATCTGCGTTGTTGCCAATGCCGTCGCCATCCGTGTCCGAAGTCTCGGTCGGATCATCGGGGAACTTGTCCTGCGCGTCCGGGACTCCGTCTCCGTCGCGGTCCGGACCGACGTTGACGGGGCAGGGCAACGGCTCCGGATGGATGGAAGGATGGAGGGAGCCGCCGAGGCCGTTCCAGTTGCCGTGGGAACCGCCGCTGACCGCGCTTCTGGGCTCCGACCACCCTGCCGGCCGGGTTTCGAGCACCTCGATCACCGGCAATCCATCTGCCGACCGGGGCCGCCAATGGAGCCGCCCCAGGAGGCGCCGCCTTCCATGTGAAGACATCGGATCCGCCTCGGGTCTCAAGCCGCGCAGGAGTGCGAGTATGCGGCCATGTGGTGCGGGCCGGTCGCGAAGGACGTGAGTTCCCAATCCCCCGTAGGCGGGTGCTACCGGTCCGAGGTAGCCCTCAAGGACGATCGGTTTGGCATCGACGAACGTAATCAACATGACGCTGGCCGCCAGCAACGGAAGTCTCCGCCAAATCCGTAGGATCGGGTCGCTCCCGCCGCCGTGCCTTGGGATCCGCAGGGTCTTCACTCGATCAAAAGGCATACTTCCGTTCTCTGACCCGTGCAATGACCAACTTCCCGTGCGCCGTAAGAGAGTGCGCGGCAGCATCTCCGCTGCGGTCAGCGCGGTTCGGCCGTCGGGTGGACCGCAGTGACCGGCTGCAGTGGTGGCTCCCCGGCCGGCCGCACGTATACAAACTCACGCAAAAATCGCCGGATGATCGACTGCTCGAGCCGTCCCTTGCGCCGGGCAGGAGTCGGAATGCGCAGCACCAGCCTAAGCGTCTGGGCGTCATGACAGAAAATGCTGACCCGGGGATTCACGGATGGAGGGTCGATCCAGTGCTTCTTCTCAAGGGAGGCCATGTGTTTTCGCGCCTCCTCGATGAACGGTTCGCACTCGGCCTCCGCGACCTTCATCAGAATCTCCTCCGCCTTCTGCCAGTCGTCGTGGACGGACATCGGGATGGTGATGAAATGCACCACATAGTCGCCCATGTAGGTTTCCGTGACGAGCGGATGGCTGAGCAGCAGGCTGTTCGGCAGGATGACCGCCCGTCCGGTGTACTGGCGCGAGCCCTGGGTGGGGCCCAGCTCCAGGATCGTCGTGCCAAACAGGTTCTGGTCGATCACGTCGCCGCGCAGGCCGCTTATCTCGACGCAGTCGCCCACTCCGTAGGCATTGGTGCCTGCGCGGAAGATCGCACCGCTGAAGCAGAGGATCAGCTCCTTGGTGGCGATCACGATTGCGACCGCGATGGCCACCAGTGACAGGGCCACATTCCTGATTTCGCTC
>DNDP01000434.1:9816-10180 GCA_003484235.1 Verrucomicrobiales bacterium
ACCAGGGACAGCGCCACGTTCCGGATTTCACTCGCCCAGATGAAGATCAGCCCGGCGACAATGGTGAAGATGATCGCGTTGCGGATGTTCACCAGCCAGCGTCGGCGGTTCTCCACGGAGATGCTCGCCGTGCGCATGGCAACGATCCGTACGAGGGTCATGCGCAACAGCCAGATGCCGACCACGAAGATCGCCGACGTGATGGCGCGTTCAAGAATCAGGTTGTTTTCCGGCGAGTCGCCGTTCCACCAGGAAGTCAGGCTGGCTAGGTGAAATATCATGGCCATCGATGCGGCTCCATGGGTCGCCGCGAAAGCGAATGTGAACGCAAAGGGGTCCGGATTGCAACCGTGCGCACGAGATC
>DNDP01000140.1 GCA_003484235.1 Verrucomicrobiales bacterium
AGAAGAACCCGATCGGCATCGTCTCGCTGGCGAAGAACCCGGTGAATTCGCCGCAGGAACTGGTGGGCAAGACGCTGGCCGAAGCCGCGTTGCCGAAGATGGTCGGCATTTCGGTCATCGGCGTGTGGGAGCGGGGCGAATTCGAGACGGCCGGCCCCCAGACGAAGATCACGCCCTACACCGTGCTGGTCATGGCCGGCTCGGCCGAGCAGTTCCGGGCCTACGACGAGCTGTTCTGCATCTACCACGTCAACCAGAGTCCGGTGGTGATCATCGGCGGCGGCCGCGTGGGCCGAGCCACCGGCGACGCCCTGCTCCAGCGGAAGATCGATTTCCGCATCGTCGAACGGCTGCCCGAGCGGGTGCGCCGGTTCGGCGAGCGCGCCGTCATCGGTGACGCCAGCGACATCGACATCCTCGAAAAGGCCGGCATCAAGGAAGCGCCGGCGGTGATCATCACGCCCCACGACGACGACACGAACATTTACCTCACCATCTTCTGCCGCAAGCTGCGGCAGGACATCCAGATCATCAGCCGCGCCGTGCGCGACCGGAACGTCTCGACGCTCCACCGGGCGGGCGCGGACTTTGTGATGTCCTACGCCTCCATGGGCGCGAACATCATCTTCAATTACCTCAAGCGAAGCGACATCCTCATGGTCGCCGAGGGGTTGAACATCTTCAAAGTGAAGCTGCCCGAGGAGCTCGCCGATAAATCGCTCGCGGAAGCCGACGTGCGCAAGAAAACCGGCTGCACGGTCATCGCGGTGCAGCACGACGGCGAGATGCAGATCAACCCCGACCCGAACGCCAAGCTGGAGGCTGGCGAGGAGATCCTGCTGATCAGCGACGCCGAGTCGGAGACCAAGTGGTTCGAGAACTACGCCAAGAGCCGGGACTAGCCTAGTTCACCAGCCGTTCCAGCCGTTCGAGGCGGCCCAGCAGCTCGGCGTTTTGCCGCTCCAGTTCCGCGAGTCGCGACTCTTCCGCCTTCAACTTGCGGTGGAGCTCCTGGACTGCGGCCGCCGAATAAATGGTCAGCGGATAGGTGTCCACTTGGAGGATCTCGCTGCCGTCGGACAGGTGCTCGCCGCTGCCCTTGACGTGGTCCGGGAACACCTCGGCGAAGTCCTGGGCCACCACGTTCAGGTAGCGCCCCTCCCCGACGCCCGCATGCTCCGACCGGTAATCATCCGTGTAGCGGAAGCTGACGAGCTCCACGCGGTCGATGATCTCGAGTGCGTTCGTCACCGGTTCGATCTCCTGCTTGATCCGGCGATCGGAGTTCGCCAGCCAGGAGCCGGCGACGGATTTGGAGGCGCTACCCTCCACTTCAAGCTCGTTGCCATTCGGCACCCTTCCAATTCCAATCCGGGCGGAACCAGACAAGTCGCCGTAAAGTCTGATCTGATCCCCACCGTTCTCGTCGCTCAAGGTCATACGTCCGCCACTGTTGGAGGTCGCCGAAAGGATGACGGTGGAATCGTTGCCAACGTTGTCGTTCAGGTAAAGTTCGCCCCAGCTCGGACCCCAGAGCCTGATCTGCTCCAGTCCGTCAGAACCGAAGGTTCTGATCGAAGCGCCGCCTCCGCTCAGGAGAACGCCGGCCGAATCGATGTCGGCATCAAACACGGAAAGCGCCCCATTGTTGTCGGAGTCTCCCAATGCAAGGCTGTCCACCACCTTTTCCGAAGTTACTGCGTTGTCCGCGATCGAAGCGGACAGCACGGAATCGTTCGCGAGCTTCGAGCTGCTGACGGCCCCCGTTGCCAGCTTCGATTCCGTCACCGATCCGTTGGCAAGCTGGGCAGAACCAACCGTTCCAGCAAGCACCGGCGCACCATCCACCGTCAGTCCCGCGCCGGCGGTCTCGAAGCGAGCCCCGCCGCCGGCCCGGACGGCGAATTCGTTTGCCGTCACGGACGGGAAGTCGACGCCGATGGAATCCGCCCAGACGAAGGCGCCGGTGTGCAGCGCCTTGGCCTGCCGCCCCGCCGCGAACGCGTAGTCGGCGGCGGCATTGTTGTCCCGACCGCCCGGCACATTGGCCCAGCTGCCCAGTGCCTGATGACCGCCACCGCCGCCGATGGCGGAGGAGAAGCCCAAGGCGCGGTTGAAGGCGCCACCGGCCACCGTGGCCTCGTTGGCACCGGCCTCATTGGTGAACCCGCCACCGATGGCGGCGAACTGTGCACCGGCGTGGATTGTGTTGAAACGGCCTCCCGAGATGACGCCGTAGTCGGCGTTGAAGTTGATCACATTGGTATAGCCGCCGCCGATCGACCCATAGGAGGCGTTGGTGTAAATCCGGTTGCGGGAGCCGCCGGCAATGAAGCTCACGTCGGCGTTCTCCGTGATCTGATTGTCAAGGCCTCCGCCCAGAACTGCGTACGAGGAATTGTCCCCGATCCGGTTGTCCTGACCTCCGCCGATGATCGAGCGGAACGAGTTCGTGCCAATCACATTCTCCACCCCGCCCCCGACGATTGCGTAGTCGGAGTTCGTGCTGATGACATTCTGCAAGCCGCCGCCGACCACGCCCCCCTGCACCTCATCCTCAATCACATTGAGGAACCCTCCGCCGATAATGGAGCGCCATGACCCTGCCCGGATCTCGTTCCGCTCGCCGCCGCCAATGATCCCGAGCGAGGCATTGTCGAAGATGAGATTCTGATACCCGCCGGCGATCGTGGAGTACCATGAGTTCGAGCCGATGATGTGGGACGATCCGCCGCTGATCGTGGAACGGTAGGACGACTCCATGATCGCGTTGTTGAATCCTCCGCCGATGGTGGACTGCAAGGAGCCGAAGCCGATCTCGTGATCCGAGCCGCCGGAAATGGTCGAGCGGTTGGCATTCCCGCGAATGCGGTTGATGAAGCCGCCGCCAAGGGTAGAGATGTAGGAATTGGTCTCGATCACATTCCCGTTGCCGCCGCCGATGGTGGAGCGGTGGGCATTGTCCCGGATGCCGTTGCTGTTGCCGCCGCCGATGGTCGAAGCAAAGGCGTTCGTGCCGATGGACTGGAACGCTCCGCCGCTGATCGTGCCGTCGAAGGTGTTGTCGTGGATCGTGCTGCCGAAGCCGCCGGCGATCACACCGCTGTTCGAGTTGGTGCCGATGCGGTTCCCCGCTCCTCCGCCGATGGTGGCGAAGTCGGTGTTCACCGAGTTGGTGCGCGGCGCACCAAGCCAGTCCGGTGTCCCGCCGCCGGCAATCGTGGC
>DNDP01000362.1:0-3964 GCA_003484235.1 Verrucomicrobiales bacterium
GGCGTCCATCATGAGCCGCCGGTCCCAGCCGATTTCCTCGCGGATGATCCCGGCCCGGCGGACGTCGTCGTCGATGTCGGCGCCGACCTTGATCTTGAAATGGGTCCAGCCGGCGGCAATGGCTTCGCGGCACAGGCGGCGGAGTTTTTCATCCGAGTAACCCAGCCAACCGGCGGAGGTGGTGTAGGCGGGGTAACCGTGCTCGCGGAGATGGGCGATGCGGTCGGCCTTGGTGGGTTCCAGCCGGCGGAGAATCTCCAGCGCCTCCGCCGGAGTGAGGGCGTCGGTGACGTAGCGGAAGTCGATGCAGCGGACCAGTTCCTCGGGGGTCAGGTCGGCCAAAAGCTGCCAGACGGGTTTGCCCTGAGTCTTGGCCCACAGATCCCAGACGGCGTTCACGACGGCGGCGGTGGCCAGATGGATGGCGCCCTTCTCGGGGCCGATCCAACGCAACTGGCTGTCTCCGGTGATGTGCCGCCAAAAAGCGCCCATGTCCGCCGTGAACGACTCCAGCGTCCGGCCGACGACCAGCGGGCGCAGGGCGTTGACGGCCGCCACGACGATCTCGTTGCCACGGCCGATCGTGAAGGTCAGGCCATGCCCCTGATGCGGGCCATCGGTCTCCAGCACGACGTAGGCGGCCGAGTAGTCGGGATCGGGGTTCATGGCGTCCGAGCCGTCGAGATGGCGGGAAGTGGGGAAACGGATGTCGCGGACGGTGAGGTGCTTGATCAGGCAGGACATGGTGGGTTTTGTGCGGCGCGAATTTGACGGGAACGGACTCCAAACTCCATTTGGAAATAGTCGAAGCCCTGATCGGGACCGGTTCGGAGTTTGTGTTCACTTAAACCCAGCTTATGTGCACGAGCCAACAGGGATGTATTGTCCCGTATTGTGAGTCACTTGCGGCGCTCCGGGTTTCGGCCGGCTGCGCGGGGCATTAACTGGCCTGCTACTTCCGGCAATGGGCAGTTTTTTTTTGCAACAACGCCCTTCGCAACTAGGCTCCCGTCAACCTTGTTTCCGAATGTTGCTGCCTCGACTGCCTGAATCAGGGGATGAGCCTGTTTGCTGCCCTGTTTGGGCAAACTCGGTCCTTCCCTTCTGTCTCCGCCAGACTGCCGCGTGCCCATCGTGTGTGACATGAGAAGCCGCTGGCTGCTGACGTTGACCATATTGATTGCGCTTCTGCTCTCCGCGGAGGCGACGGCAGGCGTTTCCGTGAGAGTGGCGTGGGACCCCAATCCGGAGAACAACATTGCCGGCTACCGCATTTACCATGGCGTGGTCGGTTTGGGGCAGACCAACGTCCTTGACGTAGGACCCGTCACTACCGGGACCGTTACCAACCTGGCGTTTACCACGCCCCATTGGTTCTTCGTCACCGCCTACAACACATTTGCCCTCGAAAGCGATCCGTCCGAAGTCCTTTTTCATACGACCCGCGCCGCCGTCCCGCTCGGGGTCGAAACAGACACCGCGCTGCTGGTATTCTCGCCTACCACCGTGCAATTGAACGCCGATGTGACCGGCGACGTGACGTCCCCTTTGGGTCGAACGGTCGAGTGGCGGATGATTTCGGGCTTTGCGCCGCTGGTGATCGCCGGTTCGAGCACGCTCAATCCCTCGTTCGATGTCGATGTTCCGGGCTACTACTCCCTTTTGCTGAGAGTGGCCGACGGCCTGGCTGTCGTTGAGCGGCAGATAAACATTGAAGTGTTTGACCGCAGTCAAGGTTCCGGAGGTGGCGCGGCACCCGTGCTGGAGCCACCCTTCCTGCTGCCCGACGGTCTGCTGATTGGATGGAGTTCGGTTCCGGATGGCAGATACTATATCGGACGCCGCCGGTCTCTGGACGACACCCATTGGGTGATTCTTGCGCGGGCGCTGCCCTCCCAGGGGTACAGCACCTATTGGGTGGACGACTCCGGTCTGACGCTTTCGGCCGGATTCTACTCCATCTTCAATCTTCCGTAGACGGTCGGCCCCCCGAGCAACTCCAATCGGCGCTTCCCGCTTCCGCTCCACTGTCTTCGAATGAAACAAAGGAAAACGCAGCTGGACAGCTTGTGATCCGCCCCTGAAACAACTCGTTTCACCTCCGTCCCATCCGCAGGCAGGAGAATCCAATATTGATGTTCGCAATCGTGCAAATCGCCCGAGGGAACGACTGCTCCGAGGCTGCTTCGAGAAAGCTTTTCCGCGCCCATTCCGATGTTATCTCAGATCTGACAGGACGTTCCGTGGCGAATCGCAGCACTGCGAACGAGATCATGGCCGAAAATTTTTCAGGATCGCGAAAGCGGGGCATCGCCGGTGCTAAAGGACCGCATCGATGTTTAGCTTTCATCATACGATTCGACGCCGGCTCAACGCCTTCACCTGGGCATTTGCCGGATTTGTTGCCACAGTCGCCGCCGTTCAGGCCGTCCCCAACCGGGTCACCGTCGCCTGGGATCCCAATCCCGAACCCGACATTGCGGGTTACCGGGTCTATTACGGGATTGTCGGCTCCGGTGTCACCAACATGGTCAGTCCAGGCACGACGACTCAGCAGCAGGTGATCAATCTGTTGCCTCAGACCCAATACTGGTTCTGCGTAACGGCCTACAATACCGCCGCCCTTGAAAGTGATCCCTCTCAGGTGCTCACCTACACGACGCCGGCAAACCTTCCGCCCGTGCTGAGCATCAGCGGGAGCCGCCTGGCCATCGTGCCGGGAACGGTGTCGCTGACCGGCAGCGCGACGGATGATCATCTGCTTCCCGGTGCGCTCGGCTACAGCTGGCAGAAGACGGCCGGCCCCGCCGTCTCCGGCCTCACCGGCACCACCACTCCCACCGCCTCGATGACGGTCAATGCGCCCGGTTCCTACAGCTTCAGCCTGACCGTGACCGACGGCGTCAACCAGTCCAGCGCAGTGGTCAACCTTCAGGCCATTCAGCGGCTCGAGACCCCGCCTCCCGGATCGGTCGTCCCCAACATCACCACGAGCTTCCAGTCCTTCGATGGTCTGGTGCTGGGCTGGGATTCCGCGCCGAACGTCAGCTACATCGTGGCTTTCAAGGATGCCCTGGATGACCCGACGTGGCGGATCTTGGATGAGGATGTCCCCTCCACGGGCTCCACGACGTTCTGGGTCGATGAAGTGGGCGGCCAGGGCCAGCAGGGATTCTACGGCATCTTCCAGAAACCCTGAGCGAATCTTTCCAGGACAAAGGGCGGCCTGAACACGGGCCGCCCTTTTGATTTGGAATGGTCGGAGTTCAGGTCAGGCGGCGCTCACCGCTTCGACACAGCGACCGCAGATGGTCGGGTGCTGCGCGTCCGAGCCGACGTCTGTTTCCCAGTGCCAGCAACGGGCGCACTTTTGGCCGGCTGCCGCCATTCCGGCAACTTCGATGCGGTCCAGGTTCACCCCTGTGCCCGAGTCGCCCGAAAGCAGCGCTGAATCACGAAGCTTGAACTGGGAGACGTTGGTCAGTTCGCGCAGGGCTTCCTCGCGACCCGCGGAGGCGGCCGAATTGCCGAGACCGGTGATCTCCACCCGGGCGTCCAGTGACTTTCCAATCACCTTGTCCCGGCGGAGGCCCTCCAGGGTGGCAAGAACCTGTTCGCGAACGGCGAACTGCAGGGCCCAATCCTTAGTTTCTTCGGCATCAGGCGTGAATTGCTTCGGCTGCCACACGCTCATGTGGGGCGATCGGGCCGTTGTTCCCGGTACAAACTCCCAGGCTTCGTCCGTGGTAAACACGAGGATCGGCGACAACATCTGGCACAGGCTGGTCACCAGCCGGTGGAGCGCGGTCTGCGTCGAGCGCCGGCGATGGGAGCCGGCCGGATCGGTGTAAAGCCGGTCCTTCACCAGATCGTGATACATGGCGGAGAGCTCCACCGCGGCGAACTGGCTCAGCTTCTGATAGACGACGTGGAACTCGAACTTGTCGTAGGCCTCCGCGACGTC
>DNDP01000362.1:4248-5831 GCA_003484235.1 Verrucomicrobiales bacterium
TCATCCGGGACGGCGTGCTTTGCGGGATCGAAGTCGTAGAGGTTGGAAAGCTGGTAGCGGAGGGCGTTGCGCAGTCCCCGGTAGGTTTCGCTCACCTTCTTGACCCGCTCGTCGCTGACCACGATGTCGTTGCGGAAGTCCTGCGAGGCCACCCAGAGCCGCACGACGTCGGCGCCGTAGTTCTTTACGTAGGCGTCGGCCGTCTGCGGTTTCTCATAGCCGCCCTGGCCCTGCTTGCTCTTGGAAATCTTCTCGCGGTCGGCGTCCACCATGAACCCGTGGGTCAGCACGGTGCGGTAAGGCGCGGCGCCGTTTCCGGCAAGTGACAGCAGCAGCGAGGACTGGAACCAGCCCCGATGCTGGTCCGAGCCTTCGAGATACATGTCGGCCTGAAACGCCGGGCTGTCGTTCGACTGTTTCAGCTCGCTTCGCGCGGCGGTCACCGCGCGTGACGAGGAACCTGAGTCGATCCACACGTCCAACGTGTCGGCGGATTTAGACTCCGCCTCCGGGCCGGACCAGTCCTCGGGCCGGACCCGCCGCCACAGGGTCCTGGCGTTCTGCTCGAACCAGATGTTGGAGCCGTGCTCCGCCACGAGGTCGGCGACCCGCCGGATGACCCGGGCGTCGAGGATGGGGTTCTGGTCGCCATCGTAGAACGCCGGAATCGGCACGCCCCAGGAGCGCTGGCGGGAAATGCACCAGTCGGGACGGGATTCCACCGCGCCGCGGATGCGGTTGATCCCCCAGTCGGGGATCCAGGCCACACGGTCGATTTCGGCGATGGCCTGCTGACGAAAGCTGCCGCCGTCGGGTTCGTGATCGATCCGGACAAACCACTGGTCCATCGCCCGGAAGATCACCGGCGTCTTGCTCCGCCAGCAGTGCGGGTAGCTGTGGGAATAGTCTTCGCGGTGAAGCAGCGCGTTCCTGGCGCCCAGGATCTCCAGCACCGCCTCGTTCGCCTCGCTTCTGCCGTTCTTTTCGAGGATCGATTTCCCGACGAGGCCCTGGTCCATCTGCTGGTCGATGGGCAGGTCGTTCGTGTGAGCGAACCGTCCGTCGTCATCCACCGGAGAATAGATTGGCAGACCGTTGGCCAATCCCAGCTGGTAGTCTTCCTGTCCATGGCCGGGGGCGATGTGCACAAAACCGGATCCGGTGTCGTTGGTGACAAACGCATCGCCGGCAAACAGGCGGCCGGTGCGGTTGCAGAAGGGGTGTTGAAATTCCAGCTTGGCGAGGTCCGCGGCCGTCACGGTGCGGATGATCTCGAACCCGCTCCAGCCGCACTTGGCCGCCACGGTGTCCAGCAGCAGGGCCGAGACGATGAACGCCTCCTCGCCCACCCGCACCATGGCGTAGTCAAAGGTCGAATTGTAGGCCACAGCCAGGTTGGCTGGCAGCGTCCAGGGCGTGGTGGTCCAGATGACGATCGAGACGCCGGGGTGCCCGATCACCGGGAACTTCACGTAAATGCTGTTGCTGACGTGATCTTTGTATTCCACCTCGGCCTCGGCGAGGGCGGTGCGGGCGGGAATGCTCCAATAAACCGGCTTCTTGCCGCGATAGACAAACCCCTT
>DNDP01000362.1:6076-6844 GCA_003484235.1 Verrucomicrobiales bacterium
CCCAGACGCTTGAACTGCTCCCGCTGAAGATCGATGTACTTGCGCGCGTAGGCTTCGCAGGCGGTCCGGATCGTCGCCGAATCGGCATCGGTGTTGCCGGCCTTGCGAATTTCCTGGGAAACCTTGAATTCGATCGGCAATCCGTGGCAGTCCCAGCCGGGTACGTAGGGAGCACGCTTGCCGCGGAGGGTCTGGTAGCGGAGGATGATGTCCTTGAGGATTTTGTTGAGCGCGGTGCCGATGTGCACGTCGCCATTGGCGAACGGGGGGCCATCGTGGAGGATGAAAGTGTCGGCCCCGGCGCGCGCCTGCTGGATCTGACCGTACAGGTCTTCCGCCTGCCACTTGGCGAGGCGCTGGGGTTCGCGGGCCACGAGGTCGGCCTTCATGGCGAAGTCCGTGCGCGGCAGGTTCAGCGTGTCTTTGTAGTCGGTGGCCATCACTAAGGAGCGCGGAACGTAGCAAGGGGGCGGGGGCGAGGCAAGCGGTTGGGCGGAGTGCCCGCCCGGCCGGGGCGACGGCCCTTCACCGCTTTGCGGCTCGACATTTTGACGGGTGATTTCTTAACTCCCCGCAACCATGGCACAGGTTTCCATCCAGAACGTCCGCAAGACCTTCAAGGGGCCCAAGAAGCAGCTCGTCCAGGCGGTCAGCGACGTGTCCATCGAGATCGCCGACCGCGAGTTCCTGGTGCTGGTGGGACCCTCCGGGTGCGGCAAGACCACCCTGTTGCGCATGATCGCCGGTCTGGAGGAGATCGATGGCGGG
>DNDP01000362.1:7142-10640 GCA_003484235.1 Verrucomicrobiales bacterium
ATGGTTTTCCAGAACTACGCGCTCTACCCGCACATGACGGCCTACGACAACATGGCCTTCGGGCTCAAGCTGCGGAAGGTTGCCAAGGCGGACATCGAGCAGCGGGTGCGGGATGCCGCGCGGCTGCTCGGCATCGGCGGACTGCTGGAGCGCTATCCAAAGGAACTGTCCGGCGGACAGCGGCAGAGGGTTGCCGTGGGCCGGGCCATCGTCCGCGATCCCAAGGTCTTTCTGTTCGACGAACCGCTGTCCAATCTCGACGCCCAGGTGCGGCTGCAGGTCCGCGCCGAGATCGCGCGGCTGCACCAGCGGCTGCAGGCAACGATGATCTACGTCACCCACGACCAGGCCGAGGCCATGACGCTCGGGGATCGCATCGCCGTCATGAAGGACGGAGTGCTGCAGCAGCTCGACCAGCCGATGAACATCTACCGGCGGCCGGCGAACAAGTTTGTTGCCGGCTTCATCGGGGAGCCGCAGATGAACTTCATTCACGGCACCGTGGTGCAGAAGGACGGCGGCCTGCGGTTTCTGGAGAATGATCCCCAGGGCCAGCCCGCGCTCGGCGGCCTGGTCTGGCCGCTGACCGGGGAACTTGCAGGGACCCTCCAGTCCCGCGTGAATCAACGAGTCTGGCTGGGCGTGCGGCCCGAGCATCTGCGGATTGCCGGCAACGGCCAGCCGGTCATCGGCACGGCCACGGTGGAGTTCGTCGAGCAGTTGGGCGCCGAGAGCTGGGTCCACGTGAAGACCCGGTCGCACCAGTTGACCCTGCGTTGCGAACCGGTCGGCGCTCCGTCCGTCGCAGCCGAATCGCCCCTGTCCCTCAGCGCGGAAGGGGTCCGGTTTTTTGATGCCGGAACCGGGGTTGCGTTGACCTGATGTCCGGTTTCACGGACAGCCGACTGCCATGACTCTTCCGACCCACGAGGAACATCACGACCTTGGCGCCCGTTTCACGGAGGTGAACGGCATGGAGGTGGTCGGCCACTACGGGGATGTCGGCGAGGAGTTGCGGCGATTGCAGTCTTTGGCGGCCGTGCTCGACTTCAGCTTCCGTTCTCGGCTGGTGGTCGTGGGGGCCGACCGCACCCGTTTCCTGCACAGCCAATGCACGAACGACATCAACCGCCTGAAGCCCGGCCAGGGATGCTACACGGCCGTCACCAACAACAAGGGCAGGGTGCAGGGAGACGCAAACGTCTTCGTCCTGCCCGACGAGATCCTGCTGGACGCAGAACCCGGTCAAACCGCTGAGCTGACCGGACGGTTCCAGAAGTTCGTCGTCTCGGATGACATCGAGGTGATCGATGCCGCTCCGCATTATGGACTGCTGACCGTGCAGGGACCGCGAACTGACGACGTGATTGGCTCCCTCGGGCTGGATGCCGGGTTGCCGGCCGAGCCGTTTGCCGGCATCAAGATTCCCCATCCAGTGTTGGGGGAGATTTATCTGGCCTGTCACCCACGCCTTGCGCTTTCAGGTGCGGATTTCTTCGTGCCGGTGGCGTCGCTGGGCGCGATGCTCGACAAACTGATCGCCGCCACCCAGGCTGTCGGCGGCGGCGTGGCGGGATGGGACTCTTTTGAGCATGCCCGGGTGGAGGCGGGCATTCCACGATTCGGCGTGGACATGACCGAAACCAACCTGGCGCCGGAGGCGGGGATCGGGTCGCGGGCGATCAGCTACACCAAGGGCTGCTACGTCGGACAGGAGATCCTGAACCGGCTGCGCACGTTTGCCGAAGTGAGCCGGCGCCTTTGCCGGTTGCAGTTGACGGCCGGGGTAGGCTCCCGGCCGGCGCAGGGTGCGAAACTGACGAAGGATGGCCGCGAGGCGGGCTGGATTACGTCAGTCGGTGCGCTGCCTGAATCGGGAAAGCTGTCCGCGCTGGGCTACGTCCGCAAGGAATGGCAGCAACCGGGCACTCCGCTCCAGATTGAGGGCGGAGGCGTTGCGACTGTTGTCGCGATCATCGGCGCCTGAACGGTCACCGGATGGCGGCACCGCTCCCATTACTACCCCGCCTTTCCGCCGCCCCTCCCGGTTGCCACTTTCGTCCCAGTCTCCGCATGAATCTCAACTCCGGGTTTGCCGTCCGAAGTCGATTCACTAACATCACCGCTCCTTTCATGAACAACATTCAGACCTTTCAAGTCGACCAGCTCGCGGTCCGCGTCTATCCCGGCCAGGCCGAATTGTCCACGGACGTGGCGAAGATCGTGCACGACCATCTCGTCGATACCATCGCCGCGCGGGGGGCGGCGGCGGCGATCATGGCGACCGGCAACTCCCAGATTCAGTTTCTGGAAAAGCTCGTTGCGCTGGGCGGCATCGACTGGGGAAAGGTCACGCTGTTTCACATGGACGAATACCTGGGCATCACCGGCGAGCATTCCGCCAGCTTTCGCCGGTACATGCGTGAACGGGTCGAGAGCCGGGTGAAACCAAAGGTGTTTCATTACCTGACCGGTGAGGCGGACCTGCCGCTGGATGAATGCGCCCGCTATGCGAATCTGTTGAGGATGCAGCCGATCGATCTGTGCTGTCTGGGCGTCGGTGAGAACGGCCATCTGGCCTTCAACGATCCTCACGTGGCGGATTTCCGGGATCCCCACTGGGTGAAGCTGGTGCGTCTGGACGATGCCTGCAAGATGCAACAGGTGAATGAGAAGCACTTCCCCTCGCTCGAAGCCGTGCCGCCGTATGCCTACACGCTGACGATTCCGGCATTGCTCGCGGCCAAGAAGGTGATCTGCGTGGCGCCCGAGAAACGCAAGGCAAAGGCCGTCAAGGCGGCCCTGCACGGCCCGGTTTCCGCCGAGTGCCCGGCCTCGGCCCTGCGGCACGCTCCGCAAGCCACCCTCTTTCTGGACGGAGACTCCACGTCATTGCTGTGACCTCGACGGTCACTCGCCACGGAGGCCGTGCTTGTCCATCAGCTCGTAGAGCGTGGGACGGCTGATGCCCAGATCATTGGCGGCGTGGCTGATCTTGTTCTGATTCCGTGCCAGCGCCTCCGTGATCATGTTCTTTTCGACCTGGTCGCGCGCCTCCTTCAGCGTCTTGCCGGCCTCCGGGATGCCGCCTTCGTCCTTCAGCTCCAGGTCTTCGGGCTGAATGTTGGCACCCTCGTGCATGATGAATGCCCGGCGAACCCGGTTGTGCAGTTCCCGCACGTTGCCCGGCCAGGTGTGGTGCTCCAGGGCGCGCATGGCCGCCTGTGTGATCTTCGGCGCCGCCTTGCCGTGCTCGGCCGCGAATTGCCGGAGGAATGATTCGGCGAGCAGCCGGACGTCCCCGGGCCGGTCGCACAGTCGCGGCATGGTCAGGTTGACGACGGCGAGCCGGAAGTAGAGATCCTCGCGGAACTTGCCCTCCGCTATCGCCCGCTGAAGCTCCTGATTCGTGGCGGCGACTATCCGGACGTCCACCGGGATGGACACTCGTCCGCCGATCCGTTCGATCTTTCTCTCCTGCAGGAAGCGGAGCAGTTT
>DNDP01000362.1:10926-15079 GCA_003484235.1 Verrucomicrobiales bacterium
CCCTCGGCGGTCTCCACGCGGCCCTTGCGCTGGGCATGGGCGCCCGTGAAGGCGCCCTTTTCGTGGCCGAACAGCTCGCTCTCGAGCAGGGACTCGGGGATGGCGCCGCAATTGATTCCGACGAACGGCTTGTCCCGACGTTTGCTGCGCAGATGAATGGCCTTGGCCGCCAGCTCCTTTCCGGTGCCGCTCTCACCGAGTACCAGCACCGGCGCATCCACGGCGGCCACCTTGGTGATCATGTTGAAGACCTGCTTCATGGCAGGGCTGCGACCGATGATGTCCTCGTAGCCATCCTCTTCGCGCGTGGTGGCCGGTGACAGGCGGTTCTCCCTTTTCAGTTCCGCAACGGTGACGGTCCGCCGCAGGATGACCTTCAGCTCCTCCATTTCCACCGGCTTGGGGAGAAAGTCATGGGCGCCCGACTGAATCGCCTTCAGGGCATGCTCGCGATCCGACTGTCCCGTGACGACGATCACATGGGCGCCGGGATCCCGGGTCAGCAGCTCGGCCAGGATGGCCATCCCCTCGGTGGTTTCATTGGGGTTGGGAGGCAGGCCCAAATCCAGCAGTACAACCGCCGGTCGATGCTTGGCAAACGCGGCTACCGCCACTTCCCGATTCTCCGCCAGCACCGGTTCATAATCTTCCTCCAGACCCCATTTGAGCTGGGTCCGAATCTCCTCGTCATCGTCGACTATCAGGACGGTCGGTTTCATGTTGCCTTAGGCGGCCATTTGCTCAGCTGGTTTGCGACTCCGGTGCCGCCGACGTGGCCGCTCCGGTCAAAGTCGATTCGTCCGCCGAACTCCGGGATGCAGCCGGTGCCGTCAGCGGCACCAGCAACGTAAAGGTGGTTCCTCTGCCAACGGCGCTCTGGACTTCCAGGCGACCTCCGTGAGCATCGACAATCAGCCTGCTGTGGTAAAGGCCAATCCCGGTGCCCTCCCTCTTGGTGGTCTGGAAGGGCCGGAAGAGACGGCTGCGAATGAACTCCTCCGCCATGCCGCAACCTTCGTCGCGCACCGACAGGAAGGCGTGACGGTCCCGCAGTCCGGTGCGGACCTTGACGAGCGAACCGGGGGCAGAGGCTTCGTGGGCGTTCACGAGGAGATTGGTCAGCACCTTGTCCAGTTGCTCCTCGTCCACGAGCACTGGGCCGGCAGGGTCGAATCGGGCATCGAGCGTCAGGTTCCGCTCGCGGGCGGTGCGGCGGATCCGTTCCGCAAACTGGGAGAGGTCGCCCGGTTGCCGGTTGACCACCAGACGTTCACGCAGCGAGGTCAACGATTGGACGATCTGGTTTATCCGTTCGACGCTGCGCCGGATGGATCGGAGGGCATCCTCCCGGAACGCCGGATTGTCAAAGTGCCGCGGCAGGTTCTGCAGCATGAGGGAAAGACTGGACGCGGTGTTCTTCAGGTCATGCACGAAGAAGGTGGACATGCTTTGGAACGCCGCCATCTCCCGGGACTCCGCCACCCTGCGGGAGAGGCGCAGGCCGTTGAAAAAACTGCCCGCCTGGTTGCCGATGGTGGCCAGCAGTTCGCGGTCTTCGGAGGCGAACGGCACCACGCTCACCCGGTCTCCCGCGATGATGACACCGAGGTTGTTCCTGCCCGCGGTCAACGGGGCCACCAGCCGGTGCCCTCCCTTGGGAAACACGCGCGGGTGAAGCCGCCCAATCGCCGCGATCGGGGGGGCATCGTCCGCGTCCAGGTCGGTGATGCCGGAAAGATGCGCCACGGATTGAAGGATCACCACGCGGGTGCCGGTGTCGGTGACTTCATCAAGACCCGGGTGCTTGCCCGGCTCAAGCGTCGTGCCGGCCAGCCTAAGGTCGGTGCCGTGCTCGTCGAGCAGCCACACGGAAACGCTCAGCGCCTGCATCGTGCTGGAAACCCATTCGCACAGCGCCTGTCCCGCGGCTTCCTCCGAATCACACCCGGCGAGGGATCGCGTGTAGTCTTCCCACACCGCGCGATAGCTGTAGGTGGGGCGGTCAAAATGACGGAACACCCATGCGCGTGTCTTCTCCCGGATCCGGTCGGACATCAGCAGCAGGGCCAGCGAGACCAGGCCGAGCAGGATCACCAGCGCCCGCAGCTGGAATCCGGCGGTGCCGCCCAACAGGGAGGAGAGTTTGGCGAGCAGACCGATGACGACCAGGTAGGCGCCGACCGCCAGCAGGATCACCGATCGATGCAAGGCCGCCTGGGAAGGGTAGAGATCGATCGAGAACTCGCCCGTCCGCAGCACGGAAAAGCCCACCAGGAAGCACGCAACGATCAAGGCCATGGCATTGATGACCATGAGTGGCTCCTCTAAAGCTCCGTGCAGCATGCCCTGGCTGGCGCCGTAAACCCTGGCGATGAACAGTCCGCCCAGGCCGATCATCACCAGTTTCAACCGCCAGCGCTGCGTCCCCACGGACGCCCGGAAGGTGCGCTCCAGGTTCATCAGGACCAGCACGGCACAGAGAACCATCGAGACCAGCAGCGATTGTCCCGACCAGCCCAACGTGACCATTTGGCGGCTCGGATACTCCGGGTCCGGACTCAGGACCAGGAGATGATTGCCACCGAGCAGGAGCATCGCCACTGGCACCACCCCGGCGAGGCCCAGCACCCAGCGCCAGTTTTGGAGATACTCGCGGTAGTTGCTCCGCGAGTAGGTGAGACTGAAGGCGGTCCAAACCACCGGCAGCAGCGCCAGCGGAACGAATCGCATTTCACGCCACCGGATCTGGGACGGATATGCCGTCTGCTGCAGCAGCGTGTAGTTGATGGCCGACTCCGCCGCGAACAGCAGCATCCCCATGGCGAAAAGTTTGCCCGCCAATGAGCCCCGCGCGCGCAGCAGCACGGCCGCCGCGGCAACCCCGGCCGCCACCGCCGCGGCAACGATGATGGAACGATTGAAATCCACGCGTGCAACCGGACTTTAGGCAATCGCTGTCTTCCGGCAAGAACGGTCGCATCGCGAGCTGGTGCTCGACTTGTCCAAAACCCCTCGGGCAACCTCCGGTCCACATGTCCGGAACCGACCACCAACCGCCACAGCCCCGACTCAAGCTCCGGCTGGGAGCCGCTGCGGAACGGGCGGTTCGAAACGGGCATCCGTGGGTCTTTGCCGACCGCATCAAGGAACAGAACCGCCCGGGAACCGCGGGCGAACTGGCGGTCGCCTACGACCGTCACGATCGGTTCCTCGCAATCGGTCTGTTCGATCCCGACTCACCGATCGCCCTGCGCGTCCTCCATGCGGGCTCGCCCGCCAAACTGGACGAGTCATGGTGGTGGCGGCGGCTGGCCACTCCGTTGGCGGAGCGCATCCCGCTGTTCGGGCCGGACACGGACGGGCACCGCTGCCTCAACGGTGAGAGTGACGGCTGGCCCGGCCTGGTGCTCGACCGCTACGCCGACGTGTTTGTGCTCAAGCTCTACACGGCGGCGTGGCTCCCTCACCTCAACCGAGTCGCCGGGCTGATCGTCGAACAGCTGCGTCCGGCGGCATTGGTGCTCCGCTTCAGCCGGAACATGGCGCCGGCGGCGGCTGCCGCCGGACTGTCCGATGGGCAGCTGCTGCGAGGCCGGCTGGACTCCGACGTTGTGGTATTCAGGGAGGCCGGTCTGCTGTTCGAGGCCGACGTGCGCCGGGGCCAGAAAACGGGTTTCTTTCTTGATCAACGGGAGAACCGCATGCACGTCGGCCGGCTGGCCGCTGGCCGCGAGGTTCTCAACCTGTTCAGCCACGCGGGGGGCTTCTCAGTGCACGCCGCCGCCGGGGGCGCCCGGGCCTGCACCGACGTGGACCTCAGCAGGCACGCCCTGGCCGCGGCTGAACGGAACTTCCAGCTGAACCGGGAGCATCCGCGCGTGGGTGCCTGCCGCCATGCCGTCGTCCAGGCGGATGTCTTTGCCTGGCTGGAGACGGTCCGGCAGGTGCCCCATGACCTCGTGGTGGTTGATCCCCCCTCGCTGGCGAGACGCGAAAGCGAGAAGGCAGGAGCGCTCGATGCCTACCGGCGCCTGGCTGCTTCAGCCTGGCAGCTGGTGCGGCCGGGTGGCGTGCTGGTGGCGGCCTCCTGTTCGGCTCACGTGAAGTCGGCAGAGTTTTTCCAGACCGTGCGCGGCGCGCTGTCCGCCGGCAG
>DNDP01000362.1:15207-23102 GCA_003484235.1 Verrucomicrobiales bacterium
TCGTGCGCGGCGCGCTTTCCGCCGGCAGCGGGGTGCTGCGCACTTCCGGCCACGCGTCCGATCATCCCGCCCGAATTCCCGAAGCGGATTACCTCAAGTGCATCTTCGTGCAGAAACGACGATAGATGCCGGGCGGGTTGATCCGGGCGCTGAACCGCGCGGCACGGCAATGTGGTCAGTGCGGGGCCGGCCAGTCGAGATGCCGGTGCAGAAACTCAAACGTCCCTCGGCCATTGATCGTGTGGGGGCCGTCGAAAAACTCGATCTCCGTGCGGTCGCCCATCCCCATCTTCACGTAGTGCCGCCGCGTCTTCGCGTACTCATATGCCACCCATTCGTCCGGGGCGACGCCGTCGTCGTGCCCGCGCTCGACCATGAACGGCCGGGGAAAGATCAGCCACGAGAGCTCGGCGTAATTGAACGTGTTGCCGAGGTTCCACTCGGGCATGTCGTATTCGATCGTCCAAAGATAGCTGTAGGGCGCCCGGGCGGAGACGTTCTTCCAGATCCACTCGTTGTAGTCCGCCGAGCAGATGCTCAGGCAGTAGCGGTCGATCAGCACCGGCACGCGCATGGCCGTCTTGCCGCCGTAGCTCAGGCCGTAGAAGGCGATTCGCTCGGGATCGACGAAGTCCTGCGCCGCGAGCCAGTCCGTAATGACTTCATGTTGACGAACGATGAATGACCAGAGCGTCAGCCCGACCGGCTGGGCTTTGCGCAGGACCTGACGGAATGTCGTGCGGCCAATGTAGGCGTTCTGCGGCGAAAAGGTGACGAAGCCGCGCTCCGCCAGCCGGAAGGCGTATTTGTGATAGGCGTTGTGCTGGACCTCGGGATGTGCGAGGTCGCGCGGCCGCCCTTCGAGGCCATGCTGACAAACGACGACCGGCCGCCGATCGCCCGGCTGCAATCCGGCGGGCAAAACCAGAATTCCGTAGGCGAACACCTCCGGATGCACGTCGAGCACCACCTCGTAGCCACGAATTCCGTTCGTTTCGTACAGCAGCCGGCTGCGGGGGGATGGCGGCAGCGAAGGGGACGGGATCATGCCGACGACATTCGACCGGAAGTGGTCGCGATACCAATTCGCCGAACTGGTGAACGCCGCGGTGCCGGAGAAGTCGGCCCGTTTCCAGAACTCCCGGCGCGTATACTCGCTCTCGCGCATGAGCTGCTGGGTGTCTTCCAGGAGCTGAAGGTATTGCCGCCG
Source organism: Verrucomicrobiales bacterium (assembly GCA_003484235.1). Taxonomy (GTDB): domain Bacteria; phylum Verrucomicrobiota; class Verrucomicrobiia; order Limisphaerales; family RI-55; genus RI-55. The sequence goes on from DNDP01000362.1 coordinate 16,418, forward strand.
GGTGCGTGCCTCGGCGTCCGGCATGCGCCCGGTGATGGTTGGCGGTTCTGCGGGCGAATGGGCGATGTCTCCTTTGTTCGACAGCTTGCGGTAGAACCGCCGTGCCGTTCCCCATTCAGAGACGGCATCCTCGGTGGCGTTCACGAAGTAGGCCGCCATTTCCGGGAGCCAGCCGGTCAGCCGTTCGGCTTCCGCCGCGAACTCCTGCTGCGTCGGCCGCCACAATCTGCCCGGTGCCCCGCCGCCTTCGTCCGTGTGGACAGCTTCGGGATAGCGGCCGTGCTCGGCGATGAAGGCCCGCGGCAGAATCATCGCCGCCAGTTCGGCATCGCCGAAGTGTTCGAGCAGCGACCAGACGTTGCGGTAGATCGGCAGCTCGGGATTTCGCTGCGAAAGTCCGAACGCACCGCACACGCCGACAGCCAGAAACCGCGTGTCCAGGGCGCCGGCATACATCGCGATCAGGCCGCCTTCACCGTAGCCGACAATGCCGAGCTCCTGCCGGTTGCCGCCGGGATCCTGAATGCGCTTCAGGACCTCGGTCATGTCCCCGCTCGTCGCGCTGGAAGGCACGCTGCGTGTCGCCGTCAGCCAGTCCGCCGCCGCCAGCAATTTCTGGATTTCGTAGCCGAGCGGATGCCGGCCCATTTGGTAGCCCGCGCGCCAGAGGGTCTCCCTCTGGCTGTGCTTCACCGACCGCACTTCGGGATTGCCGGCGAAACGATGGCCACGATCGATCAGCGCGGGCACGAGCACGCGACAGCGGGCTTCCGCAAAGCGTCGGGGAAACTGCTGTTCCGCCGGCACGCCGGGCACGAGGCCGATGGCCTGCTCGGGCGTCCAGTCGCAGTCCGGCACCGCGATGACATCGGCGACGGGTTCGCCGTCCGGCAAGAGCAGCAATCCTTCGCCTTCCACGTCGCGAAAGACATTCCATGAAACTGCAAAAACCCGGTAGCCAGGTCCCCGGGCGACTTCTCCGGGAGTCTCTGGAGTGGCCGCACCGAGTTCGGTCATGAACCGCATCTTCACCGGATCGCGCGCGTCCACCACGCCGAGCAGCTGCCGCAGCCCGACGCGGTTGGTTTCGGACGCCGCGAGATAGGAGTCCAGAAACGCTTCGCGGGAGGAGGAATCCAGCTGCCAGTGCCCGTGCCGGCGGCCCGGGCTTCCGTTGATGACGCGGTCGAGATAGCGGTCGATGCCTGCCACCATCTGGGCGGCAAGATCGCCCTCCATTTCCAGCGGCGAAGTGCCGGGCAGTTCTTCCGAGGCGTGAACCGGCAATGACCAAAGCAGGGTGGCGGCGACCAGAAGGCGTGGGTTCATGTTCCGGATCATGAACGGTCGGGAATCGGGCGGAAACAGCAAAAAGGCCGACAACCTGCGCCGGCGGCCGCCCCGGTTCCGGGGTTCCATCTGTGGCCGGTCGTTGCTTCTCAGAACGAAAACCGGACGGTTGCCGTGATGGCGTGGCCGGAGAAGCTGCCCAAGCGAAGGCTCCCTTCCAGCCCCGGGAAATCACTCCGGTACAGCGACGTCTCGCCCACCCAATAATACCGATACGCGACTCCCACCGAGAACTGGTCGTTCAGAAGCCAGCGCACTCCGCCGAACGCCTGCCAGGCAAATGCAGCGTCCCAGTCGTAACCGCTGACCGATACGAAACCGTCCGAGATCAGATCCGCATCCATGGCCACGGTCGCGCCGCCCACTCCGGCACCGGCATAGGGGACGATCCGCGAACTGGCAAGCGGCAGGCGGAACACTGCGTTGGCCATGATCGGAATGGTCTGCGCGTACGCGTCCGACACGAACAGTCCGTCGGCGGAGTCCACCCCGTGAACCTGAACGCCGGTCTCCAGCTCGACGGCCAGGTACTGCGAGAACTGATAGCCAAACCCGACGTCGAAGCGTACGCCGGGGTCGAGTCTCAGATGATCGCCGGGGTCGGCGTCGAAGTAGTCCTCGATCTCGATCGCATCAGGCAGGACTCCGCCCAGGCCGGCGGTGAAATAGAACTGATCGAGCGGAGTCTGGGCAACGGCCGGCAGCGACAGGCCGCCCGACGCGAGGGCGAGGATGAATGGGTGGGCGAATGTTTTCATCGGAGTTGGATCGCGGGATTCAGTGATGACGGTTCACTTCAAGCCCGGTGTCGCGCGAAGTCAATCGGCAACTCCCCGATTCGTCCGGGCCTCGAACCCGATCCGAAAGCACTGCCAACCCCGGCCAGTTTGCACCCGGCTTTCTTCCGGTCCTCCTGCGCGGCGGCGATCAGGCGGACATCACCGCGACGAATCCGGATTTGCCCTCGCACCGAGCGTCATGCCCGGAGGAACCGCCTCCAGGTGAATGCTCCGCGTCGGGAAGGCGATGCTGAGGCTCATTTCGCGGATGATCCGCATGATGTTCAGGTTCACCCGTTCACGGACGGCGAGGTGCTCGTCCCACTTGATCGACTTGGTGAAGTAGTACAGCAGGATGTCGAGCGAGCTCGCGCCAAAATCGGTGAAACGGACCATGATCTGGTCCTGGTGGACGCCTTCGTCCTCGCGCAGCAGCGTCCGGATGCGTCGGAGCAGTTCCTCCATCTGGTCGGCCGTGGTGGAGTAGGTCACGCCGACGATCATCTTCACGCGGCGTTTGGGCATCTGGGCCCAGTTGTCGACGATCTCCGTGGCGAGCACCTTGTTCGGAATGCTCATCAGCGTCTTCGGCCAGGTGCGGACCTTGGTGCTGCGGAAGCCGATCTGTTCGACGTTGCCATCCACCTTGTCGCCGACCTGAATCCAGTCGCCCACTTTGAACGGCCGGTCGGCGAAGATGCTGATCGTGCCGATGAAATTGCCCACGGCGTCCTGCGCCGCCAGGGCGATGGCGATGCCGCCAATGCCCAGCCCCCCCAGCAACGCGATCACGTCCACGTCCAAAGAGGCGAGAATGGTCAGGGAACCGATGATCAGCGTGAAGATGCGGAGGCTCTGCTTGATCAGCGGCATGAACTGGCCTTTGACCGTGGCATCCTGCCCGGCGGCGAGGTCGTCCAGCCAGGCGGCCAGCACGTCCACGAGCCGGTACGCGCACCAGAGCAGCACGATCCCGGTTGCGACCAGGTAGCTCTTGGTGATCAGCTGCTGCCAAAGCACGTCGAGGTCGAGCCCGGTTGCGATGATCTGCGTGGAGAGGTAGATGCAGCCAACGATCACAAAGGCGCTCACCGGTTTGCTCACCGCCTCGATCACCATCTCGTCGTACTTGAACGAGGTCTTCGAGAAGACCTTTATCAGCCGGCGGACGACGGCCAGCTCGATGAACCGTTTCAGCGCAAAGCCGAGTATCAGGACGCACAGGGAGGCGACGTAGCGCCACAGTTCGAGGTCGAGAAACTTGTGCCGCAACAGTCCCGGAACGGTTTCGCCCACCGCTTCCACGAGGTTGGTTTGTGCCAGTAGAGTTGGGTCCATGTCAGTTCAACCGCGGGCTGATTCGCCGCGGGGCGACAGTATGCAGGCGCCCGGCGGTCTTGAAAAGCCGTCGATCCGCCGTTCTCCGCCGGACCGGTTCCGCCGGATTGGTTCCGAGTGGCCGCAGGTGGTGTGCTGATCGCCGTCGCTCTCCGCTCAGACGATCGGCGGGTGCGGCTTGTCCGGCGGCTCGGGCTGGCCGGAAGGTGCCTTGCCGGTTTGCGGTCCGCCCGGCTTTTGCGGCGGGGGCTGGTGAAGAATCGTCAGCGGATAGCGGATCTTCATCACGTCGTCCACCAGCACCTCGATGAAGTAGTGGCCCGCCACCTTGAACTCCACCTGGCCGAAGATGGCCACGTTGGTCGCATGAATCGCCGGATCCTGAAGCGCAAACTTGGTCTCCGCCTTGCGCATCTCGGTCGTTTGGTCGGGCGCGACCAGACGGACCGTTTCAGTAAACTGCCCGAGTCCGGCCGTCCAGCGGTTGAAGACGGTCAGCCGCAGCGCGGTGACCGGCAGCTGCGGCACGCGGACGAAGTTGATCACCCCGATGAGGAAGAAGTTTCCATTGGCTTCCTGGCGCACTTCTTCGCAGACGAGGGAACACTGGAGATCGGGGAGGATTCGTGAGGGTTGCATGGGCATGGTTGAGTGGGAAAAGGGTCAGCCGGTGGCGCGCTCCGCGGCCTTCACCGTGTTCTGCAGGAGCAGGGCGATGGTCATCGGACCGACTCCGCCCGGATTGGGAGTGATGCGGCCGGCAATGGGCTGCACCGCCGCAAAGTCGACGTCTCCCACCAGCCGGGAACCGGTCTTGGCCGTGGGATCGCTGATGCGATTGACACCGACATCGATGACGACCGCGCCGGGCTTGACCATGTCCGCCTTGAGGAACTCGGCGACGCCCATCGCCGCGATGATGATGTCGGCGCGCCGGCAGTGCGCCGCCGTTTGACGGGAGCGCGAATGGCAGATCGTCACCGTGGCGTCGGCATGCTTGTCCTTCTGGCAGAGGATGGCGGCCATCGGCTTGCCGACTATGTTGCCGCGCCCGAGGATCACCACCTCGGCCCCCGCCGTGGACACACCGGAACGAATCAGCAGTTCATGCACGCCGGCGGGCGTGCACGGCCGAAAGCCGTCGTCCGCACCGAGCATCAGCTTGCCGACGTTGACCGGATGAAAGCCGTCCACGTCCTTGTCCGGCGAGACGGTGGCGAAGACGACCTGCTCCCGGATGTGGGCGGGCAGAGGGGCCTGCACGAGGATGCCGTGGACCGCGGGATCGGCATTGGCCTTCCGGATGAGCTCGAGCAGCTGTGCCTCGCTGGTCGATTCCGGCAGCACGGCGGTGTCGCTGTGGATGCCGAGGCGGGCGCTGGTGCGCTCCTTCATCCCGACATAAACCTTGGAGGCGGGGTCTTCGCCGACGCGGATGAACTTCAGCCACGGGGTGATGCTCCGCTGCTTCAGGGCGGCGACCCGCTGGGACGTCTCGGCGTGAATCTGCTCCGCGATGGCGCGGCCGTCGATGAGGTTGTCCGCCGCCATCAGGGGAGCACTTCGAGCGCCTTGATCAGCAGCACGGGCGTGCCTGGCCAGCGGGGATCGACGCCTTCCTCGCCGCGGATGCGGACCTTGATGCCGAGAAGTTCCTTGAGCGGGACGTTGGTCGAGGCGGTGTAGAGATAGTTCAGCCGCAGGCCGGTTTCGGCGTGCTGCAGGATGAAGCCCGACGGTGCCTGGATGCTGATGGCCCGGCGAACCTCGCCTTCCCGCACCACGACGCGGCGGATCTCGGGCAGGTCCTTCAGCAGCACGTCCGTCGCTTCGCTGCTTGCATCCCAGCGCTGACCGTCGCGGGTGCGCTGCTCCAGGATTTGGCGGGCACGTTCTCCGGGCGCAAGCTCCCGATCGGTCTGCACCGGCGTCGTGACGATGGCGGGGGCCGGTTCGGCCACGATGGTGGTGGAATCGGGCGGCAGAGAAGTGATCGGCGCGGGGGTGGAGTCCACCACGGGGGCAGGGGTTTCCGTGGTGACAACCGTCTCGGTGACGGGCGTTTCGGTCACCGGTTGCGGCACCGGGGTCGTCACTTCGGGCGTGGTCACGGCGGGAGCCTCCGCGAGATCCGGCGTGGTTTCAGGAGTCGTGACCGGTGCCGTGGTGGCGACTGCTTCGGCGGGGGCGCCCGAGCGGGTCACCATGCTCGCGGCGATGAAGGCGTGCAGGTCCGACACCGGTTCGATCTCCGTCCACTCGCCCTGCGCGCGGATCGGGCGTACCGCGGTGCCCTGCGGAATGAAGCCCAGCACGCTGTGGTTGATGCTGGGGCCGCCGCGCACCTTCAACCGCGAGGCGGTGATCGTCTGGGTGGCTGGATCGATGTAGGACGTGTGGATCCACACCGGCGTGTTGGCCGGCAGTGCGATCCGAAGCCAGTCCGCAGGTTCGCCGGGCTTGGGGCTGGCCAGCCTGACCTCTTCAAGGATCGTCACCGTGTCGCCCCGGCTCACGCGGGTGATCACCTCGCCGATGAAGCCCGCGCGTCCGCGGATGTTGACGGTGTCCTCGTTGACGGTGCCGGTATCGGCCGCGTGGGTGGCGGAAAGTGCCATCGCGAGGATGGCTGAAATGGTAAGAAAGCTTCGGAAAAACCGCAGTTTCATCGGGGCAGTAGAGATTTTATCTCAACGTCTGTCAATGTCCGCCATTTGCCGGCGGGGAGGTCCCCCAGCTTGAGGGGGCCAATGGCCGTGCGGACCAGTCGTTCGACGGTGAAGCCGCACCCGGCCAGCAGCCGGCGCACCTCGCGGTTCTTTCCCTCGGTCAGTTCGATCTCCAGCACGCTCCGGGTGTTGTTTGCCGAGTCGATGCGCGCCCGCCGCGCCTTGAGCAGCTCCCGACCGTCGCGAATGCCGCGGGTGAGCCTGGTGATGACCTCCGGTTCGGCAAAACCGGTCACCACCACGTAGTACACCTTCCGGATGCCGTAGCGGGGATGGGAAATCTTCAGCGTGAACTCGCCGTCGTTGGTCAGCAGCAGCAGGCCCTCTGAATTGATGTCCAGCCGCCCGACCGCCTGGAGGCGCGGCAGTTCCGCCGGCAGGTGGTCGAAGACGGTGGTGCGGCCCTGGGGGTCGCGCGCCGTGGTGATTTCGCCGCGCGGCTTGTGGTAGCGGAACAGGCGGGCCGGCGCGGCGGCGGGCAGGGGCTCG
>DNDP01000362.1:23144-23337 GCA_003484235.1 Verrucomicrobiales bacterium
CGTTGGTCAGCAGCAGCAGCCCCTCGCTGGCGCGGTCCAGCCGCCCGACCGTGTGCAGGTGCCCCCACTCCTTGGGCAGCAGTTCGGAGACAAGCCGTCGCTGCTCGGGGTCATTCCTTGTGCAGAGGTACCCTTCCGGTTTGTGCAGCGCCACGTAGATGCGCCGGCGGGCCTTCACCGGGTTCCCGTCCAG
>DNDP01000046.1 GCA_003484235.1 Verrucomicrobiales bacterium
CCCTGCGCGCTGACCAGCGCGCAGGTCCTCGCCTTGACCACCGCGCAGTTGGCCCGGCCGCTCAGGAAGTAAATGTGCCCGTCGCCCGCCACCGGAGACACTTTGACGTTCTCGGTGAATAGCCGTTCCTGCCAGTACGCCTCGCCCGTGCGCAGGTCGATGCACGAGGCCATCCCGTCGTCGCGGATGGCAAAGGCATAGCCGTAGTAGATCAACGGGCTCGGACAGTCGGGAGAGTAACGGGAATTGATCCAGATCCGGTAGGGCAGGGTGTTGTCACCCTTGCCGCGCGCCTGGATGGCCATCAGATGTCCCCGGTTCTGAAATCCGGACGCCACCGTGAGCACGAAGTCGCCCGCGGCGGTGGGGCTGGAAATGGTGCGACCGTACGGGTGGGGAACGTCGAGTCCGCCGGTTTCCCAGATCCGCTCGCCGGTATCCGGATCGTAGGCGTCGAGGTGGTCGCCGCCCGAGACGATGATCTGGGTTTTGCCGTCAACCGAGGCGAGTGTCGGCGATGAATAGGAGTCCTTCGCCTCCTTGATCGCGCCGTGGTCGCGCATGGTCTTCCACAGGTCGTGGCCGGTCTCTCCGTTGACCGCGAGCACATAGGAGGGCCCCTGATGCATCACCGCGAGGTAGATCTTTCCGTCATGGTGAATCGGGGAAGTTCCCATGCCCCACATGATGTTGAAGTCGCCGTGGACCTTGGTGATGTCGCGCTGCCAGAGAATCTTGCCGGCGTGATCCAGGCACGCCAGTTCGCCCGTCCCGAAGAGCGCCCACAGCCGCTGACCATCCGCCGCCACGGTCGCTGTCGCCATGTTGATCAGATCGTGGGTCTTCGTCCGGCCGGAACCGATCCTGGTGTCCCACGCCAGACTTCCATCGGAGGTGTTGTAGGCGAGCACACTGTAGGAATCGTCGTCCCTTTGGGTGGTGAGGAACAGCCTGCCGGCCACGACCGTCGGAGAGGAGGCGCCCTTGCCCGGAACCTCCGCCCGCCAGGCGATGTTGGACTGGCTCGACCAGTTCTTGGGGAGATCTCTCTCCACGCTGATGCCGTGGGCCTGGGGGCCGCGCCAACCCGGCCAGTCGGCGGCAATGGCGGCCGGGGAGAATCCCACAAGGGCGAGTAGCGAGGCGGACAGGAGTTTGCTGTTCATGACTTCGTGGATTGAGAGTTGCGCGGAGAATGCCGGACCGCCCGTAGCCTGTCGAGCGCGTGAACCCGCATTCGAAGGCAGGCCAGTTCTTCAGCGGGTGAGGAACCGGAACACGGTGGTGGAACTGAAGGTCCCGCCCGGGCGCAGCACCGTGGTCGGAAAGTCCGGCTTGTTCGGCGAGTCGGGATGGTGCTGCGTCTCCAGGCAGAACCCGGAGTGTCGGCCGTAGTTGCCGCCGATGCCGCGCGGCCCAGGGTTTGTCCAGTTGGCGGTGTACAGCTGGACGCCGGGTTCGGTGGTTTCGCACTCCATCACGCGGCCGGACGCAGGCTCCACCACACGGGCCGCCAGGCGCAGCGTGCCCGGTTCGCCGTTGATCACGTAGTTATGGTCGTAGCCTCCGGGGCGCGGGTAGAAGGTCTCGATCCGCTCGCCTATCTTGGTCGGTGACGTGAAATCCAACGCGGTCCCCGTGACTGCCGCAATCTCCCCGGTCGGAATCAGATCTTCATCCGGGACCGTGTAGCGGTCGGCGGACAGCTGCAGCACGTGATCCTTGATGTCGCCGCTTCCGGCGAGGTTGAAGTAGCTGTGATTGGTCAGGTTGACCACCGTCGGCTGGTCGGTGGTGGCCCGATATTCGATTCGCAGTTCGTCCCGGTTTGTCAGGGTGAAGGTGACGACGACGTCGAGTTTTCCCGGGTAGCCCTCCTCGCCGTCTGCCGCCTGATAGCGAAGCTCGACGGCAGCCTCGCCGGGATCGGATTCGAGGATCCGTCCGTTCCAGACCACGCGGCTGAATCCGACGGTTCCACCGTGGATGTGGTGCTTGCCTCCCTTGCGCAGCTCGATCGTCTTTCCATCGAGTTCAAACCGGCCGTGGGCGATGCGGTTAGCAAACCTGCCGATGGTGGCGCCAAACGCCGGATGCCCGCCCAGATACTGCTCCAGATTGTCGAACCCGAGCACCACGTTGACGGTGGTTCCATCACCGGCGGGCACATGCAGTTCGGTGAGCGTCGCGCCGTACTCGGCGATCTTGGCGACCATCCCCCGGCCATTGGTCAGGGTGAAAATCTCCACCTCGCGGCCATCCTTCGTCATGCCGAAGACTTCGCTTGTGGTGCCGCCGTGAACGGATAGTCCCATACAGGACAACAGCGCGATGCCGAATCCCAGACCGATGGAGGAGTGCATGGGACGATGTTGCCGACGACGGCGGCTTTGAAAAGCGGAAAACCGGCAAAGAAAAAGGCCGGAGCAGCAACGGCTCCGGCCAGGTCGGTCAAATCAAAAATTGCGACAGAAGCGGCTACTGATCATTGCCCGCCGGCTGGCGCGGAATCTCGCGACGCTTCAGCACTTCCACGCGCATGGCCGTCCGCTCGGCGTCGTCCAGTTGACCGTCGCCGTTGGTGTCGAAACGCTTGATCAGCTCCTCCCGGTCCAGCAAGGGGCGGGCAGGGGCGCCCTCGCGCCGGGGATCCTCGGGACGGACCATGCCCCGGCGTTCGCGCAGCGCGGCCATCACGGCGGCGCGTTCCGTCTCGTCCAGCTGGCCGTCCTTGTTCTTGTCGAACTCCTTGATGAGCGACTCGCGGTCGAAACCTCCGGGGGCACCCAGTGGCCGGGATTCGCCCGCGCCGCCTTCGTTTCGGGCCTTTGCGTTTGCCTCGCGCTGCTTGAGGATCTCCTCCCGGGCTGCCGCCCGTTCCGCATCATCGATGATTCCGTCGCCATTCTTGTCGAAGCGCTTGACGATGTTCTCGCGCGACAGGTTTTCGGCGGGTGGAGCGACATCCGGCCCGCGCTGCGGACGGTTCGCCGCCCGTTCCTGCATGGCTTTGCGGGCTGCTTCCCGCTCGTCGGCGTCCAGTTCGCCATCGCCGTTCTTGTCGAACTGTTTGAAGAGGGCTTCGCGGCCGGGACGGTCGGGTGCCGCTGCCTTCTCGGCGGCAAAGGTGGCACCGGAGAGCAACAGGGCGGTGGCGGGAATGATGAACTTGTACGTCTTCATGATGTGAACTTTACGGATGTTCGTGTGGCTTTGTGGCGGCTTCTGCCGCTTTGCCGCCGGACCGGCTTCAACCCGTCCGGACATTGGGGCAGACGGTGGCTTCGGCCGCGGAGTTACGCAAGGTGGATTATTTGCTGGCCCGTGCCCGGCACCCTTCCTACCGTGCCGCCGATGCAGCCATTGCCGCAACCTGAAGTCATCCTCACGCACGAAAGCGACCTCGACGGGCTTTTCTCGGGGCTGCTGCTCCGGCGGCTCGCGGAGAAGCTGTTCTCCGTCACGCCCCGGCTCGAGGCATGGAACTACAACGGCTGGCGCAACCGCGACCTCACCGAAGCCTCCGCCTGGGTGTGCGATCTGACCTTCGAGCCCCGGCTCGACCGGTCCAACTGGCTGATCATCGACCATCACGCCACGGACGCGCTTCCGCAAAAGGCGCGGCTGATCCACGACCTGGAGAAATCCGCCGGCACGCTCTGCCATGAACTGTGTCGCGAGCACGGCCTCGGTTCACCCGAGCTCGAGCGGCTGGCCCACCTCAACAACGTCGCCGATCTGTTCCTGGTCGGGGATTCCGAGTTCGACCTGGCCGGCGACTACGCCAATCTCGTCAAGACCTACGGCTTCTGGAACCTGTTCGAGCTGATCGGCGGCCGCCTCGAAAACCTGCTCGATCATCCGTTGCTGGAGGTCATGACCGTCAAACGGCGCGTCGAGGACCCCCTGGGCTACGAATGGAGCCGGGCGAACGTCGTGGAGATCACTCCGGAGATCGGCCATGTCCCGACGATCATCGGCAACAACAACCTGATCGTCCACCGGCTGCTGGATGAGAAGGCGACGCCGTATCCGGTCCTGATGACGCTCTTCCGCAAGGCGACCGGCGCGGTGCTGGTCAGTCTGCGCAGCAAGGACGGCCGGGCGCTGAAGGTCGCCGAGAAGCTCCAGGGCGGCGGCCACGCCAACGCGGCGGGCGCCACGCTGCCCCGCTCGATCAAACAGATTCCGGAGGCGATCGATTATCTCCGCCAGACGCTTTCGCCGAAACCGCGCGCGGCCACGAGCCTGAACAACCTGGGCGACCTGCTGAGCGCCATCGAGCGCTGATCTGGAATTCGTGCCCGGCTCAACGCGCCGGCGAAGCCTTTTCCCTCACCAGTTCCGCCAACCCCTTCGCCAGCTGCTCGTATTGCGGCAGCGAGTTGTAAACCTGCGCCGAGATGCGCAACAGCCGCTTCGGCGGCGCTGGCCAGGGCATGATCGGCACCTCGATCCGGTGCCGGTCCATCAGCACGTCCTGCCACGGATCCAGATAGAGCGCGGACTTCGGCGGCTCGCAGCTGTCCGCGTCGGGAATGGGCACCGAGGCGAGCGAACCGATCATCCCGTCGGGGCAGGGCGCTTCGATCCCCAACGCCCTGCACAGCACTTCCCTTCCCGCCAGCGCCAGACGGCGGTTGTGCTCCATGACGGCCGGCCAGCCACCGGGGAGCAGCTTGGACATGAAATCGATCGCGGCCGGAATCGACAGCACCGCCGAGAGGTCGTTGGTACCCATCCACGCGAACTCGATCTGAAATCGGGACCGGTCCGTCCGCGGCGAGTTGGCGCCGTGGCTGATCACCGTCGGCCGGATGCGCGGTTGCAGATCGCGGCGCACGTGCAGGAAGGCAGCCCCCTTGGGCGCGCACATCCACTTGTGGCAGTTCGCCGTGTAAAATGCCGCACCCAGCGATTGCAGATCCAGGGGGACCATCCCCGGAGCGTGGGCGCCGTCCACCAGCACCTCCACGCCGCGCGCCGACAGCCGGCGGACGATCTCCGCGACCGGCAACACCAGCCCCGTCTGGCTCGTGACGTGGTCGATCAACGCGAGCCGCGTGCGGGGCGTTACCGCGGCCATCACCGACCCGGTGAAGTCGTCCGCCGACCGCAGGGGAAAGGGGACCTTCGCCACGACCACGCGGGCACCGCTTCGTTCCGCCACGAAGTTCAGCACGTTCCGGCAGGCGTTGTACTCGTGATCGGTCACCAGCAGTTCGTCGCCGGCCTCGAAGGACAGCGACCGCAGCACGGCGTTCACGCCGGTCGTCGCGTTGGGGATGAGCACGAGATCGTCCGCTTCGGCGCCGACGAAGCCGGCCAACGCGTGTCGGGAGGCATTGAGCAATCCCTCCAGTTCGCGGACCATGAACCGCACCGGCTGGCGCTCGAGCCGGCGCCGCAGCCCGTCCTGCCGGGCCAGCACCGCCTGCGGACAGCTGCCGAAGGAACCGTGGTTGAGAAACACCACGTCCGGATCCAGCGGCCACAGGGCCGGATCGACCGCCGGTGAATCGAGCAGGGAAAGCGGGGAATCGGACAACACGCGGGGAAATTGCCGGAGAGGCTCGTATCGCGCCAGCCGGAACCGATCAAGGAGGATGGTTTTGGCCGCGGTTGACGGGCGCAGGTGTTCTAAGTTGATGGCGACGATTTCTCCTGCCCCAATTCCCTTGCCTCATCGGTTCAGCAGCGAGCGCCGGTCTGGGTGGACGGGCCGTCCGCGCTCCGCGCTAGGGTGGGACAGCCATCCTGTCTGTCGCGGCAAAGGCGGCATGGCGCAAAGGCCCATGGAGTGCGGTGGCAAGCGCAGCGCGACACCGCCTTTCCGTGGCGAATCCACCTGGTCCGTTGGAAGCACACGCGTTTGCTCGAAAGCGCCGTCGCCGCTGCGCTCTGCCGGCGCACTTCAAGGAGCGTCCGGTTGGAAGAACTCACCCTGCAATCCTGACCGTGGCATCGGCCGTGGCTGGGTCTCCAAGCGCAGTGCATGAAATCATCGCCGGCGGGCCACCCTGCTCCACCTCGACCGGGCTTGTTCAACCAGCGGCGTAGTTACTGGCTCCGCTGCGCTCCGCAGCAATACACCCTCTATTGTTAGGCCACCGGCTCTACTCGAAACGAAATGGATAATGGCTGTCATGTGCTCGACGCTCTCCTTCGCTCATGCGTGTGCGAAGCACTCTGACTGTGAATGCTCCGACGGCTTTGCCGCCGTCCACGTAAAACCAATCGCTCAGACGCTCCAATGGAAAACTGACGCGCTCGCCTGGCCGCACGCTACGTAACTGTCGTGGCGTGTCCGCCAGCACTCCGGTAATGGTCTTGCCGTCATACTCAACCTCGCTCACCCACATGTGCTCGCCGCTCTGCGGCGCGGCTGCGTCGTAAAAGTATGCCTTCACCATCGAGCCACCCAGAGCGGGGATGACGCGCTTATAGTCGGCAGAAACCTCGCGCCAGAACTCTGGGAATCTGTCGCGTGCGGTCTGCATCGCGACCACCATCTCAGCGTCATCTGACTGCACAGGAATCAGGGTGGGTTTGGTGTCTGAACTCATGGTGGTGGATGTGCTGCCGGAACGTCCGCAACCGACAAGTGCTGTCATCAATGCTAAGACTGTGAGCGGTCGAGTCATCGTGCGCGTAGGTGGTCTAGACTCTGTGGCTTCGCGTGGGAGCGAGGTGGGTGTTTGATCCCGGTGGTAA
>DNDP01000101.1:0-3406 GCA_003484235.1 Verrucomicrobiales bacterium
GAGCAGGACGACCCCGAAGCGGCCACGGACGCAGTGTGGCCGCAGCCGTGAAGCGCAACCCCTACGTGATCGAGGTCGTGGTGCGGTTCGACCCGCTGCCGTTCTCGACGCCGTGCTTCCAGACTGGAGGGTGTGAATGAGTAACATCTTGGTTGGAAAAGTGTTGACGGGCATAAAGATTGCCGACGACAAAAAGGCGCTGCTTTTCACGACAAGTGACGGCGACATCGTGGTCAAGGTTGACGGCGACTGCTGCTCTGACTCGTGGGTTGAGAACATTGAAATGCCAGCGATGGGGTTCCCGGCTAAAGTTGTGTCTGCTGACGATATTAATATGCCGGACGCTGACGAGCAGACGGACGACGGGGACCGCATCGCGCACTACGGCTTTAAGATCGTCACCGACAAGGGACACATCACGATCGACTACAGGAACGCTTCAAACGGCTATTACGGCGGAAACCTGTCATGGCCGGACGACGATCATTTTTACGGCGGCTCATACGGGCAGAATGTTTCAACCTGCAACTGGGTTGATGTTGCCGATGACTGACTACAAGCCTTTGACGCAGGAGGAGATCGCGGCGCGGGAGGCGCTGTTCGGGGCGTTTGACGAACCGATCGCGATGGAGGGTCGCACAGTTCGCGCCGTGGCCGACGCCGTGAGGGAGCGGAGGCGGACGATAGCACTAACCGCCCGCGAAGGCTGGCCTGCCGACTTCCGCGCCCGGGTCGCCGCCGAGCAACGGGTGGCTGAGTTGGAGGTCAAGTTGGTCGCGGCGATAGAATTTGCCGAGCAGCGCGGCTACCGGCGCGGCCTGGAGGAGGCGCGGAACGTGGCGTGCCCGTTCTGCGCTGTCGGACTGCCACTAGATGAGGATCTAGAGGACCACACAAACGAAGAACGTCATGGGGTGGTGTGGTACCGCTGCAGGTCGAAGCGCATCCGCGCCCGCATCGCCGCGCTCGACGCGAAGGAGGAGAACGAAGTGATCGACAGAGACAAACCCGAAATCATCATGTGGCCCGACGACCCCCCGGATGGAATTGCAGAGCCACCGATCACGTTCAAGCGATACAGTGATGCCGTGGAACTCAGGCAGGGGAAAAAGAAGATCCTTGTTCAGTATCACGCGATCCCCGAGATGATCCGCGCACTGAAGGAGATCGCAAAGGCCGGGCCGGGATGACTGACGCGAAGCCGCCCACCGAGGCGGAACTGGCCGAGGATCTGCGGATTGAAGCCGCGATGAGATCGGGGGTGTTGATGGAATGTGCTAACGGCACTGTCCACATCCGCAACACCTACCGCGCCCGGATCGAACAGCTACGGGTGGCGCTGGAGGAAAACGCGAGGCTCAAGGAGGAGGTCGAGCGGCTGCGGAAGATGCTGAGGTTGTGTTTCGACGGAGAATGCGCCCCTGGGTACTCTGGTGAGGAGCCGTGAACGGAGAAGGAGGTGGACGGTGAACGGAAACGCACAGCGAGAAATGGAATTGCCGAGCTTGATGGAGGAAGCCGTCAAGATGTCGATGGATCTTCGGGAGATGTGCGGTGCAATGAGTCACAGGCTCGAACCGATATGCCACACAGAGCCGCCGAGGCTCAATTCGGACAAGCCAACCGCAAACAGGGAACCATCAACGGAGGTTGGTGGTCGCCTGTTGGAGATCATCAAGGCCGTCAAAGAGGCGCGCGATCTGATTCGTTCGATCAATGATCGGCTTGAATTGTAGCGAGGAAAACCGCCGTGAAAGCGAGGCGAGCATAACCTTCCCCGCTCCCGGTGCGTCTTTCCGGTTGACGTTATCCACCGGCCACCGGGTAGCGGGGATTCTAAAGGAGGTGATGAAATGAACCTTTGTACTTGCGGTCAGTTAGGCATCGGGACAGCACCAGCACAGTGTCCCGTGCATCCTGGCCGCCATTGACTTTCCCCGCGCCCGGTGCGGCTGTAGTAGTGAGCCGACATCATAGATGGACTTGACATAACGGCATGCGCCATCGGCCACCGGGTAGCGGGGAGCTAAAACTCGAGGGAGCCGAATGATGGGACGCCCCCTAACCGGATGCGGGCCAGCTCCGGGGCGGTGGGCTAGGGCGGGCGGTCCAGAGGCGCGCACCGCTGTGGCCGTCCGCCCGACTAAATTCTTCCCAAGACCCGCCGGGCTGTTGCGCCGTGATCGGGGGAGTCGGACCTGTCCACCTGCCCTGGTTCGGGCGGGTTCGACGCGTGAACCCCGTAGCGAATGGCCTGGCGGGTCGATTTCAGGCGTAGGCTCGGTTGAGCCACCCGCGCAGGAACACGGCCTGATCGGTCTTGCGTTCCGCCAGCGAGCGGTAGTAGCCGGCGGCCTCTGACCGCATCGCGACAACCGTTGCAAACTCGTCGGCCTGCTTGGCCGCACCGATCGTGATGTTGCCGATGATCCCGTCGTCCTTGAGGTCGTAGCCGACCGCCCGGAGGGCGCGTTGCAGGATCTTCGCCGCGTTCCTGTCGCCCATATTTACGGCAAGGTCGAACGTCTTGATGGCTACCCAATCGGGGAGTTCGTCGTAGCGCCGGCCCTGCCAGTATCGGACCTTGTAGATGGTTTTCGCCTGCTCCCGGGTGAGGTTCTTCACGTCAATGTCGGGGTGGAACACCTGGGAGATCCCGTACTTCGTCGGTCCTCCTCGGTCGGAAGGGTGGTCGGTGAACGTGGAGCCCTCGTTAGCAAGTACCACGTTCACCGCCCGGTCGAAAAGCGTCACCTGTGGGCCTTGATGAAGTCGGCCAGGTTGACCTTTTCCTTCGCCAGCTCGAGCGCCTGCGCCTTCTCGATGACGTAGCCGACTCCGAATCCGGCCAGGATCAGGTTGATGGCTCCGATCCCGGTCTCCAGGCTGAGCCCGTTCTTCAAGAGCTGGTCCACGCCGGCCAGTGTGCCGATGAGCTTGAAGATTGCCTGCGAGCGCAGGCCCTTCTTGAACAGGTCCAAGACAAACATTGGTCCTTCCCTCCGATTGCCCTTGTCCGCTACCATCCCCGGCCGGGGAGGAGCGCCAAGAATGAGCCTACCACAAGACCTAGACCTGCGGTCCGAGCAGTCCATCAAGAAGGACACCCTTTCCGCCCTCATTCACCTCGGAATCCTCGCTTGGGACAACAGGTCGAATACGATAGGCCGGCGCCGCCGCGGGACATCGAACAAGGGGACGGCGGACATCCTGGGGGTGCTTCGAGGGGGCCGCCTTCTGGCGGTCGAGGTGAAGCGGCCGGGGGCGCCGCCGCGGGCGAACGAGGCGGCACAGAAGGAGTGGCTTGCAAAAGCAGACGCCCTCGGCGCCGTCGTAATTGAACGGGCCGAGAGCGTCGGGATGGTCCTCGAGCGCCTGAGAGCCGAGGGTTACATCTCGGGGTGAT
>DNDP01000101.1:3634-4131 GCA_003484235.1 Verrucomicrobiales bacterium
ATCGCCGACTCGCAGCTCCTCCGTCCGAACCGCCACATGCTCATCCACGTCGAACGTCTGACCCTTGATTTTGACTAACATCGCCTTCCTCCTTGTTGTAGGGTGTGTGTTTCTTACGCCTTCCCCATGAGCTTCGCTCGGAACTTCGCTTCCGCCATCTCCTGCTGGTGGATCGCGGTCAGCACCCGGCTCTGCTGCATCTTCGCGTGCGTGTCGAGCCAGAAGTGGAGCCACGTCTGCTGAGCGTTGAAGTGGAATCCGTGGGCGCCATCGGCCGAGTCGAAAATCAGCACCCATTGTGGGATCTCATACTCCTCGAGGATCTCGAGGATCTTTTTCGCCGCCTCGGCCGGGTCCTTCGGTTCTTTCGGTGCGCCGTTTGTCATACCTTCTTCGGTCGGTTCCATCGGGTTTCATCCTCCATCCAGGGTTCGGGAGTCCGTGCGTGAGAAAGCGCCAGGCCAGAAATACCAGTCCGACACAGATAATTCCATCGC
>DNDP01000101.1:4348-5122 GCA_003484235.1 Verrucomicrobiales bacterium
TTCCGTCGCGTGTTTCCGGGGTCATGGCCGGCGTCGGCGGTAGTGATGCCTCGGTTCGTGTGCCAGGTGGATTTCCCACAGGATGCAGACCGCCAGCCATGCGGCCATGACCCCCCACGACCCGCGGCCGGCGTCAAAGCCGGCCTGCCAGACGCAAAACGCCGTGATGGCCCGCCTCATCCTCTCATCTCCGGGATCGGACGGATGCCGCCCTGGGTCCACGTCAACGGGATTCCGTCACTCTTGGCCACTTTGCCGCGCTGGTCTGTGATGCGACAACGGTCCCCGGCCCCCATCTCATTCAGAGGGATAGCGTCGATCGCCGCCGTTAGGAACGAGTGACGAGATTTCGGGCTCCACGTTCGGCCGTCGTCGGTCGAAACTTCCACGGTGTACAGCATCGCCTTTTATACCTTCCTTTCGCTTACGGGGTTGTTTGTTTCCGATATGTTAATCAAGGCGGGGTTGAGGACGCCGCCGCTCTCGTTCGCCTTCTCTCCCTCCGTGCCGATCTGCGTTTTTAGGTTGTGCCAGCGGCGCAGGGCCTCGCCGTGAATCCACGCCTTTGCGATCATCCCGACCGCGCAGCCGTACATGAAGCCGGTGATCCCGAAGCCTGGGCGCCTGTCTACCTCGTGGCCCGCTGAGTCCGCGATGTCCTCCAGCTTTTCGCCCCCGGCGATCTTGGCCTCCATTTCCTCCGCCCACGCCTTTGCGTAGTCAACACAACACTTTCCGTATGGGTCTGTGTTGGCACTGCTCCCGCTCTGGTCC
>DNDP01000373.1:0-7583 GCA_003484235.1 Verrucomicrobiales bacterium
GGATGAGGCAACGCGGAGCCCCCGCCCTGGCGCGGCTCGCCGCCGGCCGGGCGTCGCTGATACGTTTTCCGGTCACGAACCGTCCGCAGTTTGTGGCGTTGCGCGAGGCGCTGGCCATCCTTCGCCAACCGGAGAAGGGCACTCCCCAGCTTGGCGTCATGGCCCTGGCGCTGTTGCAGCAGGCGTTTGGCGGCACGCACCCCGTGGCGGCATCGAGTCGGGCACTCGCTCCGTTTGAATTTCGCGTGGATCCCGCTTCGTTTCCGGACGTCGCCGCCGAAGTGCTCACGGTGGTGCGGCCCCTCTTTCCTTCGGGCAACCCGCTGGTGGACGCGGAACTGGCCCGGACCCTCGCCGCACTCGGCGACAACCATCCGGATACGGCGACTCGGATGCTCGGCGCGTTCGGGGTGCAAAGCCCGGTGGCCTCGGACATTCATTATCTCGCCTGCCTTGCCCGTTTGAACCCGGGCGGCCCGGCGCCGGGGCTCACCAATCTTGCGGAAGTTTTCCTCTGGCTCGACAACAAGATTGGCGATGCCGGCAACATGCCCGGGCTCAACTGGAAGACGCGGGTCACCGAGCTGGCCACGGAGCTGATCGAACGGCACCCGGATATCGGCTTGGCGCTGATCGGCAACCGGCAGCTGCCCGCGCCCGAGCATGCGTACCTGTGTGAGTCGTTGGGTGAGCCCCGCATCGACTTCGCGCGCGAACGGTTCATGGAGGCCGCCGAGGGTCTTTCCGTCCAACGCTGGAATGCGGAGACCATTGATCTGCTCGTGCGGAAACCTTCGGAGAAACTGTTCACCGGCCTTCGCGTGCTGTGGAGCCGGCCAGAACTGCAATCAGCCATAATTCAGGCCCTCGCCCGGCAGCCGGCAGCGGCCGACCGTGAGAAGTTCGTGGCCGCGCTCGAATCAGCGGACCGCGCCACGCTGCAATCCGCGCTGGATGCGCTCACCGCTCTGCCCGACAATGCTCCGGCCCAGACCATTGGCGCAGTGATCCGGGTTCTCCAACATGCGCTCGCGCGGCCTGAGTTCGCCGGCGTGCGGACTTCGGCGCTGGCCTGGCTGCGGAAAAATGGCGGCCTGCAGTTGGAGGTGGATGAGTCATTCTCCGACCGCCGCAGCCTCGAATTGATCTACCGGCCCGTCCTCCATTGGTTCGCCACCAGCCACCCGGCGGCGGCGCTGGAACTTTCTGGAATGGATGTCGAGACCTACAAGTTCTGGGACCAGGCCATCCGCGACGCGCCGTTCGTCACAGGCAAGGCGCAGAACGGTGCCACGCTGTTCAAAACCCACCGTTGCGCCGATTGCCACGCGGGCGGACCGGGGCTCGGCCCCCAGCTCTCGGGCTTGAATGAGCGCATGTCCCCTGCCGGAATGCTGCGGGCCGTCGTCTTCCCGCATCAGGACGTCCCACCCGGCGAGGAACTTCTCCGCGTCACCCTGCGTGACGGAAGCCTCCTTTCC
Source organism: Verrucomicrobiales bacterium (assembly GCA_003484235.1). Lineage (GTDB taxonomy): Bacteria > Verrucomicrobiota > Verrucomicrobiia > Limisphaerales > RI-55 > RI-55. The sequence goes on from DNDP01000373.1 coordinate 1,482, forward strand.
GGAGCCGTTGTGCTACAGACTCCCGAAACGCTGATCCTGCACCAATCAAAGGGGGATACAGGGCAATGGGAGACGATCCGCCTGCCTCAAAGCGAGGTCGTGCATCGGCGGCAGACAAGGGAATCCACGATGCCGGTGGGACTGATGAAGGGGACGAACGCGCGGGATCTGGCGGACTTGGCCGCCTATCTGCAAACGCTCTGACAGCCCCTGCGCCGACGGAAAAAGCGGGACCTGCAACGTCCAGTCATGCGCCGGCGCCGAGGAATGCGTCATGTACGACCCGCATCGCGTCCTCGCCACGGTCCAGATCGATGACCACCGAGATCTTGATCTCGCTGGTGCTGATCATGTCGATGTTGATGGAATTGCTGGCGAGCGTTTCGAACATCCTCGCGGCAACGCCTGAATGGCTCCGCATGCCGACGCCGACGATCGAGAGCTTGCCGATGCCCTCGTCGGCGATGGCCTCGGTGAAACCGATCTCCTGCTGCAGCGCATCAAGAGTCTTCCGTGCCTTGGGCAGGTCCGGCTTGTCGAGGGTGAAGGAGATGTCGGTGGCCTTGGCGCCTGATCCGTGGCTCGAGGTCTGCACGATCATGTCCACGTTCAGGTTGAGGGCGGCGAGGGCCTTGAAGATGCGGCTGGCGGCGCCCGGTTTGTCCGGAACGGCAACGAGCGTCACCTTCGCCTGGTTCTTGTCGAGCGTCACGCCGCGGATCACGACGTTCTCCATGCTTTCGGTTTCTTCTTTCACAATCGTTCCTGGGTTGTCGTTGAGACTGGATCGGACTTCAAACACGACGCCGAATTTCTTGGCGAACTCGACCGAGCGCGACTGCATGACCTTGGCGCCGAGGCTCGCGAGTTCGAGCATTTCGTCGTAGGCGACCTCGGGCAGCTTGCGGGCGTTCTTCACCACCCGCGGATCGGCCGTGTAGACGCCGTCCACATCCGTGTAGATCTGGCAGAGATCGGCCTCCAGCGCGGCGGCCAGGGCGATGGCGGTGAGATCGGATCCCCCGCGGCCCAGGGTGGTGATGTGGCCCTCGTGGGTCTGGCCCTGAAAGCCGGCGACGATGACCACGTTGCCCGCGTTGAGCAGCTCGTGAATCCGCTGCGGTGTGATGTTGCGGATCTTCGCCTTGGAATGGACGCCATCGGTGACGATGCCCGCCTGGGCGCCGGTCAACGAGATCGCCGGCAGATCGAGCGCATGCAGCGCCATTGCGGTGAGGGCGATGGTGGTCTGCTCGCCCGTGGCCAGCAGCATGTCCATCTCGCGGTCGCTGGGGAGCGGCACGATCTCGCGCGCGAGCTTGATGAGATTGTCGGTCACTCCGCTCATCGCGGACACGACCACCACCACCTGGTCACCCTGCGCGCGGTAGCCCGCGACCCGCCGGGCAACGTTGCGAATCCGCTCGGTATTTCCCACCGAGGTGCCACCGTATTTCTGAACAATCAAGGCCATGGCCGTACAAGAAAGCGGGAATACAGAAGAGAACGGCCTTGGGCGTCAAGAGTCGAAACGGCGTTGGAAGCATCGGCCGGCGGCTCATGGCAGGGCGGCGGCGGTGGAGTGGGTTAATTGGTTTGCCGCCTGCCACCAGATTTTCTAACCTCCGTTCCCTTGAAGCTGTCCGTCAAAAGTGACTACGCCGCGAGGGCGGTGCTGGGATTGGCCCGGCACTTCCACTCCAACAAGGCCATCCGGGTCGAGGACCTCGCAGGCGAACAGGGCGTGCCTGCGAACTACCTCGTCCAAATCCTGATCGAGCTTAAATCGCAGCGGATCGTGAAGAGCGTCCGCGGCAAGGAAGGGGGCTACCTGCTTGCCCGCCCGCCGATTGAGATCACTCTAGCGGACATTCTCAAGGCGGTCCACGGCGAGGTCTTCGATTCTCCGGCAATCAATGATCCGAAATGTCCCTCCGAACTGCGTGACGTCTGGAAGAGGCTGCGCAACACGGTTGACGAAACAGCCTCGAAGATGAACTTCCAGCAACTGCTCGACGCCATCGGACGCAAGGCGGAGATGTATTACATCTGAGCGCCGTTCACGATCGTTTTCGCAGGAACGCCTGGATCTTTTCCGGCTCCCGGGTGGGCGGTTGGCAGCTCTGGCCGGTGCAGATGTAGGCCTCCGGTTCCCTGCCGGTCTTGATGCTCTTCGCAAACTCCTCGACCGGCCCCTGGTTGCTCAGCACCACCTTCGCAGTCTGATAGACGCCGTGGCTGGCGACAATGAGTCGCCGAACCTCCTTCGACTGCGGATCGCCGGTGATGACGACCCTGGCGGGCTCATCGAGGACGAAGTCCAGCGCCTGCAGCATGAAGGCGGTGCCGAAGGGCGACCGGTCCATTCGATCGGCGAAGAACTCCAGCGAACTCCCGGCAATCTCGCCGAAACGTGCCTCGCCGGTGATGTGGCCCAACCGCGCCAGACCGAGAATCGCCACGGAGTTTCCGGATGGCTGGGCGCCGTCGTAGTCTTCCTTGACCCGGATGATGAGGTCCTTCGTCCCTGTGCTCTGCCAGAAACCTCCCTTCTCGGCGTCGTGAAACCGCCCGATCATTCCCTCGGCCAACTCCATCGCGAAAGCGAGATGCTCCGGATTCAGCGTGGCCTCATACAGGGTGATCACTCCATTCAGGAGGTAGGCGTAGGCATCGAGCAGCTGCACCGAGTCGCGTTCACCCTCGCGCCAGCGATGATAGAGGGTCCTGGTCTCTGAATCCCATAGACTGTTCTTGAGAAAGGCCAGGTTCTTCTCTGCCGCCGCAGCATACTTCGGTTCGTCCAACACGACCGCCGCCCGCGCCAGCGGGCCAAGCAACAGGCCGTTCCACGAGGCCAGCACCTTGTCGTCAAGATGGGGACGGATCCGCTCGTCCCGGACGGCGAGCATCTTCTTCTCGGCCGATTTGATCAGGCCCGCCTCGGCGTCGGTGAGCCTGGGATCCACGATGCTCAGGACATTCTGGTTGGGCAGCGGATCGGGATGGCTGTGGTCCTCGAAGTTGCCACGCTCGGTGATGCCGAAATGCCGAACCACGACCGGCAGTTCCTCCGCAGTGAGGAGTTCCTTCAACTCGGACATCGTCCACACGTAGAACTTGCCTTCGTATCCCTCGCTGTCCGCGTCTTCGGCCGAGTAGAATCCTCCTTCTGGATGGGTCATGTCCCGCAGAATGTAGCGGAGTATGTCGCGGGCGACTCCGGCAAAACGCTGCCGGCCGGTCTGCAGATACAGGTCGAGGTAGAGGTCCAGCAGCTGCGCGTTGTCATACAACATCTTTTCGAAATGCGGCACCAGCCAACGGGCGTCGACGGAATAACGCGCAAACCCGCCACCCAGCTGATCATAGATGCCGCCGGCCGCCATCCGCTCCCCGGTGTGAACGATCATGTCGATCAGTTCCTGATCACCGTGCCGTGCACCCTGCTGGAGGAGGAACGAAGGAATTGCCGGCGTGGGAAACTTCGGCGCCCCGCCGAACCCGCCGTTGACCGGATCGTAGTTCCGGCGCAGGGACATCACCGCCTCCCGCAGGAGGTCGGGATTGAGCTTCGGCTTGGTCGCAGCCTCATTCGACATGTGGGCGGCAATCTGCAGGGTCATGTTTTCCGCCGACGCGATGAGTTCATCCTGGCGCGTGGTCCACAGCTCGCGAATGCGGGCGAGCAGTTCCATGAAACTCGGCCGGCCAAACTTGCTTTCCGGCGGGAAATAGGTGCCGCCGTAGAACGGCTTGCGGTCGGGGGTCAGGAAAACGGTCATCGGCCAGCCTCCGCTGCCGGTCGTCGCCTGCACATAAGTCATGTAAATCTTGTCCACATCCGGCCGCTCCTCCCGGTCCACCTTGATGCTGATGAAGTGCTCTTTCAGGTAGGCGCCCACCTTCTCGTCCTCGAACGACTCCCGCTCCATCACGTGGCACCAGTGGCAGGTCGAGTAGCCGATGCTCAGAAAGATCGGTTTGTTCTCCGCCTTTGCCTGGGCGAACGCCTCTTCGCCCCACGGATGCCAATCGACGGGATTGTGGGCGTGCTGGAGCAGATAGGGGGACTTCTCCTGGGCGAGACGGTTGGTGTGGTGATGGGTCGCGTTGGCGGCGTGGGTGGATGCGCTGTTCACAGTCGAGTTCGATGGAGGATTCGTGGCGGAAGGGTTTGCGTTCCCGGCGGGCACCGACGAGGCGTTTTCGTGTCCGCCCTGTGGCGGACGACAGCCGACGCCCAGCAACGCCATTCCACAAATGGCGGCGAGCAGGCGGCGCGGTCGGTACATGTTCCGAGAGTAGTGGCAACGGAACACATGCAAAACAAAATCGTGAACCCATGCTTGCAGCCGGCGGAGACGAACCGGGGGCGGATCAGGCTTTCCCTGCCCCGGCTTTCCTGCCTGACTCGCGACCGTGTTTTCCGTGCGGAACAACGGTGCGATTGCTGCCTCGCTGATCTTTGCCACAATGCTTTGGGGGGCGAACAACGCCGGCATGAAGCACCTGGTCCAGTTTTGGCCCCCGGTCTTCATCAGTTCGCTGCGTTTTCTGATCTGCGGCGGACTGCTCCTGCTGTTGATCCACCGAACCCGCTGGCTTGGAATTCCGACCGGTTGTCCGGAGGAGATTCGCGGTCGCCTTTGGACCCAGACTGGCCTCTGTTTGGCCGCCTATGTCATCGCGTTCATGGTGGCCATCAAGCTGACATCGCCGGCCAACGTGGCGCTCTACCTTGGAGCCTCGCCCGTCTGGGCGCTGCTGATTGAGGGTCGATCCGCCCCGGGAGGCCCGCTGCGGTGGGTGGCCGCCATGCTGGCAATCGCCGGCGCCATGGTCCTGTTCTGGCCGTCGCTTCGACTTGGCGGTGACCAGTGGCTCGGAGAAGCGACCGGCCTTGCTTCCAGTTTGCTTTGGGCGGTCTTCGGTCACCTCTCCCGGGGCCTGACTCCACATATTTCCAGTGTCGAACTGACCGCCCATTCCATGTGGCGGGCCGGAGTGTGGATGATCCCGTTGACGATCTGGGAAGTGGAAACGGTCGGCGTAGTCTTGCGGCTGGACGCCTCATTGATCTTCCTCTACAGCGTGCTTGGTCCGGGCATTTTTTCGTTCGCACTCTGGTCCAATGCGCTCATGCACTGGCCCACCAGCAAGGTCTACCTGTACAACAACATCATCCCCATGTGGACTGTTTTCTGGACATGGCTGTTCTTTCGCGAGCCGGTTACTGCCAATGTGTGGATCGCACTCACCCTGATTGTCTCCGGAGTGATCCTCGCCACCACCAACTGGAAGAGGCTCCTGGGTCCCCGTTGGCTGCCACCGGAGTGAGCACCGGCTCAGGCCATCACCGAGAATTCCATTGACCCTGCCGGAGGGGTCGTTTACTTCTCCTTGCCAATGAACGTCATCAAACTTCGACTGGCACTGAGCAACGCGCTGCTGCTTACCGGCGCCGCAGTCGGGGTTTGATCCATTTGAATCGATTTCAACCCCACTGCCCGGCCGGCGGTGGGGTTTTTGTTTGCCCGCACCGGCTGACGCCGTGGGTCGAAATCAGAACCGGAACCGATCATGTTGAAGAATCCAGCCACGAAATACCGGCCCTTTCCGCCGATCCATCTGCCGGATCGCCAGTGGCCCGGTCGCACGCTCGCCCGCGCACCCATCTGGTGCAGCGTGGACCTCCGCGACGGCAATCAGGCGCTCGCCGTGCCCATGAACGTCTCGCAGAAGCTCGAGCTGTTCGANNTTTTCGGATTTTCCGCAAAGGATTTTCAGGGAAAGCGAATCAATCCTCCTAAACGAGCATGAAAGCCGATACGGGCGAGCTGAAGGAATGGGTCCTTCGCAGCAAGAGGGGCGACCTGTCGGCCTTCGAAGAGCTCGTGCGTTTGCATCAGCCAATGGTCCGCCAGCTCGCATATCGGTTCTCCGGAAACGCCGCCGACGCGGCCGATTTGGCGCAGGAGGCTTTTGTCCGGGCCTGGCAGAATATCGGCACCCAGCGCGAGGACGCCCCATTCGGAGCCTGGCTGCGACGGGTGACGGTCAACGTCTGCCTGCAGTGGAGACGAGACCGTCGTGACGGTG
>DNDP01000373.1:7737-8710 GCA_003484235.1 Verrucomicrobiales bacterium
TCGTGACGGTGCTCCATTGAACGAACTTCATCTGCACATGCAGCATGATGCCGCAGGGGAGGGGGAAAAGGACGGTGAGATTGCGGCCCGGGTGAATGAGGCGGTTCAAGCACTGCCTCCGAAACTCCGGGCCGCAATCATGCTCACGGTATACGAAGAATTGAACCACGCGGAGGCCGCGGCGGCGATGGGCTGTGCCGAAACAACCGTTTCATGGCGGGTCTTCATGGCTCGGCGGCGGTTGAAAAGGGCCTTGTCACGCCTGCTCAACAACCCACCAAATCCGGACGGCCAATGAATCGCCACCAGCCATCGGATCCCTTGGACGATCTGCTCAGACAGTGGCGGGCGCCGATGCGGAACCACGACGATGAGGCGGATTTTGTTGCCGGAGTCATCCTTGCCATCCGGCGCAGCAGCACTGAAGGAACGGCAGTGGTCCATCATGGCGCCCTCCGAATCCGCTTGGCCGTGGCCGCAGCGGTCGCCCTGCTCACTCTCCTGCTTGCATGGGTGCAACTTTCAGCGCCCCGGCACGCGACACCTGCAGCCAACCCCATCGCTGAATCAGCCCTTGGCGTCTACTGGCAGGAGATTCGGACACTGTTTCCAAACCAGGGGATCACACTGCACTGGCGCAACGGGTCGCCCGAACTGCTGCTGACCGACAGCAAGGCGATGACCGCCGAGACACCATTGATGATCCGTGTGTGCCGCAACGACCGCTGCGAAGTCTTTTTAACCACCAGTGGCCATTCCATCGATATTTTCGGGACCGATTATGATGTGCTGGAAACCGGTGCCGGAGAAGTCATTCTCGTGTCGAGCACGGGACCATGGTTGCCGGATGAAACGCATGGCGACGTGGAGATCCGTCTCGAGGCCCGCTCCCTGGAGGCAAAACTGTGAACTGGGTGCCACTCTGTCTCGCGTTGGCCACCGGCCAGTCTCCAGCGTCGGCAACCACTGCCCT
>DNDP01000373.1:8891-9547 GCA_003484235.1 Verrucomicrobiales bacterium
CCTCCTGGGTGATCTCGGGCCCAGTGACGAGGTGCGCTTCGTCGCCGCCGGAAGGCCGCTGACACTCGCGCTGCGAGTCAGCGCTCCGACAGCGATGCCGACCAATCTCACCCTGCTGGTGAGACTCTGGCAGGAGGCCGGCTCGCTGGCTGCTCCAGTGAGTGCGATTACTTTGACGAGGAGCAACCTGACTGCAGGCGCGGATCTGACCGTTCAGTTTGAGACTGAAATGCCTCCGGTTACCGAGCCCACCCGCTTCCGTCTCCGCTGGGATCTGGGCCAATCACCTGCCCGCCACGGACACGTCGCATTGCTGGCTCTGCCGCCTCTGCCCCGGGAACGCCTCTCCAGGCTGCTTGCCGGGAAAACCCTGCTTGCCCACAGGCTGCCAGACGACCTGTTCGGCTGGCTCAAAAGCCAGCAGGTGAATGTGCGTGAACTCGTTTCTGAAGAGCAACCAGGGTGTCCTCAGGTGCCTGCGATCCTGCTGGCGGCCATGGGCAGCACGGCCGATGCACAACTGAGCGCCGTCGCTCCGGCCAAGATCGCCCTTCAAAGAGGAATCCCCGCCATCCTCATTCGCCCGACCGAAGGAACTTCTTCCCTCCTGCAAGGCGATCTGGTCCATTGGCACTGCCAGGACCCGAGAGCACCAA
>DNDP01000372.1:0-3473 GCA_003484235.1 Verrucomicrobiales bacterium
CTCGGCGGTGCGTTGGCCGTGCTTCTGGTGGAACTCCGGGTCGGCAAAAAGCGCTTCGATCCGGGCGACGTTTTCCTCCGCTTCCAGGATGCGTTCCTCCATCCCTTCGAGTTCCTGCTTCTCCTTGAACGTCAGCTTGCGCGCCTTGACGGCCTTCGGCACGGCGACGGGTTTCGCGGTCGTCGGTCGTGATTCACCGGCGGCCTTGCGCCAGGACTCGGCTTCGGTGAGCGCGCGTTTCCGTTTCTCCACGTAGTAGTCCCAGTTGCCGGCACTGTGGGTCACCACGCCGTCGCCCTCGAACGCCAGGATGTCCGTGCAGACGCGGTTCAGGAAATAGCGGTCGTGGCTGACCACCACCACGACGCCCGGGAAGCTGATCAACGCCTCCTCCAGCACGCGCAAGGTCTGCAGATCGAGATCGTTGGTCGGCTCGTCGAGGATCAGGAAGTTGCCGCCGTTCTTCAGGATGCGCGCGAGCAGCAACCGGCTCCGCTCGCCGCCGCTCAGGTGCCGCACCTTGGTGTCGATGCGGTCGTCGGCGAACAGGAAGCGTTTCAGATAACCGCGCAACGACAGCCGGTCGTTGCCCCAGATCACGTATTCGGTGCCGTCGCTCACCTCTTCGAACACGGTCTTGTCCTCGTTCAACTGCAGCCGGCCCTGATCGACGTAGTTGAACTTCACGAGCTGGCCGGTCTTTACCGTGCCCTCCGCGGGATCGAGCTGGCCGAGGATGATCCTGAGCAACGTGGTCTTTCCCAGACCATTGCGCCCGGTGATGCCGAGCCGTTGTCCGCCGGCGAACGACAGCGACAAGCCGCTGAACAACCGCTGCCCGCCCATCTCGCCGGCGACGTTCTCCAGATCGACCACGCGATTGCCCAACGGCGGCGGCGGCGGGATGACGAGATCGACCTCGCCATCGGACTTCACGACGTCCTGCGATTGCACGGCGAAAAACTGGTCGAGCCGCGCCTTGGACTTCGAGGTCTGAGCCTTGGGGCCGCGCCGCACCCACTCGAGTTCGCGGCGAAGGAACATCTGGCGCTTGTGCTCGACGACCTCGGCGGCGGCCTCGCGCTCGGCCTTGCCGACGAGGTAATCGGTGTAGTTGCCCTCGTAGCGGTAGAACTGGCCGTTCGCCAGCTCGACGATGCTCTGCGTGATCTCGTCGAGGAAGTAGCGGTCGTGCGTCACCAGCAGCATCGCGCCGGGATAGCTCTTCAGAAACTCGCCCAGCCACTCGATCGACTCGGCGTCGAGATGGTTGGTCGGTTCATCGAGGATCAACAGGTCGGGCTGCGAGATTAGCGCGCGGCAGAGTGCCACGCGCCGCTTCTCCCCGCCCGAGAGCGTGCCGATGTCACGGTCGGCCGCCGGGCAGTTGAGCTTCGACATCGCGGTGGCGATGCGGGTGTCGAGGTTCCAGCCGTCGTGGAGCTGGATGAAGTGTTCAACCTCCTCGTGGCGGTGGGACATTGCCGACAACGACTCGAACTCGCTGATCGCGTCCAGCACGTGGGTGGCGCCGGCGCGGATGTTCTCGAGGACGTTCAGCGCTGGATCGAGAGTGAAATCCTGTGAGAGGTAGCCGACCAGCAGCTCCTTGCGCTGGGCGACGTCGCCGGAATCGGCGTGCGCCTCGCCGGCGAGGATCTTGAGGAAGGTGGACTTGCCCGAGCCGTTGCGGCCGACGAGCCCGAGCCGTTCGCCCTCATGGATCGAGAGCGTGGCGCCGTCAAGGATCACGCGGTCGTTGAAGCGAACGACGAGGTCCTTGGCGGTCAGCAAGGTGGGAGCGGCTTCAGGCATGTGAACGAATCGTAGTCAAGGCAGAGAGATTTTACGCGAATCCCGCCAACTAGCGCCAACTCGTGAGATTCACGGCAGAACCTTCATCCTCTCGGGAAAGGTGCTCCATTCGCGGCTATGCAACTTCTTTCACCGGTGGAAGCGCTGCCAGCGGGAACTTGGGGTTGGTCTCCACGAAGTAGTTGGCCGACCACTCGCTCGAGAAGAGGACGCAGGGATGGTTGTCGGTGTCGTAGGCGATGCGCGCACCCGAAGGCAGGACAAGGGCGTCGAGATCGTCGTCCTTCAGACCGGCCGGCAGCCAGCGGACGACGTTGAACGGCGCATCCTCACGGCGCGAAGGCGCGCCGTACTCGGCCTCCAGCCGGTATTGCACGACCTCGAACTGCAGCGGGCCGACCGCCGCCAGCAACGGCACCTTCACCGCCGAGTCGCGCAGGTGCAGCACCTGCACCACGCCCTCCTGCAGCAGCTGGTCGAGGCCCTGCCGGAATTGCTTGTACTTTCCCGTGTTCGGATTGTGCAGGTAGCAGAACGTCTCGGGCGTGAACCGCGGGATTTCATTGTAGGCGATCGCCGGATCGGTGGTCAGCGTGTCGCCAATGCCAAACTCCGAGTGGCCGACCAGGCCGATGATGTCGCCCGCGTAACCTTCATCGACCGTCTCGCGTTCGTTGCCGAAAAGCTTGTGCGAGCTGCTGAGCCGGACCTTCTTCCCCGTACGTGCGTGGACGACCGTCATGTCGCGCTCGAACCTGCCGGAGCAGATCCGGACGAAGGCTATCCGGTCGCGGTGCTTCGGGTCCATGTTCGCCTGGATCTTGAAGATGAAACCGGAGAAGGCGTCGTGGGCGGGTTGCACCATGCTAGGACAGGCATCTTGCCTGTCAGGTGGCGCGTCCGAGCCACCAGTCGATTCCGCACCATTGCTACGAGCGGACGCCGCACCTGACTGCCTGTAAGCCTGTCCTACAACGCTGCGCCTGGCCGCCGGTCCGGGCGAGTACTTCAGGAAACCGTCGAGCAGCAGTTGCACGCCGAAGTTGTTGACGCCGCTGCCGAAGAAGACCGGCGTGGTGGTGCCGGCGAGGACGGCGTCGAGATCAAAGCTCTCGCCCGCGAGATCCAGCATGCCGAGTTCCTCGGAGACGCGGTGAAAGGTCTGGTCGTCCAGCCGGCCACGAATGACCGGATCGCCAATGCCACCGACCGAAACCGGCGCGCGATACTGGCCGCCAACCGTTCGTTCGAAGAGATGGACCTGCCTGGAATGCCGGTCGTAGACCCCCTTGAAGTCGCCATCCGTCCCGATCGGCCAGTTCACCGGGAACGCGCCGATGCCGAGCACCTTTTCCAGTTCGTCCAGCAGCATCAGCGGGTCCCGCATCGGGCGGTCGCACTTGTTCATGAAGGTGAAGATCGGCACGCCGCGCTGGCGGCAGACCTCGAACAGCTTGCGAGTCTGGGTCTCGATGCCCTTGGCGGAGTCGATGACCATGATGACCGAGTCCACGGCGGTGAGCACGCGATAGGTGTCCTCGGAGAAATCCTTGTGACCCGGGGTGTCCAGCAGGTTGATGAAGAATCCTCCGTACTCGAACTGCAGCACGGTCGAACTGACCGAGATGCCGCGCTTGCGCTCGAGCTCCATCCAGTCG
>DNDP01000372.1:3804-3934 GCA_003484235.1 Verrucomicrobiales bacterium
GCGTCCGGGTGGGAGATGATCGCGAACGTCCGGCGGCGGTTGATGTGTTCTTGCAAACTCACAGGGGCGCGGAAATTAGCAGGAGCCGGTTCCGGGACAAGAAGAGAGTTGGCCGGCGAACGGAACGGCA
>DNDP01000372.1:4288-4795 GCA_003484235.1 Verrucomicrobiales bacterium
ATCTTGGAGCGGTCGCGGCTGGCCTCGAGGAAGGCGCGGTCAATCTCCTGGCGGGTGCCGGTGGGATCGCGCCGGAGGTCGCGGACATTGAGACCGGCGGAGCGCTGCACCAGTTCCACCATCAATTTTACGAGGCAGACCTCCCACGGCTCCTCGACCCCGCGGATCAGCGCCTGCAGTCCCCCGCCCCGTTCGGTGATCTCGTTTCGCAGGCGGTCGACGACGAGTTCCAGCCGGTCATTGACGAGGTGCGTCCGGATGGCCTCCTTCCGGATCTTGAATCCATACTTGAGGATCAGCAGGTCATTCTCGTGCTCACGGAGCCAGCTGAGATAGGCGCCTGCCTGCGCTTCGTCGAATCCCTCGAGCAGCGATTCCATGAAGCTGGAGGGGGTGACGATCTGCGGCCGGTAGGCGTGGATCTTTCCTTCCCGCACCCGGACCTGCTCGGTGGAATCCATCAGCTCGGTGACGAGATGATAATGCACCGACGTGGTGCCGAAGCTC
>DNDP01000372.1:5013-5523 GCA_003484235.1 Verrucomicrobiales bacterium
CACCGACGTGGTGCCGAAGCTCTCCAGCGACTGCTCGGGACGCACCAGAACCTCCGAGTGGTTCAGCGCGTACCAGAAATCAAATTGCTGCTTGGGATCCATGTCATCGCGCGCGAAACGACAGCGGGCACGGTGACGTTTCGGCAGGCCAGGGCAGCGCTACTTTCCGTCCTTGTCCCGGTCCTTCGCCTTCAGCTCCATGCCAAGCCAGACGATCAGCGCCGGGAAAAAGCAGATGAACAGCCCGATGGGCATTGCAAATATGCTCCAGAATTTGTCCATAAAACGCGGCGCAAGATGGCGGCAGCATCACGCAATGTAAAGCGGAGTTTCACCGGACAACTTGGGCGTTTACCTGACGGCGGGATTCTGTTTGGCTCGGGGCATCCCAGCTATGAGCGTTCCCGTAATCGTGTCAAGTGCCGCCGTCGCGCTTCTTGCCGCCGGTTCGCTGTCGGCTCAGATCGTCATTTCAGCCAACCAAAACAAGAGGGGTCGTCCGGGGCGATT
>DNDP01000058.1:0-1794 GCA_003484235.1 Verrucomicrobiales bacterium
CCATGTTTCTTGCCTCAGCATAGCCATTACGCATACTCACGCTGAATGGAACTGCGACACCTTCGATACTTCGTGGCGGTGGCCGAGGCCGAAAACGTCTCGCGGGCGGCGGCGAAACTGCACGTGTCGCAGCCGGCGTTGAGCCGGCAGATCCGCGACCTGGAGGAGGAACTCGGCTTTCAACTGCTGGAACGGAGCGCCAAGTCGGTGCGGCTGACGGAAGCGGGCCGGGTGTTCGCGACGGAGGTGCGCGGGGTGCTGATCAGGGTCGATGAGGCGGTCAAAGCGGCGCGGGATGTCGCCAAGGGCGAAGGCGGCGAACTGCACCTGGGCTACGCACCGTCGCCGACGTCCGAGCTGCTGCCGCGGGCATTGCACGCCTTCCAGAACGCCGCCCCGGGCGTGCGCGTCGTGCTGCATGACAATTCCACCGCCGAGATGCTGCAGGGACTGGGCGACGGCACGTTGCACGCCGCCCTGCTCGTCCGGCCCCTCGACAACCCGATGCGCGGCATCTTTTTCGAGCCGCTCATCACCTACCCGCTCTGTGTGGCGATGGCCTCGGCTCATCCGTTGGCACGCCAGGCCTCGGTCAAACTCGACCGCCTGCTCGCGGAGAAGCTGGTGGTGTTGTCCAAGTCGGATTACGGGGAGTATCACGAACTGCTGGCGAGGACTTTTGCGCCGGTGGGTCGCGTGCCGGAGATCGCTGAGGAATGCGACAGCGGGCCCAGCGTCATCGCGGCGGTCGAAGCCCGGCGGGGCGTCGCCATCGTCCCCAGCGTCTTCCGCCGGCAGGCCGGAGAGCGGTTGAAGGTCCGCCCGATCCGGCCCGAGCCCGAGCCGCTGGTGGTGGGGTTCGCCCATCTGGTCGGGAAGGTTCCGGCGGCTACCGAGCGACTGGTGAAGACGCTGCGTGCACTGCGGGACCGCACAAACGCCGACTGACCATTCCACGACACACCTGCGCCAGCCACCGGCAATTCCGCCGGCTGACACGGGCTAGAGACCGAGGAACTTCATTCCCGCCCGGATCCAGAAAGGGATCGTCACCATGCCGACCAGGGACGTCGCAATGGCAACCCGCAATGCCGTCGACGTGTCGCCGCCGTAGTGTTTGGCCATGATGATCGGAAATACCGCCGCCGGCATCGCCGCCTGCAGGAGGATGACGCGCTGCAGTTCGATCGAGAACGGTCCCCACTTGGCGAGCAGGAGGAAGAGCACCGGGAGGATTCCGAGTCGCAAGGCGCAACTGAGCGCCATCACCCGCCCGCCCTTGCCCGGGTGAAACTCGGGCAGGAGATCGGCCACGGTCGCGCCGATCAATACGATGCCCATCGGGATGGCGCAGGCGCCCAGTGCCTTGAAGGTCGTCATGACGAAGCCCGGCACATGGGGTGCGGCCCCGCCAAGGTTGAGCGACACGCCGATCAGGATGGTGATCAACGGCGGCGTGAGGAGATGTCGCCAGGAATCCCTCAGCTTGATGCCACCGAGCATGGTCAGGCCGATGGTCCACAGCGCGATGTCCACGCCGAGGTTGTGGACGATCAGCACGCCGGCGGTCTCGCGGTCAAAGAGCGAGAGCGCGAGGGGGATCGGCACGTAGCCGTAGTTGTAGGTGCCGGTGAGGAAGGCGAAGGTCCGACGTTCCGGCCCGGTCTTCAGCCCGGTCCACCAGCGCACGGCAAAGCTGATCCAGGTGCCGAGGGCCACCGTGCCGAAGCCGACCAACGGCGGGAGGAGGAGGTTGTCCGCCTGCCGGAGCGCGGCGTTGCCGAGGATCGAGTC
>DNDP01000058.1:2144-2663 GCA_003484235.1 Verrucomicrobiales bacterium
CGGCGGTGAGCCAGTTGAGCCGCCGCATGAGGTAACCGAGCCCGGCGATGGTGAACACCGGGAGCACGGCGGCCAGCGTGGTTTGAAACTCGTTCATGAACTGCGGAAAACAATGGGCGGTTGGAGACGGTCACCGGCGGCGGAAAATCCGGCACAGGATCACGCGCGAAACCGGCGCTCACATCCGGCTGAACCGTTCCAGCAGAAGCCGGAACTCGATCGCCTGCACCTCGCGAAGGAAGGCGGCGTCCGATTCATCGTCGGCCTCCACCTCCACCGCCTCGCACGCGTCGATCATGGCGTAAGGATTCCAGCGACCGTCCTTGACCAACCGGGTCGTAAACTCCGAACCGGCGCCAAGTTTGGCCGCTTCCTCCGCCAATCGCGGGAAGATGGGATGATCGCCCACCCGCCGGAACCAGTAGGCCGCATTCCCAAAGTCAGGCTCGCGCCGGTGCATGATGCCGTGAACCAAGCTGCCGTCCGCGCTGCTGATTCCTTGGCTGATCTGGTGGGAGG
>DNDP01000235.1:0-134 GCA_003484235.1 Verrucomicrobiales bacterium
GTACGGCAAGCACTTTTCCGCCGGCGTACCTCAGCCACGTTCCACGGACCCCAGCAACGGGTGCTCCCGCAGGGCCGTCTTCAGAACCTTGCCGGTCGCATTGCGCGGCAGCGCCGGGATTTCGATGATCTTGC
>DNDP01000235.1:394-599 GCA_003484235.1 Verrucomicrobiales bacterium
AGCCGGGATTTCAAAAACGCCCCCAGTTCCTTGGTGTCAATCTTTTCACCCTCCTTGGGGGCGACGAACGCGACAGCCTGCTCGCCACGGCGTGGGTCGCTCCGGCCCACCACCGCGGCCTCGCGCACGCCGGGGAAACGGTAGATGACCTCCTCAATCTCGCGGGGGTAAACATTGATCCCATTGACGAGCAGCATGTCCTTCT
>DNDP01000235.1:778-5499 GCA_003484235.1 Verrucomicrobiales bacterium
GTCCTTCTTGCGGTCGGTGATGAAGAAATAGCCGTCCTCGTCGCGATAACCGATGTCGCCGGTGAGCAGCCAGCCGTCGCGCAGGGCCTGCGCCGTCGCTTCGGGCTGGTTCCAGTAGCCGGCCATCACGTTGCCGCCGCGCACGACGATCTCGCCGACCTCCCGCACGCCGAGCGGCCTGCACTCCTCGTCCCAGACCGCGACCTCGACGTTGGCGATCGGCACTCCTATGGAGCCGGCCTTTCGGTTTCCCCTGATGGGATTCAAACTCACGACGGGGCTCGCTTCGCTGAGTCCGTAGCCCTCGATCAGCGGGATGGGCATCTTCTCCTCAAACTCACGCAGGATCTCGCCCGGCAACGGCGCACCGCCGCTGATGCAGAGGCGGACGGGCAGTCCATCGCGGATGCCCGCCCCGGCCAGCGCCCGGAAGAACTGCGGCACCGCCGGCAGAATGGTGGCCTTGTGGCGGATGATCTCCATGATCGCGTTCTTCGGCGGGTTCAGCGACCGGACCAGCACCATCGATCCACCCAGTGTCAAAGGCAGGATCATTCCCACCGTCATCATGAAGCTGTGGAAGAGCGGCAGCATGACGGCAAACCGGTCAACCTTTTCGGCTTCAAGCACCACCTCGCAGCTGGAGACGTTGTGCAGCAGGTTGCCGTGGGTGAGCATGGCACCCTTGGATCGACCGGTGGTGCCGGAGGTGTAAACGATCACCGCCAGATCCTCCCGCCTCCGTTGAACCGGCTCCCGCAATGCCTCGGCTGTCAGCTCGTTCAGTGCAACGAAACGGACGGAGGTCAGCCGTGCCGCGAGCCCGGACGCCGCACGTATCAGCTCGGGATCCGCCAGCACCAGCCTCGCGCCGGCGTCCTCCAGAATGTGCTCGACCTCGGCCGGCTTGAGAAAGTTGTTGATCGGCACCACCACGCCGCCGGCCAGCAGGATGCCGTAGTAGGCGGCCACAAACTCGGGACAGTTCTTCAACCAGAGGCCGATGCGGTCGCCCGCCTTCACTCCATGGGCGGTCACCAACGCCCCCGCGAAGCGGAGGGCGCGGTCGCGCAACACACCGTAGTGAATCTCCTCGTCGCCCCAGAAGATGGCGGTCTTTTCCGGTGCGGCTTCGGCGCTGGCGATCAGGGCGTGATGGAGGCTGCTGCGCGTGTCGGAGAGAGGCATGGCCGACATTGAACGGTCGAAGGTTCCGACCGTCAAGCGCGCCGAAGTGACCGGACTTCACAACCGTCCGCCGTCGTGCGGTCCGCCAGTCAATATAGCCAGTTCCGGTAGACCTCGAACACGTTTACCCGGCCGCCCGGAAAGTAATTCGTCATGGGCAGATGAAAACGACGGTCCTCCTTCCGATACGAGACCACCCGCGGCGCCGCCGGATCATTGGGATCGTAGCAGATGAACCGGATCTCTTCCGGCCCCTCCTCGACGTCGATGACAAGCATCGCGTGATTGATGGTCAGCTGCGGAAACCGCACCAGGTGAATGGCCGGAACGATGCCCCGGTCCAGTTCGGCGCGCAGCCGGGTTGCCATGCGTGCCTGATGCCGGCCACTGAACGGCAGCACGATCCTCCAGTGACCGCGCTGCACGAAGCTCTGCCAGCTTCCGCCGCAGGCGTCCTTGAGCAGTGCCTCCTGCTCACGGCTGAGCTCGCGCAGGCTGGCATAACCGGGAATCACCACGCGCCCGCGGCGGGCCGGATCACTCCGCGGATCACGTTCCAGCACCTTCTCGATCTGGTCGCGCAGAACCGCTTCGTCCGGCCGCGGCGCCCCGGGCGCGAACTCCGCGAAATCAAAGAACTGCCGGGCGGCACGCGCCATCACGAAGCACTGGTGGTGGAACTCGGGCTTCGGTTCGCGCGATTCGGTCACCACCCTGCCCGTCCCGGGGTCCACGCGGTAGTCCCACAGCAGTTCGTTCGCATAGGCAAACGAGTCCTCCTCCATCACGAATCTGCGTTCGGCGGCGGGACGGTTCGCGGTGGTTGCGCAGCCCGTCGTGCCGAGCAGCAGGAGCGAGAGCAACAAAGCGATGCCCGCCTGCTGAAGCGGGGTCCCGACCGTTCCACGTCTCTCTAGGCGGCGGCACAACATGCTTGCGGGAAACGCTAGCGGCGCCAAATCTCACCCGCAATGCTTTACGCCCGCTGGCTGGAGATCGTCCGCGAACATGCCCGTGAAACGGCATTGGTCGACGGCGCAGGCGGTCGCCGCTGGACATTCGCCCAACTCGCCAACGAGGCCGAAAGATTTTCCCTGCCCGGCGGACGGGTGATCCCGGCCCACGGACATTCGCCGGACTTCGTGTTGGCCGTCCTCGCTGCGTGGCGATCAGAGCGTCCCCTGCTTCCCATGGACGGCGGACCAACGACCAGCCCGCTGCCGGCCGATCTCGAACTGGACGCCAGCGTGGCCCACCTGAAGGCGACATCGGGCACGACCGGCGTGCGCCAGCTCATCGCCTTCACCGCGGAGCAACTGGCCGCCGATGCGGATCAGATCGTCGCCACCATGGGGCTCCGTCCCGACCAGCCGAACCTCGGTGTCATCAGCCTCGCACACTCGTACGGCTTCTCGAACCTGGTCACGCCGCTGCTGCTGCACGGAATTCCGCTGATTCTCTGCCCGTCGCCGATTCCGGAAACAGTCAGGGCCGCCGCCAACGGCCATGCTTCACTTGCCCTGCCGGCCGTGCCGGTGATGTGGCGGGCCTGGCACGAGGCGGGTGCGATCCCCCCGCAGGTCGATCTCGCCATCTCGGCGGGCGCGCCTTTGCCCCTGGAGCTCGAGGCGGCCGTTCATCAGCGGTCGGGACTCAAGCTGCACAATTTCTACGGGTCGAGCGAGTGTGGCGGCATCGCCTTCGACCGAACGACGGTTCCCCGCAGCGATGCGGCGTGCGCCGGAACCCCGTTGGAGGGGGTGAACCTGTCGCTCGATTCGGACGGCTGCCTGGTCGTGGAAGGCGCCGCCGTCGGCCTGCGCTACTTGCCTCACGGAAATGACCGGCTCGCGGGAGGGAAATTTCGCACCAGCGACGTCGCCTTGCTGCAGGCGGGAACCGTCCTGCTGCGCGGGCGTGCCTCCGACGTGATCAACGTTGCGGGACGAAAGCTCGCTCCTGAGTTCGTCGAGCAGGTGCTGCGCGATCAGCCGGGTGTCCGCGATTGTGTCGTCTTTGGAGTGCCCTCGAAGGATCCGGTCCGAATCGAGGAGGTGGTGGTGGCGCTGTCGCTCACCGACGATGGCAGGCTCGAGACCGTAACCCAGGGCGCGGGAAGGCGGCTTGCCGCGTGGCAACTGCCACGTCACTGGTGGCCGGTAACGAACATCGCCGCGAACCACCTCGGCAAGATCTCACGGCGCGAGTGGCGTCGACGTTTTCTCGAGGACGGCCGGACTCAAAAGCTGGATCGCCAGCCGGAGCGGAACACCGGTCAAGGTGCCGGAGCGTAGAAGGTGTTGCCGCCCGGGCGCGCCAGGGTGCGCCAGCTTTCGAGGGCGCCATCGCGAAAGACCAGCTCGGCGGAGATGTATTCGCGCACGTTGAAGTCGCGGTCGAGCCGACGGGCGAGATGCGTGCCGTTGGGGCCGGGCACCTCGTAGAAGCGCCAGGCCACATATTCGTCGGTGGTGGTGCCGTGATAGAGCCATGTCACCCGCCGGCCGGAGGCGTCCTCGCTCACCAGCTGTTGCGCCGGCTTGCCCCAGGCGATGTAGACGGCGTCCTCATTCATCCCCACCTTGATCTGGCCCTGATCGACCAAAGCCCGCTGATCGGCGGGAAGGATGGCGTAGGCGTCGGCCCGTTCCTGGCGGCGGGTCTCCACGGTGGGCTTGGTGGCGCAGGCGCCTGCCAGCAGAAGGGCGGCAACCATCAGGGAAAGGCTCGTGAACGTCTTCATACGGGGAACCATTCTTACGCGAACGGCACGAAGTGCAAGCGCTTGCTCGGCGACCGGAACGAGGCGACGAAAAGAATCCCGGCCGCTTGGCCGCGTTTTAGAAGCCGGCTGCATCGAAGATTCCCGGCAACCGCCACCCGGCACGGGAGTGGACGCCAAACTGGCATTCATGATCCGCCGGACGCGCCGAGGGCCGGATCGCACGTGCGACCGCCGCGGCGGGTTCTTCGGCAGTTTCGGAAGACTCCGCCTCCACGGCGGTGAGGAGCGGATAGCTGACGGTCGCACTGCGGAATGCCGGGGTGCTTTGGAGATCGCGCTGCAGCCGTATGCTGCAGCGGCGCTGGCTGGGACAAACTCCGGTCGCCCGCACTCCGCCCGGCTGGAGGCAGGGAGGCGTGCCGTTGCCGCCGCGGCACATGGAAGTGGGACGGAGGAAGAAACGCGAGTAGGCCTCCGCGGCCAGTTCCCCAAGACTGCCGCCGGGATAGCGCTGGCCCTGGTAGGGCCCGTTGCCGTCCGGCCGGGTCAACCGCGGGGAAGGAATCAGTCCCGCATGAAAGTCCACGCTGTGTCCGAACTCGTGGAGGATGGTGTATTCAAACGCCTTGTGACCGCCGCCCCAGTTGCGATCCCGCAGGAACGAGAAGCCGGTGATGCCGACGATGCCCGTCCCCCCTTCGCCGCCGATGCGGGCCAGAATCTCCGCGGCCGGCACGCCGGTGTTGCGAACGTTGCCGTCGCCGAGCCAGCTGTGCGAGGTGTTGGAGCCGCCGGAACCGGGAGGGGG
>DNDP01000235.1:5659-13287 GCA_003484235.1 Verrucomicrobiales bacterium
GCCGCCGGAACCGGGAGGGGGATACCAGCCACCGCCGCGCTCACGGCCGCCGGGCATCTTGTCCACGACGATCACCGGCTCCACGATGAGGCGGATGTGTTCCGGCGGCAGCAGGTTCAGGCAGGCCTCGACCTGGCTGAGACGGCCTTCCAGTCCGGAGCTTCGCTGCACGGACGGGGCATCCAGGTAGAAACGAATTTCGTGCTCGTGGATGACGAAGGTCCTTTGCATGACGGTGTCAATGGGTTACCCGATCCGCGGCGTCAACGCAACCTCAGCCATCAAGGTGTGGCGGATTTCTGCGGAGGGAAAAGGAACTCCAGCGGCCGCCAGACCCGCAGGCGCCAGTAGAGCTCATTGTGCTGGGCGGTCTGCGCTTCCTTCAGCTTGTCCGGCGGCAGGTTGAACGGGGCCAGCTGTTCGGCCGTCAACGGGACCTCGTCGAGATGGTGCTTCAGGTTCACGCCGTCCACCCAGCCGATCCGGCGCAGTTCGTTGGCCACGGCAAGCGTGTTTGTCCTGCCATCATCGCCCCGGCCCGAGCTGATTCCGCTGTCGAGGTAGATCCTGAACGGCTTGGGCCCGTCGCGGTGAGTCTTCAGCACGTGCCCGAGAAAATGTTTCTGCTCCACCTGAAACGCTCCCGAGACGCTGGCGGCGAGCCCAAAAACATCCGGCCGGTCCCACGCAAGCGCCAGGCTGACGATGCCGCCGAGCGAGGAACCCATCACCCCCGTGTTGGCCGCGTCCGGCAGGGTGCGGTAGCGCCGGTCGATCATCGGCTTCAGCTCCTCGATCAGGAAACGGCGATAGGCCTGATAAACGGAGTCCTCACCGCCGGCGGAAGGGCCGCGATACTCGGGGAACCGCTGCCGGGTATTGTCGATGGCCACAAGGATGATTTCCCGCATGCGGCCCTCGGCGGCCAACCGCTCGACGGACTTGTCCACCTCCCAGTTTCCCCAGCCGAACGCGACATGCGGCCCGGCGGAGCTGAGCACATTCTGTCCGTCGTGGAGGTAGAGGACGGGAAACCTCCGGTCCGCAGCCGCATCATAGGAGGGCGGCAGCCAGATGCGCACGGTGCGGTTGGTGCCCAGCGCTTCGGAGGGCAGCGATTCCGGCTCCACGAACCGCCCGGTGGCGGCATGGACTTGAAGGGAAGCAGCGCCAAGCGCCAGAGAAAGCAGCAGGGGAAGATGCATGTCCCGACGCTATACCAGAGGCGCCGCCGGCCCGACAAGCCGGGCCGTTGACATCCCCCGGCAAAGCGTTGACTCTGATTCCGCATCACCGGCTTGAAGACCATGAAGACATTCCAGATCACCCGATGGGCGGCCGCCGCGACATTGCTGTTGGCCGCGATGTTGAGCGGCTGCGGCAGGCAGGAGTCCCGCGTGGACATCGGCAACCGCGAGCAGATCCTACACCTGGGCAACAAGGCCGAGCCGGCCGAGATCGATCCGCACATCGTGGAGGGCACCGGCGAACACAACATCATCATGGCGATGCTCGAAGGATTGACCACCGAGGATCCGAAAACCCTCGAGCCGGTGCCGGGCGTCGCCGAACGGTGGGAAATCTCCGATGACGGCCTGCGGTACACCTTCTTTCTCCGCGAGAACGCCCGCTGGTCGAACGGCGACCGCGTGACGGCACAGGACTTTGCGAATTCGTACCGCCGCATCCTCACGCCTTCGCTGGCCTCGAAGTACGCCTACATGCTGTATCCGATACGGAACGCCAAGCCGTTCAACGACGGTGCAATCAGCGACTTCGCCGAGGTCGGGGTCAAGGCGCCGGAACCCGGCCGCCTCGAGATCACGCTGGAGCATCCGACCTCCTACTTCCTCAACATGACGGCAAACCATTACACCTACTGGCCGGTGCATCTGCCCACCATCGAGAAGCATGGCGACCCGTACCTGCGCGGCAACAACTGGACCCGGCCGGGCAACTTCGTCGGCAACGGGCC
Source organism: Verrucomicrobiales bacterium (assembly GCA_003484235.1). Taxonomy (GTDB): domain Bacteria; phylum Verrucomicrobiota; class Verrucomicrobiia; order Limisphaerales; family RI-55; genus RI-55. The sequence goes on from DNDP01000235.1 coordinate 7,635, forward strand.
GTTCGTGCTGAAGGAGTGGAAGGTGAACGACGTGCTCAAGGTGGTGAAGAGCGACACCTACTGGGACCGCGACTCGGTGCGGCTGCAGGAGATCAACTTTTACCCCATCGAGAGCCTCGACACCGAGGAAAGGGCGTTCCGGTCGGGGCAGCTGCACATCACCTACGAGGTGCCGCTTTCGAAGATCCCGGAGTATCGCGAAAAGCAGCCGGAGCTGCTGCGGATCGACGACTACCTGGGCACCTACCTGTACCGCATCAACACCACCCGACCGCATTTCAAGGATCCGCGGGTGCGCAACGCCCTTTCGCTGGCCGTGGACCGGGTGGCCATCGTGGAACGGATCACGCGCGGCGGCCAGAAGCCGGCCTATGCGATGACGCCCGACAACACCCGTGGCTACACCAGCGTGACCCGCACGGAGCACAATCCCGAGAAGGCCCGCCGGCTGCTCGCGGACGCGGGGTTCCCGGAAGGCAGGGACTTTCCCAAGATCCAGATCCTCTTCAACACCTCGGAAGCCCACAAGTCGATCGCCGAGGCGATCCAGCAGATGTGGAAGAAGGAGCTGGGCATTGACGCCGAGCTCGTGAACCAGGAGTGGAAGGTCTATCTCGAATCCGAGCACAAGCTGGACTACGAGACGAGCCGCGGCGGCTGGATCGGCGACTATCCGGACCCCTACACCTTCCTCAGCACGTTCGCCTCCTGGAGCGAGAACAACCGCACCGGCTGGGTCAATCCCGCCTTTGACGAACTGCTGGCCCGGTCGGAGGCGACCGTGGACCCCGACCAGCGCTACCAGTTGCTCCAGCAGGCGGAGGCGATCCTGATCCATGATGCGCCGATCATCCCCATCTACCAATACACCCGCGTCTTCCTGAAACATCCGGCGGTGAAGAACTGGCATCCGACGTTCCTCGACCATCACCCCTACAAGTACGTGTATCTGGAGGCGGAAACGGAAGTTGCCGCCAGGTGATCCGACCAGGCCCGCGCCCGACCATGTGCCGTCCGATTTGCCTTGTTGCCGCAGCCGTGGTTGCCCTCACCGGGTGCAGCAAGCCCACGCCGGCGGTCGTGTCCGGCAACCGGGAAAAGATCCTGCACGTCGGGAACGGAGCCGAGCCGCGTGATCTCGATCCCCAGGTCATCACCGCGCTGACGGACAGCTGGATCCTGCAGACGCTGTTCGAGACCTTGACCACCATCGAGCCGGCGACCAGCAAACCGGTCCCGGCGGCCGCCCACCGCTGGGAGGTGTCGGAGGACGGCATTGTCTACACGTTCCATCTCCGGCCGGAAGCCAGGTGGTCCAACGGCGATCCGGTGACGTCGGCGGATTTCATGTTCGCCTACGAGCGGATGCTGACCCCCGCCCTCGCCACCGAGTATTCCTACATGCTCTGGCCGGTGAAGAATGCGGAAGCCTACAACAAGGGAGAACTGACCGATTTTGGGGAAGTTGGCTTCAGCGCACCGGACACGCTCACTCTTCGGATCGAGCTCAAGGATCCGACTCCCTACTTCCCCTCGCTGGTTTCGCATCAGAGCTGGAGTCCCATTCACCGGCCGACCATCGAGAAATTCGACGCCTTCACCCGGCCGGGCACGGACTGGACGCGGCCCGGCAACCATGTCGGCAACGGGCCCTTTCAACTGGCCGAATGGAAACCGCAAGACTTCATCGCGGTTGAGCCCAATCCGCACTACTGGGACGCCGCGAACGTGAAGCTGAAAGGGCTAAGGTTCCATCCCATCGAGAACACCGCGACCGAGGAACGGGCGTTTCGCGGCGAACAGCTCCACATCACGTACGGTCTGCCGTCCGAGAAGATCGCGGCCTACCAGAAGGAGAATCCCGGCTCGTTGCGCATCGAGCCGTGGCTGGAAACGGATTACCTCCGGGTGAACGTCACGCGCAAACCGCTCGACAGCGTCAAGGTCCGGCAGGCACTGGGACGGGCCATCGACCGCAAGGGGATCGCCGAGAAGGTGGTCAAGGGCGGGCAGGTCCCCGCCCACGGCTTCTGCCCGCCGGGCATCGGCGGCTACACGACGGAGGCGTCCATGCCCACGGATTTCGAGGCCGCGCGCCGGTTGCTGGCCGAGGCGGGCTACCCGAACGGGGAGGGCTTTCCTGCCGTGGAACTGCTCTATCCGACCTCCAAGGCCGGCATGCAGATCGTCGAAGCGCTGCAGGCCACCTGGAAGAAGGAGCTCAACGTCGACATCTCGCTCCGCAACGAGGAATACAAGGTCTATCTCGATACGCAGCGGAAGCTCGACTACGACCTCTCCATCTCCATCTGGATCGCCGACTATCCGGATCCGAACACCTACCTGGACATGATGCTGACCGGCAATGGCAACAACGACACCGGCTGGGGCCATCCACGATACGACGAGCTCATCCGCTCCGCGGGCCGGACGATGGACACGGCCAAACGCTTCGCCCTGTTCCAGGAGGCCGAGGCGCTGCTCCTCGAAGAGGCGCCGGTGCTGCCCATCTTCTTCGGCACGCACGTCTATCTGTGCCGGCCGGAGGTGCAGAACTACGCCGTCTCCTCTGGCGGCGTTGTGATTCACAAGAACATCGACCTTCCAGGCCGATAGCAGCCTCCATTAAGCCTTGGTCAGAGGTCCCGAAGTTGCCTCAAGGCAGCCGCTGCAGCCGCATCGAGTCCCGGTCAAAGACCGCCTCGCCCGTGGTGGCCCGCAGTTCCGCGACCAGTTCGACGTTGCGGGGTTGATCGATCCGAAAGTGGAGCTGCAGCTCATGGTCCTTCACCGAGCCGCTGACCCGGCTGCTCATCGTCTGCGCCGAGCCGCTGATGCGCAGGCCGGCCCCGGCCCCGAGGTTGTTTTCCCACGGCCGCACGTTGGACGTCGTCACCCGCGCGGTGAAGAGATACCGCCCGGCGGTCAGGTATCCGCGCGACCGCCAGGAGGCGACCGTCTTGTCGGCGTTGCCCGAACGGATCAGCAGGCGCGCGGGATCGCCCAATTCCTGGACCGTGGCCGGTCCGGATTCGGTGCGGGATTCCCAATGGGCGAGCTCGGCCCTGCCCTCCGCGTCGAATTTCAGCGGTCGCGGTTGATGGGCGAACTCCTCCCGGACATCGCGGGCGCGGGCGAGCACCCGCTGCTTCACGCTGCCGGCCTGCAGGGCGATCTGGTCCACCTGCCGGGGCAGGTCGGCGGCGAGTTCGGCGCGCAGACGGTCCACGATCCGGTTCACGCTGTTGGTCAGGCGCCCGGGGGTGAAGTGCTCCTCCATCACCTGGCCGAACCGGTCCAGGTAGCGTTCCCGCATTTCCGGGATGGCCAGCAGCTGGCGGGCGACCAGGCCGCCGCCGCCCGGCACGATTGGAAAGCCGGACCACTCGAACAGCTGGTCCTTGCCGTGCGGTATGAACACCGCCCGGCCATCCGTGGGATCGAAGTAGAGCCGGTAGTTGTTGCTCTTCTCCACGTAGCCGTCCCAGTCGCACAGCATCATCTCAATGGCGGCGAAAGTGAGGAAGCGGTCCACGTCGAGCAGGGTTTCCAGCCGTTGCAGGCGGATGGTCGCGTCGCGTTCCCAGGCCGCCCGGGTCAGGGCGGCGAGGTCGTTGCGATTCTCCGGATCGGCGCCCTCGTCCTTTTCGAGCGGTGAATCCACGTCCATCAGGAAGCCGCCGTCGTAGAGATTGCCGTCGGGGCTGCTGAAATGCCTCTTCAGGAACGTCCGGTCGTAGCCCTCCTTCAGGACGTAGAGTCCGAGCCTGCGGTCGTTGATCTGCAGCACCGCGTGCGTGGCCCGCGCGGTGGGGACGCCGGCCGCCAGAAACAGGTCCGAGGCAATCATCTCGTTCATCATCGTCCAATCCTGGACCGAGTTGTTGAGGTGCAGCTTCTGCAGGCCATGGAACCGCTGACCCTTGGCGGCGCGACTGAAATTCAGCGTCAAGGCCGGCTGGTCGTCGAAGTGGCGGAAGCTGCCGCGCGCGCCCTTCAGCTTCACCGAGACGTTGGTGTAGGTGATGCCGCCCTCGACGACCGTCGCCAGAACATAGGTCCGCGGGTCGTGGCGCAGACTGTTGACCGCCCGGGCATCGAGCCGGATTTCCATCCGGGGCACACGACTACGAAAGAATTCATCCGAGGGATCAGCGCCCTTTGCTTCGGAAGCGGAAAGGTTTCCCGGAACGAGCAGGATGAGGAGGAGACGCAGGCCCGCCGTGAGATTTTGCCCAGTCAGGTTCATGGCACAACCGATTGGTAAAGCTGCCGCCCGGCGTCGTCCCGCAGCCGGAAGGTCAGGGCTGGAGATTCACCCTCGCCCGCGGCCAGTTCCACTTCCAGAAAGCCTCCCAGAGGATCGGGATCGGTGTAGGGCTGGACGACGGTCGCCTTCGGATCGGTGGATTTTGGGTCGCCGGGACTGCGCCCGCGCCGGGAGTTCTCGCGGTTCAATGCGCCGCAGGAGAACTCCGCATAGCCGGCCGGATGCACCGAGTGATACTTCCAGTGACGATCCCCGCAGAGGATGAAGAAGCGGTTCGTCGGAACCCGATTCGCCCGCAGCCACGCGAAAAACGCGTCGCCCTCGTGGCGGAATCCCCCGGGGTTGGTGTGGTTGTCGTTCTTGCTCGCATCGTCGGGTCCGACCATCGGCGTGGGTGAGACGAGGATCTTGAAGGTGGCGTCGCTTGCCAGCAACGTGCGCTGCAGCCACGCCTTCTGCTCCCCGCCCCAGATGGTCTTGCCCGGTCCGTCCGGCGACTTGTTGGGACTGCGATGATCGCGGCCCTCGACGAACCAGAGCTGCAGATGCCGGCCCGCACGGATGGTCCGATAGGTCGTCGCGCCGGAATCGGAGGGATCGACGACCGGCAGCTGTTCGCGAAAGGTGGCGATTCCCAGTTCGTGCGACGGAGCGTAGTCGCCGGTCGGATCGGAATCGTTGATGCGGTAGTCGTGGTCATCCTTCAGCCAGTAGGTGGGGACCTCCGCGAAGAGGCTGACCAGCCGCGGCTGGACAAACTGTTCGTGCCATTTCCGCCGCAGCTCAATCCTGGTTTCGGCCCGGCCCTTCGCCGGATGATCGTAATAGACGTTGTCGCCGGCACCGATGAAGAAGTCCGGACCAAGCCGCTCGATGACTTCAGCCGCCGGATAGCCGAGATGACGGTCGGGTCCGTCGTAGCCGCCCTCGCCGTCGTTGTTCGCGCCCCGGTGAAAGAACGAATAGTTCATGCAGTTCGCGACCACGAAGCGCACCGTTCCCTCGTGCCCCGGTCCCGGGAGGGTGATGAATGACCGTGTCGGGCCGATCTTCAACGCAGATTCGTCGACGCCAAACCGCAGGCGGTAGAAATACCTCGTGGCGGGCGCGAGCTCCCCGATCGGCGTGCGGACGATGAAGTCCCGTTCCGCTCCGGCCCGCAGCCAGGGAGTTGTCCGCGCCGAGGCAAAGTCCGCGTCGGTGGAGAACTCGAAGCGCGCGACGCCGGGCGCGCCGGGCACGTCGCCCTCCACCAGCCCCGTCGAGGCGGTGAGGCGCGATTGAAGCAGGGCATTCGTGGCGGTGACCTCGCCGACCATCTCACCCTGGGCGTGGAAGACCTCGGCGGCGGCCTGTCGGCCCTGTTCAACATCGAGCATCGTT
>DNDP01000345.1:0-1673 GCA_003484235.1 Verrucomicrobiales bacterium
TTCGGTGACCATGGTGGGTTTGGGGGAGGGGGTGGGCTGGTCGGGAGGCGGGGCGAAGGTCTCGGCGGCGATCTGCGGCTTGCGGGACCGGGCCACGATCATGCGGGCCAGTTCGCAGTTGGCGGCATGGCTCGGCCGCACGGCGGGGACGTGCCCCCGCAACGGACGGCCGATCAGGGTGAGATCCCCCACGATGTCGAGCATCTTGTGGCGGACAAATTCCTCGCGGTAACGAAGCGGCTCGTTCGTGAGCACCGCGTCGTCGCGGATGATCACCGCATTCTCCAGGCTGCCGCCGCGGATGAGCCCGTTGTTGAACAGATACTCAATCTCCTCGAAGAAGCAGAACGTGCGGGCCGCCGCCAGCTCGGCCGCCCACGTCTCTGGCGTGACATCGGTTGTATAAAACTGGGTGAACCGCCCTCCCTTGTCGGCGCTCGTGCAGGTGATCTTGAACCCGTCGTACGGGAAGACCGACATGATCGTCTCGCCCACCTGCATCTCGATCGGCGTGGTGATGACGAGAGGTTCCAGCGGATCGGCCTGAATCTCGATGCCGGCCTCGGCGATGAGCCGGGTGAACTCGCGCGAGCTGCCGTCGGCGATGGGCGGTTCGTTCGCGTCCAGTTCGACCACCGCGTTGGTGACGCCGGAACCGGTCAGCGAGGCGAGGACATGCTCCACCGTCTGCACCTTGGTGTTGCCGCGGGCGATGGTGGTGGAGCGGTTGGTTTCAGTGACGTTGTCGATGTTCGCCTCGATCTCGGGCTTGCCGTCCAGGTCGACGCGGCGAAAGCGGATGCCGCTGCCGGCGGGGGCCGGAAGCATGCGCAGGCTCACCTTGTGTCCGCTGTGGAGGCCGATGCCGGAGTAGCTGACAGGTTGCCGCAGGGTCGTCTGCTGGAAAGGCACGCGCGGATTAAAGCCGCCGCCGGGAGCGCTTGGCAAGCTTGGGGAGGGGAGGGGCATCAGCTGGCGAGCGCCAAGCGGAGTTGGACCCGGTCAGGTGAATTCAACTCCAGCACCCGGATTGTGGTCCGACCTTCTGGAGTCAATCCGAGCACGCGAACGCCATCCCAACGAAAGTGTTCCGTCCAGCTTTGTCGTCGCGGATGAAAGAGCGGCGTGATGTTTCCCGAGTCGGGGTCGAGGCCTGTCAGGTTGGACCCCTTCCGCAAGTTGCAGTCGATGCAGGCCAGCGCGAGGTTGCCTTCCGCGTCAACACCCCCATGCTTTCTCGGGACGATGTGCTCCACTTGGAGTCGGGCCACCGGCGAGTGTTTCTCCGAAAGCTGGCAATATTCGCAACGCAGCCCGGCACGTTCACGAACCAAACGGCGAATTCTGGCATCAATTGCCATGAACTACGAGGCGAGTAGCTTGCGAGCCCGGGCTTGCAGGATGGCAACGAATCGATTGGCCTGTGCGTACCCCTCCAGTTCGGCCTGTTCGTCTGAGGTCAGTTCGTCTTCCGTGGCCTTGTCTGAAAGCTCCTCGATGCGACTCTGCAGAGCTTCATCGGCGTGAAAGTTGGCGATGGTGGCCGCCTGGTCACGGTTGAGGATGCGCAGCACCGGTTCCGTTGCCCGGTCGAATGCCGCCGTTTCAGACGCTGAACTCATGACGGGAAGTTGGCGGCACAGACGCCCTTTTGCAAGCCCGCGGAATATGCG
>DNDP01000345.1:1844-4255 GCA_003484235.1 Verrucomicrobiales bacterium
CCTTTTGCAAGCCCGCGGAACATGCGAAGAGCGCTAACCCATTGCCGGATTCACGCTCTTCAGAGCAAGCCAGAATGACCGGTGGTGGACTTTGTTGCCTCAATCCACCCCGAAGTCGAAGAACTGGTGGTTGGCCATGAGCACGTATTCGCCGGGTTCCAGCTTAGCGGCAGGCGTGAGACGATACTTCGGCGCGGTCATGCCCGGCATGGACGCCTCGCCCACCTTCTCATACTTCACCGGCACCAGCTCCTTGTTGCCGCTCGACGTGCTGACCACCATGAATCCGCTCGCCCGCATGGTTTCCACGCGACGTTCGTCCTTCTTCAGCTCCGGGCGGACGAGGAAGACCGTTTCCTCGGGACGCATGTTGCTCATGATGAAAAGCTCCAGCGCAATCTCCCCGCTCTTGAACCTGGCTGGCGACCGGGCACCGCGAAAGACCTGCCGCAGCTTCGAGCCGGAGAAGGGATTACCGCTCGCCTTCATCTCACCGCCCTGCATCAGCTTGGTGCGGGTTTCGCCCTGCACAAGGACGGCCTCATTTAAGCTGGGTGTCTCGTTCAGCACGGCGGGCGCGGCCGGCGGCGACGCGGCCTCCTTCTTCGCCTTGGCGCCGGCGATGGCGTCGAGGATCGGCTTGGACGCGCCGCCTTCCTTGAGGGCGATCAAGCCGTCAACTGAAGTGTCGAGGTCATCGGGATCGGATTCGATGGCGAGGATGATCGTGCTTTCGGGCAGCTCGGCCTTGATCATCTTGAGCACCTGCTCGTTGGTGAACTTCTTCTTCTCCTGTGCTGGGGAAGAGACGGTGAACGCCAGCGCAAGCGCCAGCACGGCGATGAACAGCAGGGATGGTTTGGTTTTCATGGGGTGATGCTGGGGGACCGTTACTCAGAAAGCAGCCGGTAAAATCGCTGATCTCGACTGGAGAGGCCAGGGTCCCGAAACTGGATGAATCCGCCGCTTGGGGTGTTGGTGGCAATCGGAATCCACGAATCCAGATCGTCCGAGACTTGAATGATGTAGCTGCGTCCCGGCTCACCTTGAAACCGCAGATCGAACTGGTCGGATTCAGTTGCAATCAAATCGATGCTGTTCTCGCCTTCGGACGAGGTGGTAGCGCCTCGGGAAACCACGAGCGAGGCGGGGAGGTATTTTATGGAATATCCCGCTGGTAAGATCTCGGAGAAAGTTCCTGCTCTTGAACCGAAAGAGACCACCGGAAATTCGACCCCTAGCGGCACAACGCCTTGATCGGGCGGCACGACTTGCAACGACCCAGAGAGGGCGACATCTCCTGGGAGAACCAAACGCCCGTGAGTCAGGTCAGCAGCCAGCGGAAACCTGAACAAGTTGCCGGGAGACAGCAGTGTTGATGAGGGTAAATAGAGCGCTCCGGTGAGGACTTCAATGACGCCACTGTTCAGGAAGGTGAATGTCAGTGCAGCCGGAAAGCCCAGATTGGCGCTGCTGACCGATCGTCGGAAATTACCCTCGTTATTGAACACGCAGTTGCCTCCTGTTCCCGTATTGTAGTGGGTGTCGAAGGCACCGAAGGAGAAGGATCCCTGAACATCAAACACGCCACCGGGGCGATTGTTGATCACCGTCGTCTGACCTTCGTTGACGTTGAGGCTCAGCTTCCCGATGTTGCCATAGATGATCGTCCCTTCGTTGTTCAATGTCCCTTTGAAATACTTCAGGCCACTCCCCGACAAGGTCAGCACCCCCCCCGGTCCCACATTCAGTTCACCCGTTATCGTTCCTCCCGTCCAGCTGATCGGTCCATGAATAGTATTGGTTCCAGCCAGGTTGCTTCCCTGCTGGACCAGTAGACTGCTTGCCGAAATCTCGCCGTCAATCAACAGGCTGGACCCCACGATCACTGAGCCTTGGCCGACGATGGTCGTCCCCTGGAGAAGTTCGCCAGCGATGGACAGAGCCGCACCCGAAGCCACACTGAAGCTCCCGGTGTTGTCAGCGACGTCAAGGTAGAGCGCCCCTGTGAACACCTCGACGACGCCGCTATTCAGGAACGTGAAAGATGGTGCAGCCGGGAAGCCAAAATTGACTGTGCTGACCGAGCGCCGAAAAGTCCCTTGGTTGTTGAACACACAGTTTCCTCCCGTTCCCGTATTGTAGTGAGTTTCGAAGCCACCGAAGGAGAAGGATCCTTGAACATCAAACACGCCCCCGGGGCGATTGTTGATCACTGTCGTCTGACCCTCGTTGATGTTCAGGCTCAACTTCCCACCGCTGCCATAGATGATCGTCCCCTTGTTGTTCAATGTTCCGTTGAAATACTTCAGGCCGCTCCCCGACAATGTCAGCACCTCGCCGGATTCCACATTCAATTCACCCGTGATAAACCCTCCTGTCCAACTAATCGGTCCATGAATCGTATTGGT
>DNDP01000094.1 GCA_003484235.1 Verrucomicrobiales bacterium
CAGCCGCTGGTAGATCCACGCGCGCCGGGGCAACCCGCGCAAGACCTACGAGTGGGCGCTAGACGAGAATGCTCCGGACGACCGCCGGTCCTCACGCGAGAACGGAGCGGTGAAGTATGCCAACTGGCTGAAGGAAACCGAACGGTTCAAACACGAGCACCTCACCCAACGAACCGGCGTCGTGCTCAACCAATTGCGCATCCGCGGGCTGTACCCCGACCTGCCGGAGATTGAGGGAGGCCGCCCCGCTGAAGGCCAGCTTGAGCTGCGGGCCGGTGGTTTCCCCATCTATTACACGACCGACGGCACTGATCCGCGCCGGTTTGGCGGTGGAGTGTCGCCTGCGGCCCGGCGCCTGGAGGGGCCCGTGAATCTGACCGCGGGCACCAAGGTGATCGCAAGGGTGCATGAAAAGGGAGAGTGGGGTCCGGTGCGGGAATTCTCCGGGCGGTGATCCACGCCCCGGGCCCAAAAGCCTGTTCGCCCTCGAGCAGGACCACGAGACCGTCACCAGGTAGGCAACCAGCGGGCCGGGCCATTGGTGTCGAGCAGATGGACGATCGCGTCATAGGGGACCAGCGGATCGAACGATCCCTCGGCATAGGCGCCCTTCTCATACGGCGCGAACCAGAGCCTGATGCCTTCGGCCGTCAGCGTGAAGACGGCATCCTCCATTTCGTGCGGCGCCACCGTGACTGCCAGCTCCTCGGTGAAATCCCCGCCCCAGCGAGCCCGCTTCTGCCGGTTGATCTGCTCCGCGGCATGCGCGGCGAGGACAACCCGCCACGCGGTGTCGGGGTGGAACAGATCGGCCAGCGCGACTTCCCGAAGCGAGCTCCCGTTCGCGACGGCATTGAGCGCCCCAAAGCCCGAGTTGCCGTGAGCGCCGCCGGTGAATTCAAGGTAGGTGCAGTGCAGGCTGACGACTTGGGGCAATACCAACTGCGGCTCCCAGTTGCAGTGCATCGACCAATCGTAGCTTGCCGATGGCTCACGGACGGCCCACCAGAACTCGCGCCAGGAGAACTGCCCGCCAAACTCATCGACCGCCTCCACCGTTTGTTTCTTCACCTCGGAATTGACGGCATTCCAAAGCGAATTGCTGGTTGGAAGAAGAAGATAGTTCGCCCAGCTTCGCGCCCGGAAACCCCGCTCAAACATTCTCACTCCGGCCCGGTCCTCCAGCTTGACGAGATCGGCCATGGCCCCGCTGCCGGGCAGGAGAACCGCGCGTTCCACAACCCGGACCCGTGGCCAGCGCCAGTGAAGGAGGGCGGCTGCCACAGCAATGGCAGCCAGGCCGACAATGAGGATCCGGATCTTCACAGTCCCAGCTCGCGCTTCACCTCCACAAACTTTGCAATGGCCAGTTCCAGGTCTTCGCGCGTGTGCGCGGTGCTGATCTGCGTTCGAATCCGGGCCTTGCCCTGGGGCACGACCGGGTAGCTGAAGGCGATGACGTAGACGCCCTTTTCCAGCATGCGCTCGGCAAAACGGCCGGCCAGTGCCGCGTCGCCAAACATGATGGGCACGATCGGATGCTCGCCCGGGAGAAGATTGAAGCCGGCCCGGGTCATTGCGTCACGGAAGCACCGTGTATTCGTCGCCAGGCGGTCGCGCAAGTCGGTCGAGGACGACAGCAGCTCCAGCACCTTCAACGAAGCCGCGGCAATGCCCGGGCAAAGCGTGTTGCTGAACAGATAGGGTCGCGAGCGCTGGCGCAGGAACTCGACAATCTCCCTTCGCCCGCTCGTGTAGCCACCGCTCGCGCCGCCCAGCGCCTTGCCGAGCGTGCCGGTAAGGATGTCCACCCGGCCCATGACATCGCAGTGCTCGTGGGTGCCGCGTCCGTGCGCGCCCATGAAGCCGACCGCGTGCGAATCGTCCACCATCACCAGCGCATCGTATTTGTCCGCGAGATCGCAGACCGCCTTCAGGTTCGCCAGGTAGCCGTCCATGCTGAAGACGCCGTCGGTGGCGATCAGGCGGAAGCGTGCGCCTGCCGATTCCTTCAGCTTCGCCTCGAGGTCGGCCATGTCGTTGTTCTTGTAGCGATGCCGTTGAGCCTTGCAGAGCCGGATGCCGTCGATGATCGAGGCGTGGTTCAACTCATCCGAGATCACGGCGTCCTCGGGACCAAGCAACGTCTCAAACAGGCCGCCGTTCGCGTCGAAGCACGAGCTGTAGAGGATGGTGTCGTCGGTGCCGAGGAACTCGCTGAGCTTCGCCTCAAGCTGCTTGTGGATCGATTGCGTGCCGCAGATGAACCGCACGCTGGCCATGCCGTAACCCCACTGCTCAAGGCCTGCTTGGGCGGCGGCACGCACTTCCGGATGCTGCGCGAGGCCGAGGTAGTTGTTGGCGCACAGGTTGAGCACCGGCTGGCCGTCGCTGACGCGGACGTGTGTTCCCTGCGGCGTGGCAATGACACGCTCGGATTTGTACAGCCCCGCTGCGCGGATCTCGGCGAGCTGGCGCGTGAGATGTTTTTGATAACTGACGTTCATCTTGGCGATACGTTTAAGGTAGGGCGACGCTCCTGCGGAGCCCAAATCCTGGTCGGCTCGGCCTAGCGAGGCAAGGTTAGCTCCAGTCCAGCACCACTTTGCCGCTCTTGCCACTGAGCATGACGGCAAAGGCCTTCTCGAATTCGGAATAGTGGTAGCGGTGCGTGATGACCGGCTTGATGTCGAGGCCGCCCTGCAACATCACAGTCATCTTGTACCAGGTCTCGTACATCTCGCGACCGTAAATGCCCTTCACCGTGAGCATGTTGAAGATGACCGTGTTCCAGTCGATGGCAATCGGCTCGGGCGGGATGCCCAGCAGGGCGATCTTCCCGCCGTGGGCCATGTTCGCGAGCATGTCCTGAAACGCCGTGGCATTGCCGCTCATCTCCAGTCCGACATCGAAGCCCTCGTGCATGCCGAGTTCCTTCTGCACGTCGGCCAGGGATTTTTCCTTCGGGTTGACCGCCAGCGTCACGCCCATCTTGCGCGCCAGCTCCAGCCGCCACGGATTGGGATCGGTGATCACCACGTAGCGCGCGCCGGAGTACTTCGCGATCGCTGCGCCCATGATGCCGATCGGGCCGGCACCGGTCACCAGCACATCCTCACCCAGCGTGGGGAAGGAAAGCGCCGTGTGCACGGCATTGCCAAACGGGTCAAAGATCGAAGCGACATCGCGATCAATGTCGTCGTGGTGAACCCATACGTTGGTCATCGGCAGGGAAATGAACTCCGCGAACGCACCCGGGCGATTGACGCCGACACCCTTCGTGTCTGCGCAGAGGTGCCGCCGGCCGGCGAGGCAGTTTCGGCAGCGGCCGCATACGACGTGCCCTTCACCGCTCACGATCTGGCCGGCATGAAAGTCCTTCACGTTCGCGCCGACCTCGACGATTTCACCCACGAACTCATGCCCGACGACCATCGGGACGGGGATGGTCTTCTGCGCCCAGGCATCCCATTTCCAGATGTGCAGGTCGGTGCCGCAGATGCCGGTCTTGTGGACGCGGATGAGGACGTCGTTGATGCCGATGGCTGGCTCGGGAACATCCTCGAGCTGGAGTCCGGTGTCACGTCTGGCTTTGATCAGGGCCTTCATGGAGCGGGCGGGCGATTAATGCGTTGCCAGGAGCCGGGCGGAATGCCAAGGCTATCCATTACATTGAACGCGCGTGCGGGATACTGAACACCCCGCGTGCGCGATGCAAGACGCATTTCCATTATATGAAACAGTCGCGAGCAACCAGGGGGCCCCGGGTGGAACGACGCCCGGCTGCGCTGGCGGGACCGGACTCCGGGTCGCTGTGTCTCAAGCTGCGCAAGCTGCGGGCAGACCGGGGCTGGTCGCTGGAGGCGCTGGCCGCCGCCTCGGACGTGAGCCGGTCCATGCTCAGCCAGATCGAGCGGGGACGGGCCAATCCCACACTCGCCGTGGCCGTCCGCATCGCCCGCGCCTACGGGCTTTCGCTGGGCGAGCTGATCGATGAGCCGTCCCGGCAGTCGGCCATCCAGGTGATCCGCGCCGACGACCCGGCCCACATTTTCCGTTCGGACAAGCGGTGCCAGATCCGGACGCTTTCCCCGCTGAACCTCGAAAAGGACGTGGAGTTCTACGAGGTCGTGCTGAAGCCGGATGGAGAACTGCGGAGCGCGCCGCACTACGACGGCACGCGTGAATTCCTCACCGTCGAGAAGGGCCGGCTGCGCGTCGAATCGGGCGGGGACACGATCGAGCTCAACGCCGGTGACTCGGCCAGCTACCGGGCCGACGTGCCGCACGCCCTCGTCAATCTTGGACGCAGCGATTCGGTCGCGTTTTTGGTCGACATTTACAAGTAATTGGATGGGCCTCCGGAACGTCGTGGTTCGCCCGCCAACTTTCGCTGAGACACCCGACTCAAGTCGGGCAATGTTGTTGCCATGGGTGCGGATACTGATCAGACGCAGTCGCTGGATGAACGGATTCTCGCCGTCGGAATGCGGTTCTTCGACGAGATCCGGCGGGAACAGCCGTCGTTGTTCGACAAGGCCCGCTGGACCGGCAAGGTCATGGATTGGGCGATGCGCAACGAGCGCTTCAAGTTGCAGCTCCTGCGGTTCGTCGATGTCTTTCCCGCGCTGCGCACCAGCGAATCTCTGGCACGCCATTTGGAGGAGTACTTTGGCGGCGAGCAGGAGCTGCCGGCGGTGCTGAAGCTCGGCGCGCTGGGCGCGAAGTTCGGCGGGCGCATCGGCGCGGCCGTCTTGAGCAAGGCGATCGGCGCCAACATCCGCGAAATGGCGCGGCAGTTCATCATCGGCGAAAAGGCGGTCGAGGCGATCAACAACGCCGGGCGATTGCGCAAGGATGGTTTTGCGATCGTCGTGGATCTGCTGGGTGAGGCAGCGGTGAGCGAGGTCGAGGCGGAGAGGTTTCAGTCGATCTACCTCGAACTGATCGATGCGCTGGCGGAAGCGGCGGCAGGTTGGAAGGGCGACACTCCTGTCGCCCAGTCAATGGTCCCATCCGAGGCGACGGGAATGTCGCCTTTCCGGGCGGAGCTGGATTGGGGCTTCGCGCCCCGCCTGCAGATCTCGGTGAAGCCGTCGGCGCTGTACTCGCGGATCCGGCCGATGGACTTCGATGGCTCGGTGAACGGCGTTCTCGACCGGCTGGTGCCCATTTATCGCAAGGTGATTGAGGTCGGCGGCGCGCTTGCCCTCGACATGGAGTCGCATCAGCTCAAGGACATCACCATTGAAGTCTTTCGTCGTCTGCGAGCGCAGGAGGAGTTTCGACATTGGCCGCATTTGTGCCTGGTGTTG
Organism: Verrucomicrobiales bacterium; assembly: GCA_003484235.1. Taxonomy (GTDB): domain Bacteria; phylum Verrucomicrobiota; class Verrucomicrobiia; order Limisphaerales; family RI-55; genus RI-55. The sequence goes on from DNDP01000094.1 coordinate 5,316, forward strand.
CAGGCGTATTTAAAGGAGACCGATCACGATCTCGACCAGCTGCTGACCTGGGCGCGGCGAGAGAATCTGCCGTTCGCGATCCGGCTGGTGAAAGGCGCCTACTGGGACTACGAGACGGTTGTCGCCCAACAGAACGGCTGGCCGATCCCGGTGTATCAGCAGAAGTGGGAAAGCGACGCCGCGTTCGAGCGGCTCGCCCGGCGCATCCTGGAGGACCACGAACTGATATTCTTCGCCTGCGCTTCGCACAACGTCCGTTCGATCGCCTCTGTGATCGAGACCGCGCGGGAACTCGGCGTGCCAGACGACCGCCACGAGTTCCAGGTGCTCTACGGCATGGCCGAACCGGTCCGGCGCGCACTGCGCAATCTCACCGGCCGCGTTCGCCTCTACTGCCCGTATGGTGAGCTGGTGCCCGGCATGGCCTATCTGGTGCGACGGCTGTTGGAGAACACCGCCAACGAAAGTTTCCTGCGGCAGACCTTTGTCGAAGGCGAAGCCCTGGATCGGCTCCTTGCCGATCCGGCGCCGGGAGGGACCAATGACGTGGCTGATCCGGTCATGCCCGGCTCGCATTCGCGGGCCGTCGCCAACGCCGGATCCGAATCTCCCTCGGATGGGACCTGGGCCGGGTCGGGAAGACCGCAGGACGACCATCCCGCCTTCTTCAATCACCCGGTCGCCGACTTCACGCAGGCAGACGAGCGGGCGGCTTTTCCACGGGCCATTGCGGAGATTCGTCGCACGCGGCTCGGGAGAACCTATCCGCTGCACATCGGCGGCAAGGAAGTCCATACCGAGGACAGGATGCCTTCGAAGAATCCCAATCAGTTCACCGAGGTGCTGGGCCACATCTGCCAGGCCGGGGTGAAGGAAGTGGAGCAGGCGATTGCAACAGCGGGGGAAGCCTTCCCTGGTTGGCGCGACCAGCCGGCCAAGGCCCGTGCCTCCATTTTGTTTAAGGCAGCGGAAATCGTGCGGCGGCGGCGACATGAACTGGCCGCGTGGCAGGTCCTCGAAGTCGGCAAGCAATGGACGCAGGCGGACGCCGACGTCGGCGAGGCAATCGATTTCCTCGAATACTATGGCCGGGAGATGCTTCGGCTGGCGGTTCCACGCAGGCTGGGAAACCTCCCCGGCGAGGACAACCGGATGTTTCACGAGGCCCGGGGCGTCGCGGCCGTGATTGCGCCCTGGAACTTCCCGCTCGCGATCAGCACCGGCATGGTCAGCGCCGCGGTGGTGGCCGGCAACTGCGTGGTCTACAAGCCATCTGGCTTGAGTTCGATCATTGGGCACCAGCTGGTCGAGTTTTTTCACGAGGCCGGGCTCCCCAGGGGTGTGCTCAATTACGTGCCGGGACGGAGCAGCATCATGGGTGACTTCCTGGTCGAACACCCTGCGGTCAGCCTGATCGCCTTCACCGGTTCGCTCGAGGTCGGCACGCGCATCCAACAGAAGGCCGCCACGGTCCATCTGGGGCAGCAATACCTCAAGCGCGTCATCTGCGAGCTCGGCGGCAAGAATGCCGTCATCGTGGACGATGACGCCGATCTGGACGAGGCCGTGCCCCAGGTCATCTCGTCCGCGTTCGGGTTTCAGGGACAGAAATGTTCCGCCTGCTCGCGCGTCATTGTGCTGGAGACCGTCCACGACCGCTTCGTTGAGCGCCTGATCGAGGCCGCCCGTTCGCTGACGATTGGACCGTCGGAGGATCCGGCCAATGACCTGGGCGCCGTCATCGATGAGCACGCGTGGAAGAACGTTCAGCGATACGCAGCTCTCGCAAAAAAGGAGGGAAGGCTGTTGTACGAATCGGAGATGAACCCGGGCGACGGCTGGTTCGCTCCCCTCACCATCGTCGGCGGGATTGAACCTCAACATCGCATTGCCCAGGAGGAGGTGTTCGGCCCGGTGCTCGCCGTGATGAAGGCGAAGGATTTCGATCAGGCGATCGAGTGGGCCAACGCCACGCGGTTCGCCCTGACCGGCGGTGTGTTCAGTCGCAGTCCCCGCCACCTGGAGCAGGCGCGGCGCGAGTTCCGGGTCGGCAACCTCTATCTGAACCGCGGCTGCACCGGAGCGCTGGTTGGCCGCCAGCCATTCGGAGGAGCCCGCATGAGTGGCGTGGGGAGCAAGGCCGGCGGCCCGGACTATCTCCTCCAGTTCGTGGACCCGCGCGTGGTCACCGAGAATACCATGCGGCGCGGCTTCGTGGCCGATTGAACGAGCTTTCCCCGACGTGATCTGTGTCAGCCTGACACATTTGTTCACGAGTAGTTGGTCGTCTTTGCACAGTCGCTGCAACGCGCCAAGCACCGCCTCCGCTGAACGCTTTTGATTTTTCGCAACTTGCGAGGCTGGCCCGCTGGAGAGTCGTTGGCATTCGTCCTGATCAGTGGGAGTTGCTCCGCAGATTCCCTCCGCTGCGGAGCCGGGGTGAGTCGGAGGGAACCTTCGGTCGGGCGGCCGGCGGACTGCGACTGAAGGCGAGACCGGACATCCGCCGGGCAAGACGAAACGAATTACCATGACGACTCTATCACGTTGGAATCCCATCCGGGAGCTGGAGAACATGCACCGGCGCCTGTCGTCGGTCTTCGACCTGGCTCCCACGCAGTCGAACGGACTGAGGAACGAAGACGAGCGGGTGACCGTCTCCGAATGGTCGCCGTTGGTGGACATCATTGAAACCGAGAAGGAATATCTCATCACCGCCGAACTGCCGGGCGTCCGGAAGGACGAGGTGAAGGTCACCGTCGAAAACGGTGTGCTGAACCTCACCGGTGAACGCCGCTTCGAGAAGGAAGACAAGGGTGCCCGCTATCATCGCGTGGAGCGGTTCTACGGCAACTTCATGCGCAGCTTCACACTGCCGGATGACGCCGATGCCGCCCAGGTGAACGCGGAGTTCAAGAACGGCGAACTCAAGGTGCACATCGCCAAGTCCGAGGCCGCGCGTCCGAAACAGATCGAAGTGAAGGTCAACTAAGTCAGCGACATAGGTGTTCCCGGTGGCTGGCGCGCCGCCGGGAACTTGCGTTGACTACGAACCTGAGAAACCGGCCGGCGAGGGCGTTGTGCCGCGCGTTGGGCCGGTCCAGATCGTTCAAGTGGAGTCATCTCCGTGCCCAAGAACTACTACGTCATTCTTGGTGTTTCGGCGGATGCCACGCTGGACCAGATCAAGGTGGCGTTCCGGCGTCGGGCCATGGAATTGCATCCCGACCGCAGTGGGGTGTCGAGCGGACCCTTCCTCGAACCGCGGGAGGCCTACGCCATCTTGACCGATGCGCGTCGGCGCCGGCAGTACGATCGCGAGATCATCGAGCTGGAACGGAGTCGGTTTGACTCCCGCCAGGACACGCAACCGCCCCGCCCGGAATCTCCGGAGGCGTTCCCCGACTTCGCCGTCTCTTCCGTTTTTCGCATGCGACCCTGGGCCGATTGGCTGGCGGACGAAACATCCGTGTTGGTGCAATCGCGCGAACAACCTTGGAGAGTCCACCGGCAGCCACGGCCGCATCGCCGGAGTTGAAGCCGGACCGCTGAATCAGGCAGCATCGCCCTTGCGCCGGCCAAGTCTGGCGAAGCACCAAACAAGCAGCACCGTGATCAGCCAGGTTCCCACCAGATAGCCGAGCATGCCGGCAATCTGCTCGCCGTTTGCCTGGGGGTTGCGAAGGACCACGAAGCCGCCGATTGAGACGATGCCCGACTGAATCAAAGACAGCAGGATGATCGGCAAGAGAAGGATTCGAAGAATAAGTTTGATGGCGTTCATTGGTTTCGAGGCACCATTTCCTTGAAAGGTCGGCAAGCAGTCCGGATGCCCTAAAGATCTTATTCCTCAGGCACTGCACCGATTTCAGCGCCGCCGAGGAACTGATACTTGATGGTGGCGGCACCAAAACCGCAGGCCCAGTCGGCCAGCGCGGGCACACCGTAGAATGGATCGTCCAACCGGACTGCGCCCAGATTGACGACCGATCCATCACGCCAATGCGAGATCACCTGCCCACCAAGCCGCCGCACCTCCAACTGGGTCGGCGGCGGCAAATCCTCAATCCTGCCCAGCCGTTGGCTGAGCAGCGACAGTTGCCGCTGGTATTCTTCCACGTCTTTCTCCGGCTCGGGCAGGGCGGCAAACTCCCTCACCAAGTCCTGGTCAATCTGTCCGGACTCGGCAACCAAAAGGCGATCCAAGTCCTCCTTTCGCAGGCGCTGAACCAATTCGTCCGCCTGCTGTTCGCCGGATTGGACCGCCACAGTGTCTGACCTGCGGCGGGCTTCCCCAAGCCGGCGTTGCAAAGCGATGTATTCAACATTGGTGTAATGAGCAAACTGGTGCCTTTGAAGTTCGGAAAATGTCTTGCGAGCCAAAAGGTGCTGGGCCGCCTCGTCCGGAGTGCGGGGATCGTCGGCGAGCCTGGATGATCTCGAGCGCTA
>DNDP01000449.1:0-170 GCA_003484235.1 Verrucomicrobiales bacterium
TGAAGCGCACGCTCATCCGGGGCCGATCCGCGGTTCCGACGACCTTCTTGCGGATCCGCCAGTGGCGCAGCTGACTCAATCTCTGTTTGTGTTCCGATTTCATGTTCGTCCAGCGTTCGAAGCTTCAGTCCAAGGTGCTTACTGCACCGTCTTGCCTTCCTTGCGGCGGA
>DNDP01000449.1:396-8715 GCA_003484235.1 Verrucomicrobiales bacterium
TCGTCCGCGTACTTGACGCCCTTGCCCTTGTACGGCTCGGGCGGATAGAAGGCACGGATTTCGGCGGCGACCTTGCCCACCGCACTCTTGTCAGGCCCCTCGATCAGGAGCTTCGTGTTCTCCTCCACGGTCACCTTTACCTGGTCGGGAATCGCGTAATTGATGGGATGCGAGTACCCGAGGCTCAGATTCACGTTCTTGCCCTGCACGGCGGCCTTGAAGCCGACGCCCGTGATCTCGAGGCGCTTGGCGTAGCCGGCGGAGACCCCAATCACCATGTTGTTGACCAGCGACCGGGCCAGGCCGTGCATGGCCTTGGATTCGGGAGAATCGCCACTGCGCGAGACCAGGATCTGGTCCGCGTCCACCTTCGCGCTCGTGCGCGGAGGCAGTGTCAGGGAGAGCTTGCCCTTCGGGCCTTCAACGAGGCAGTCCCGGCCCTTGATCTCCACCTTGACCTTGGCGGGGATCTTTACCGGCTGTTTTCCAATTCGCGACATAACGGGTTCGAGCTAAAGTTTACCAGACAAAGCAGAGCACCTCTCCGCCAACGTTCTGCTTGCGGGCCTCACGCGCCGACATCACGCCCCGCGAGGTCGTCATGATCGCCACTCCAAGTCCGCCGCGGACGCGCGGCAGTTCGGTGCTGCTGGCGTAATGCCGGATGCCGGGGCGGCTGATTCGGCGCAATCCTTCGATCACCCCGCGCCGGCCCGCATACTTCAGGGTAACGGAGAGGGTCTTGATCTTGTCGCCCGACGTCGAGTAGTCGACGACATAACCTTCGGCCTGGAGGATGCGGGCGATGTTTTCCTTCAACTTGGAGTGCGGCATCGTCACCTTTGGCAGGAGCGCCTGCTGGGCGTTGCGGATGCGGCTGAGCATGTCGGCAATCGGATCCATAATCTTCTAAAAGTTACCAGCTGGCCTTGGTGACGCCGGGGATGAGGCCGTTCATCGCCGCCTCGCGGAAGGCGAGACGTGAACAACCGAACTTGCGGAGGTAGGCGCGGCGGCGGCCACTGATGCGACAGCGGTTCACGATGCGCACCGGGCTCGAGTTGCGGGGCAGCTTCGCCAAGCCGGCGTAGTCACCTTTCGCCTTCAACTCGGCCCGCTTCTCCGCGTATTTCTTCGAAAGCGCGATGCGGCGCTTGTTTCGTTCCAACCAGGATTTCTTGGCCATAACAGATTCCTAACGTTCGGCAAAAGGCATGCCCATCAGCTTCAGGAGGTCGAGCGCCTCCTCATCGGTCGGCGCAGTGGTCACGATGGTAATGTCCATGCCCTGCTGCCGCTTGATCTTGTCGAGTTCGATCTCGGGGAAAATGGTCTGATCCGACACCCCAAGGGAATAATTTCCGCGGCCGTCGAACGAGCGACGGGGAATGCCACGGAAGTCGCGGATGCGCGGAAGCGCCGCACTCACCAGACGGTCGAAAAACTCGTACATCGCCTCGCGTCGGAGCGTCACGCGGCAGCCGATCGGCTGGCCCTGGCGGAGCTTGAAGGTGGCGATGCTCTTGCGGGATTTGCAGATCACCGGCTTGCGGCCGGTGATGAGCCCCAGATCCTTGGCGGCGTCCTCCACGGCGGACTTCTCCAGCATGGCGCTCACGCCCATGTTGATCACGATCTTCTCCATCTTGGGAATCTCGTGAACATTCTTGTAGCCGCGCTTTTCCTGCAGCGCCTGGCGCACTTCGTTGTGGTACTTCTCAAAAAGTCTCGGTTTCATATCTCGTGCTCGGCTCGGCGGCCCTTACGCGCTGGCTTCCTGCCGTTTGGCCCGGCGCGCCTCGAAACGGTCGGCGCGCATCACGTTCGAAATGTGGATGCTGCCCTCGCGCTCGATGATGGCACCCTCGGGGTTCTTCTGGTTCTTTCGGACATGCTTCTTGAGCATGTTGAAGCCCTCGACGATCACCCGGTCCTTCTTGCGGAGCACCTGGATGATCTTGCCCTTCCTCTCGGCGCTCTTGTGGGCGCCGGAAATGACGTAGACCTCGTCGCCTTTCTTGATGTGACTCTTTGCCATGGTTCAAATGACCTCGGGGGCCAGCGAAATGATTTTCATGAACCGCTTCTCGCGGAGCTCGCGGGCAACCGGCCCGAAGATGCGGGTGCCGCGGGGGTTGTTGTCCTTGTCGATGATCACGATCGCGTTCGAGTCGAACCGCAGGTAGGAACCGTCGGCCCGCGGAATCGCTTTCCGGGTGCGCACGACCACGGCATTCACGACCTCGCCCTTCTTCACGGTGCCGTCCGGCGCCGCCTCCTTGATGTGCGCCTTGATGACATCCCCGACGCGGGCGTACTCCTGGTTGCGGCCCAGCACGCCGATGGCGGCGGCGCGTTTGGCGCCGGTGTTGTCCGCCACGTCCAAAATGGATCTGACCTGTAACATAAGTGTTGGTTCGTTCAGGCGGCGGCCGCGGCCGCCTCCTCGTTGCGTTCGACCACCGAAATCAGGCGCCAGCGCTTGGTCTTGGAAAGCGGCCGGGTCTCCTGTATCCGCACCCGGTCACCCACCTGCGCCTCGTTCTTCTCGTCATGCGCGTAGAAACGTGAGTAGGCGGTCACCACCTTCCGCCATCGGGGATGGGGAAATCGCCGTTCGACCCGCACGACGATGGTCTTGTTCATCTTGTTGGAGATGACTTCGCCGACCCGTTCCTTGCGCTTGCCGCGCGCGGCGGGTTGCTGTTGCTGCTGCTGCTGGTTTTCGGACATAGGCAATGAAATCAGGATTTCGCCGGCTGCCGCCGGAGTTTGGACAACTGGGTTTCGACCCGCGCGATGTCCCGGCGCAGCGTCTTGAGGCGTGCGGGGTTCTCCAGCTGGCTGGTGGCCTTCTGCAGAAGCAGGTTGAATTTTTCCTGCCGCAGCTCCCGGCTCTTCGCCTGCAGTTCAGGCACGGTCTTGTCGTTAAGTTCGTTCATCTTCATACGGTCAGGATGCTCAGGAATGCTTGTGCCTTGCGATGAACCGCGTGCGCATCGGCAGCTTGGCGGCCGCCAGGCGCATGCCCTCGCGGGCCACCGCTTCCGGCACACCATCAACTTCAAACAGCACGGAGGCGGGACGGATCACCGCCACCCACGACTCCAACGGCCCCTTGCCCTTGCCCATTCGGGTTTCCAGCGGCTTCTTGGTGAAGGATTTGTCCGGGAACACCCGGATCCAGACCTTCCCGCGGCGCTTCATGTGGCGGTTGATCGCCACACGCGCGGCTTCGATCTGTTTGGTGTCCAGCCAGCAGCGGTCGAGCGACTGCAGGCCGTATTCGCCGAAGGCGACGTTGTTGCCCCGCGAGGCGACCCCGGAACGGCTTCCGCGGTGCATCTTGCGGTACTTCACTCTTGCGGGCATCAATGGCATGGCGACTTTTCCCTTCTAAAGATTACTCGGTTACCGGCGTCTTGCTTCTCTTGGAGGGCTTGTCCTCGCCCTTGCAGATCCAGCACTTCACGCCCAGCTTGCCGTAAACCGTGGTGGCCTCGGCAAAGCCATAGTCAATGTTCGCACGAAGGGTGTGCAGCGGCACGCGACCCTCGTGATACGACTCCACCCGGGCCAGTTCGGCACCGCCCAGACGGCCGGCGCACCGGATCTTGATGCCCTCGGCCCCAAAATCCATCGCGGTCTGGAGAGCCTTCTTCATCGCCCGGCGGAAGCTCACCCGGCGCTCGAGCTGCAGCGCGACGTTCTCCGCCACGAGCTGCGCGTCCGTCTCCGGCTGCTTGATCTCGAGGATGTCCACGTAGATTTCCTTGCCGGTCAGACGGCTCAACTCCTCCTTCAGCTTGTCGATCTCCGCGCCCTTGCGGCCGATCACGACGCCGGGACGGGCGGTGTAAATGGTGATGCGGCAGCGCGTGGCGGCCCGCTCGATGCCGATGCGGGGCACGGACGCGGCCTCAAGCTTCTTCTTGAGGATCGTGCGGATCTTGTGGTCCTCCGCGAGCAGCACGCCGAACTCCTTCTTGCCGGCGTACCACTTGGAACGCCAGTCCTTGTTGACGGCGATGCGCAATCCAATCGGGTTGGTTTTCTGGCCCATATGATTACTCGTCTGAAAGCACGATCTTGATGTGGCTCGAACGCTTGAGGATCGGCCCGGCCGAACCGCGCGCCTTGGGGGTGAACCGCTTCATGGTCGGGGCGGTCTGTGCCACCGCTTCGCGCACGCGAAGGGCCGCCGGGTTCATGCTGTTGTTGTTTTCCGCGTTGGCGAGCGCGGACTTGAGGGTCTTGGCGACCAGGCGTGCGGACTTCCGCGGCACCACGGCCAGCACCGCCTGCGCCTGCAGTGCGGGCAGTCCCTGAATCTGCCGGGTAACCTCCCGCACCTTCTGGGCGGACATCCGGACGTTTTTGGTGATGGCTTGAACTTCCATGGCCTATTTCTCCGCCTTGGCGGTGTGTGCGCCGTGTTTCTTGAAGGTCCGGGTCAGTGCAAACTCACCGAGCTTGTGCCCGACCATGTTTTCCGTGACGAACACGGGCTGAAAAATCTTTCCGTTATGGACGTTGAGCGTGTGCCCCACGAAGTCCGGAGTGATGGTCGAGCGCCGTGACCAGGTCTTGATGGGCTTCTTGGACTTGGTGACGTTCAGCTTCTCCACCTTCTTCATGAGCGAAGGGTCAACGAACGGGCCTTTCTTGATCGATCTTCCCATAACAGGTTATTTGCGTTTCATCGGACGACCATCGCGGCGCACGACGATAAATCGGTTGGACTGCTTCCACTTCGGACGGGTTTTGAATCCTTTCGTGATCACACCCCATGGCGTCACCAGCTGCTGGCGGCCACCGCCGCCCTTGGATTTGCCGTTGCCGCCGCCATTCGGATGGTCCACGGGGTTCCGCACCATGCCGCGGGTGAGCGGGCGGCGTCCGAGATGCCGGTTGCGGCCGGCTTTGCCCAGCACCACGTTCTCGTGCTCGGTGTTTCCCACCTGCCCGACCGTTGCGCTGCAATTCTCGTTCACCCGGCGGATCTCACCGGAAGGAAGCTTGATCTGGGCGTAGCCCTCGTCCCGGGACATCAGCACGGCGCCGCCGCCGGCCGAGCGGACCATTTGACCGCCCTTGCCCGGCATGAGCTCGATGTTGTGGATGGTGATGCCCACCGGAATCGCCTTCAAGGGCAGGTGATTGCCCAGTTCCGCCGGGACATTCTCCCCGCTCACCACCTTGGCGCCCACCTCGATCCCCACGGGGGCGATGATGTAGCGCTTCTCGCCATCCGCATATTCCAGCAGGGCCAGACGCGCCGAGCGGATCGGATCATACTCGATCGCGATCACCGTGGCGTCCACGCCCAGCTTGTTGCGTCGGAAATCGACGCTGCGGACCTTTTGCTTGTGGCCGCCGCCGATCGCCCGCGCCGTGATGCGGCCGTAGCAATTGCGTCCGCCGGTCTTCTTGCGGATGGTGACGAGGTTCTTTTCCGGACGGCGCTTGGTGATCTCGCTGAAAGACGAAACCGTCTTGTAGCGCTGCGTCGGCGTCAGTGGTCTGAAACTTTTTACTGCCATAGCCTTATGCCAGGTTGATCTTGTCGCCCTCCTTGAGGGTGACAATTGCCTTCTTCCAATCGGGTGAGCTGCCCCGCTGCTTGGTCAGCTTGCGGCGGAGCTTGCCGGCGACGTTCATGGTGTTGACCCGGAGCACCTTCACCTGAAAGAGCTCCTCCACCGCGTTGCGGATCTGCGGCTTGCTGGCGCGGCGGTCGGCGACCACGGTGTACTGGTTCAACGTCTCCGCCAGGCGCGCGCCCTTTTCGGTCACCCGCACGGTCTTGATGATGTCAAAAGAGTTCATGATTACTTCCGTTTGAGCCGTTCGCCGATCCTGGCCAGCGCGGCCTTGGATACCACCAGCTTGTCCGGACGGAGCACCTGGTAGGTGTTCAGGAGGTCGGCGGAGGTCACCTCAACCTCCTGCAGGTTGCGGGCGGCTAAATAAAGCTCCTTGTTGATCTGCTCGGTGACAAACAGGGTCGTGCCGGTAAGGGACAGCCCCTCGATCAGGCCCACCGCATTCTTGGTCTTCGGTGCCTGCACCTTGAGATCCTCAACCACCAACACATCACCCATGCGGATCCGCTCGCTCAGCGCCTTGCGCAGAGCCAGGGAGCGGACCTTGGCGTTGGTCTTCTTGGCAAAGCTCCGCGGTTTGGGTCCGAACACCACACCACCGCCACGCCAAAGCGGAGAGCGAACCGAACCGGCGCGTGCCCGACCGGTTCCCTTCTGGCGCCACGGCTTCTTGTTGCTGCCGGCGACCTCGCCGACCGTCTTGGTGCAGGCGGTGCCGCTCCGTTGAGCGGCGCGATAGGCGACCACGACTTCATGGACCGCCTGGGTGCCCTTGCCGTTCTCAATCAGTGCAAACGGCACCTCGACTTCACCTTGAGCCGCGCCCTTCAAATCTTGTACTGGAATCTTCATGTCGGATATTCCGGTTTACTTCTTCTTCTCCGCCTTTGGCTTGCGCTTTTTCGCGGCACGGATGATCACATAGTCGCCCTCGCTGCCCGGGATGCTGCCGCTGATCAGCAACACATTGTCCTCTTCGAGGACCTGCACCACCTCGAGGTTCTGCACCGTGCGGCGCACCTGTCCCATGTGGCCGGGCATCTTCATTCCCCGCATGACCGTGCCTGGGAACAGGCGCTGTCCGATGGCGCCCGGACGGCGTCGCCAGCCCTTGGCACCGTGGGAGGCATCGCCGCCGCGGAAGCCGTGACGCTTCATGACGCCCTCGAAGCCGCGCCCCTTGGTCACCCCGATGGCATCGACAAAGTCGCCCTGGGCGAACACGGTCGGCCCCACGACGTCACCCGGTTTCACTTCAAGCGGGAAATCGCGAAACTCGCGCAGCCGCTTGGTGGGGGCGGCGCCGGACTTCTTGAAGTGCCCGGCCGCGGGCTTGCTGAGCCGCTGTTCCTTCTGGTCGTCAAAACCCAGCTGCACGGCGCTGTAGCCATCCTTCTCGACGGTCTTGCACTGCACCACGCGGTTCGGGCCTGCCAGCACCACCGTCACCGGCACGACCTCACCGCGGTCGTTGTAGACCCGCGAGTGCCCCAATTTCTTGCCAATCAAACCGAGCATAATGCGTTAAATCTTGATGGTGATGTCAACCCCGGCCGGGAGGTTGAGCTTCTTCAGTTCGTCCACGGTCTTGGCCGTCGGCTCCAGAATGTCCAGCAGCCGCTTGTGTGTCCGCTGCTCGAAGGTCTCCTGGGATTTCTTGTCCACGTGCGGCGAGCGCTGGACGGTGAACCGCTCGATGCGGGTCGGCAGCGGGATCGGTCCCGCCACGCGCGCCCCGGAGCGCTTCACGGTTTCCACGATGTCCTGGGCCGACTGGTCAATGACCCGGTAATCGTAAGCCTTGAGGCGGATGCGAATGCGTTGTTGTGCCATACAAAGAACAATGAATCGGAGTTTAGGAACGGGCCGGCGGACGTTTGGTGTTGTCGAGGATGTTCGCCACGATGTTGGCCGGCACCTGCTCGAAGGTCAGCGGCTCCATCGAGTAGGAGGCACGGCCCTTTGAAAGCGAGCGGATCGCCGTGGCGTAGCCGAACATCTCGGCGAGCGGAACGTTGGCGTTCAGGATCGCCTGTCCGCCCTTGTTCTCGATGCCGATGATCGTGCCGCGCCGGCGGTTGATGTCACCCAGCAGATCGCCCTGGTATTCGTCCGGGGTGGTGACTTCCACCTTCATGATCGGTTCAAGCAGAATCGGGTTGGCCTTCTTGAAGGCTTCCTTCAGGGCGAAGATGCCGGCCATCTTGAAGGCGAGCTCGTTGGAATCGACCTCGTGGAAGGAACCGTCAACGACCTGCACCTTGACGTCGATCACCTGGTAGCCGGCATAAACACCGCCCCGGATCGCCTCCTCCACGCCGTCGATCACCGCCGGGATGTATTCCTTCGGGATGGCGCCGCCCACGATCTTGTTCTCGATCTCGACGCCCTTACCGCGCTCATTCGGCTGCAGTTTGATGCATGCATGCCCGTATTGGCCGCGGCCGCCGGACTGCCGGATGAACTTGCCCTCGCCGTCGGCCTCCGTCGTGATCGTTTCACGATAGGCGATCTGCGGGGCGCCAACATTGGCCTCCACTTTGAACTCCCGCTTGAGGCGGTCGATGATGATTTCGAGGTGCAGTTCACCCATCCCGGCAATGATCAGCTGCCCCGTCTCCTCGTTGGTGAAGCAGCGGAAAGTCGGATCCTCCTCGGCCAGGCGCTGCAGGCCTTCGGACATCTTGTCGCGGTCGGCCTTGGTCTTGGGCTC
>DNDP01000449.1:8936-9716 GCA_003484235.1 Verrucomicrobiales bacterium
CGCCGGTCGTGATGTTGCGGAGGCCGACAAGCGCCGCGATGTCGCCGGCGTAGGCCTGCTCAACATCCTTGCGCTCGCCACCCTGGATGACCATCAGACGGCTGACACGTTCACGCTTGCGCGTCCGTGGATTGTAGATCGTGTCGCCCTTTTTCAGCTGACCCGAGTAGACACGGAAGAATACGAGCTTGCCGGCGTAAGGATCAGTCCAAAGCTTGAACGCAAGGGAGCAGAATTTGTTCTTGTCGCTCGAATCGACGACCGCTTCGTCCTCGGTCCCGGGCACGTGCCCTCTGGCCGGTGGAATGTCGAGCGGACACGGAAGATAGTCGATGACGGCGTCCACCAGCGGCTGCACACCCTTTTTCTTGAAAGCGGAGCCGCAGAGCACCGGCACCAGCTCCAGCTTGCAGGTCAGGCGCCGAATCGCCGCCTTTAGCACCAGCGGCGGGACCGGTTTTTCCTCCAGCACGAGCTCGGCGATGGCGTCGTCCTTGTTTGACACCGCGTCGATCAGTTCCTGCAGCGCGGTCGCGGCGCTTTCCTGCAGGTCTGCCGGAATCTCGGTGACATCGTACTTGAGCCCTTGATCCTCACCCACGTCACCGGGCCCCCAAACGATGGCCTTCTGGTTCACCACGTCGATGACGCCGGCAAAATTGTCCTCGGCACCGATCGGCAGATACACCGGGTAGGCATAGGCGCGGAGCTTCTTGCGCATGTCGTCCAACGCGTTCGCGAAATTCGCGCCGGTCCGATCCATCTTGTTCACGAAGGCGA
>DNDP01000449.1:9959-13365 GCA_003484235.1 Verrucomicrobiales bacterium
CGCCAGACGGTCTCGGACTGCGGCTGAACGCCGGCGACACCGCAAAACACGGCTACTGCGCCATCGAGGACCCGCATCGAGCGCTCCACTTCCGCCGTGAAGTCCACGTGGCCGGGAGTGTCGATGATGTTGATCCGGTGGCCGACATCCGAATAAAGCTTCTCGACCCCCTCTTCCTTCCGCTGCTTCCAGAAACAGGTTACCGCCGCGGAAGTAATGGTGATGCCCCGCTCCTTTTCCTGCGACATCCAGTCGGTGACCGTATTGCCATCATCCACGTCGCCGATCTTGTGAATGAGCCCGGTGTAAAAGAGTATGCGCTCCGTGGTGGTCGTTTTGCCCGCGTCAATGTGCGCAGCAATGCCGATGTTGCGCGTGAGCTCCATCGGGTACTCCCGGTTGGGCGAATTCAGTTCTGTATTAATATCGTGCATCTTCGGCAAAATAGACTAAAACGCCCCGAGTTTTCGGCCTTCGGGGCGCCAGATTGATCTGCTGCGGACTTTACCAGCGGAAATGAGCGAAGGCCTTGTTGGCTTGCGCCATCTTGTGCACTTCGTCCCGTCTCCGGATTGCGTTGCCCTGACCCTGATAGGCCTCCAGGATCTCCGAGGCGAGCGCTTCCATCATCGGCACGCCTTTGCGCGCACCGGCGAAGCCGACCATCCATCGGAGGGCCAGGGAGAGCTGGCGTTCAGCCGGCACTTCCATGGGCACCTGGTAGGTGGCACCACCCACCCGGCGCGCCTTGACCTCAAGGCGGGGCTTCGCGTTGTCCACAGCTCGTTGAAACACTTCGAGCGGGTCTGTCCCCGGATTTTTTTCGGCAATCCGATCGAATGCGCCATAAACAAGCCGCCTTGCGACACTCTTCTTCCCATCATTCATCACGGTGTTGACCAGCGAGGTCACCATGTTGCTGTGGTACTTTGCGTCGTCGGCGACTGGACGTTTCACTGCTCTGCGACGTCGGGACATAGTCTAAAATCGTTTTGTTACTTGGCGGCGGGAGCCTTCGGCCGCTTGACACCATACTTGGACCGGCTGACCCGGCGCTTCTCCACACCGGCGGCATCGAGGCTGCCACGGACAATGTGGTAGCGCACACCCGGCAGGTCCTTAACCCGGCCACCGCGCACGAGCACGATGGAATGTTCCTGCAGGTTGTGACCCTCATCCGGGATGTACGCGATGACCTCGTAGCCGTTGGTCAGGCGCACCTTGGCGACCTTCCGCATCGCGGAGTTGGGTTTCTTCGGGGTGCGGGTCATGACCTGCACGCAGACACCGCGCCGGAACGGGCAGTTGTCCAGCGCCGGTGACTTGGACTTCACCCGGACTTTGCTGCGCCCCTTGCGCACAAGTTGGTTAATGGTCGGCATTGTAAATCGCTGTTGCTGGCATCCTTCCCCCGGATAGCAGGGAAAATGGAGCGCGGATATTATCAATAGAAACCGGGCTGGCAACTGGTATTTGAAAAAAAGTTTCTGTTTTCATCAGCTCAGCCCAGGAGCGGCTCCGGCTCGGCCGAATCCGACTCATCGTCGGTGAATTCAGGCTCCGGTGCGAGCTCCACCAGCGGCTTTATGCGCAGCTTCCGGTGCATGTCGAATCCGGTTCCCGCCGGAATGATGTGTCCCATGATCACGTTCTCCTTGAAGCCACGGAGCGTGTCCTGTTTGCCCATGGTCGCGGCCTCCGTCAGCACGCGGGTCGTGTCCTGGAAGGACGCCGCGCTCAGGAAGCTCTCCGTTTCGAGGGACGCCTTGGTGATGCCCAGCAGGACGGGCTGCGCCTCGGCGGGCTTGCCGCCCATCTTCTCGACGCGTTCGTTCTCGTTCTCGAACTCGATCTTGTCGATCTGCTCGCCCCAAAGAAACGTCGTGTCCCCTGGTTCGGTGATGCGCACCTTGCGCAGCATCTGCCGCACGATGATCTCGATGTGCTTGTCGTTGATCGTCACGCCCTGCAGGCGGTAGACCTCCTGCACCTCGTTGACCAGGTGTTCCTGCAGCTCCTGCGGCCCGCAGATCTCCAGGATCTCGTGCGGATCGATCGGCCCTTCCGTCAGCTGCTGGCCCTTGCGCACGAAGTCTCCCTTGAAGACGATCACGTGCTTGCCGATCGCCACCAGGTGCTCCTCCTCGAGTCCGCTCTGCGGATCGCGGATGATGATGCAGCGCTTGCCGCGCACGCTCGGGCCGAAATCCACCACGCCGTCGATCTTCGAGATCTCCGCCGCGTCCTTCGGCCGGCGCGCCTCGAACAGCTCCGCCACGCGCGGCAGACCGCCGGTGATGTCCTTCGTCTTCGAAGTCTTCCGCGGCGTCTTCGCCATCAACGTCCCCGCCACGATCTTGTCATTCTCGTCCACCACCACGTGCGCGCCCGAGGGGATCGGGTAATTCGCCAGCGGCGTCCCGTCCTTGTCCTCGATGATGATCTGCGGATGCAGATCCTCCTTGTGCTCGATGATCACCATCGCCTCCTGGCCCGTCGTCTGGTCGGCCTCATACTTCATGGTGACCCCCTCGATGATGTCGTGGAACTTCACCCGGCCCGCCTTTTCCGAGAGGATCGGCACATTGTAGGGATCCCACTGGACGAACGCCTCGCCCTTCTTCACCGGGCCGCCGTCCGTCACTGAGATCACCGAGCCGATCACCAGGTTGTGCGTCTCCAGCTCGCGGCCGTCCTCGGCGAGGATCTGCAGCGAACCGTTTTTGTTCAGCACGATGAAATTGTCGTTGTCCAGCTGCACCAGCCGCAGGTCCACGTATTTCACGAAACCGTCGTGCCTGGCCTTGATCTGCGGCTGCTTGAACATGCCCTGCGCCGTGCCGCCGATGTGGAACGTCCGCATCGTCAGCTGCGTGCCGGGCTCACCGATCGACTGGGCGGCGATGATGCCGATCGCCTCGCCCATCTTCACCGAGCCGCCGGTGGCCAGGTTGCGGCCGTAGCACTTGGCGCAGATCCCCTGCTTGGTCTCGCAGGTTAGCACCGAGCGGATCTTCACCCGCTCCACGCCGGAGTTTTCGATGCGCTTGGCGATCACCTCGTCGACCTCCTCGTTGGCCTTCACCAACGTCGTCTGCAGGTCGCCGGGGTCCTGGATGTCGTCGCAGGAGACGCGGCCCACGAGCCGTTCGCTGAGTTTGACCACCTCATCCTCGCCCTCGGAGATGGCGCTGACCCAGATGCCGTTGGTGGTGCCGCAATCGATCTCGCGGATGATGACATCCTGGGAGACGTCCACGAGTTTGCGGGTCATGTAGCCGGAGTCGGCGGTTTTGAGGGCGGTGTCGGCGAGGCCCTTGCGTGCGCCGTGGGTGGAGATGAAGTACTCCAGGACGGTCAGGCCCTCGCGGAAGTTGGAGAGAATCGGCTTCTCGATGATGTCGCC
>DNDP01000449.1:13379-13626 GCA_003484235.1 Verrucomicrobiales bacterium
GGTCGCATTCGATGCCGCCGCGTGCGTTCAGCATCTGGGTATAGACCAGCCGCCCCGGTTTCACCGCCACGTCGTTGGCGCAGATCCAGGTCAGCGCCGCCTCGGCATCCTTGCCGACCATCAGGAACTTGGCGAAGGACGTCTGGTCGATCAGCACCACCGCCTCGCGCGCCGCCTGGTGCTCCGCGCCGACATGGTCGAACCAGTTCTGCCTGCCGTAGCTATAGACGTCCTTGCGCTCGACGCC
>DNDP01000449.1:13881-14092 GCA_003484235.1 Verrucomicrobiales bacterium
AACCAGTTCGGCCGCTCCCACCCGAGCTTCCAGCCGAACACGGCGCCCTGCTCCTTTAGCCGGCCGTAGAGCGGCGAGGTGCGCACGGGCCGCGCGCTCTCCAGCTCCTCGTGCGGCCAAGCCATCGAATAGTGATGCGCGTAGGCTTCCAGCGTGCGGGTGATGACCCAGTTGCGGTCGCGGTGCACCTGGCCGAAGCGGCGGATGTCGA
>DNDP01000151.1:0-3586 GCA_003484235.1 Verrucomicrobiales bacterium
ACCACGGCCTGGATCAGCTGCCGGCCACCCATGTTGATGCGCGTGAGCATGACCTCGACGGGCAGATCGCGGCCGCGGGCGTCGCGGGACAGCCATTCGAAGCGGGCGGAACCGCGTTGCATGCATTCGGCGATGTGCCGGGCGGCGCTGGTCGCCGAGCTTTCCCCGTCGGGCTGAAACGGCGGCGAGGTGTCGCTCGGGTGCTTGCCGACCAGGTCGGCGGCGCTCGAATATCCGAGCATCCGGACGATGGCGGAGTTCACCTCGAGATACCTTTCCTCGTCGTGGATCATCACGCCCGTGCTTGAGGCCTCGAACAGGGCGCGGAACTTCTCCTCCGATTCGCGCAGGGCATGCTCGGCGCGTTTGCGCTCCGTGTGGTCGATGATGCTCGCGCGGATCAAGCAGCAGCGCTCGCCGGGCAGATGCACCAGCCGCACCTCGCTGGGAAACTCCCGGCCGCTGGCGTGAACGTGCATCCACTCGAACACCGGCTTCCCTCCGGCCATCGCCTCCCCGATTCTCTCCCGCGCCAACTCAACGGAGGGACGGCCGGAGGGCTGGCAGGGCGGACTGATGTCGGCGGGCGTGAGCTGCAACATTTCCTCGCGTGAGCGGCCGAACAGCTGGACGGCATTCTCGTTCACCATCTCGAACCGGCCGGTCATGCCGTCAAAAACGACGATCGCCTCGGGTGCATGTTCGACCAGCGTACGGAACTGTGCCTCGCTCGCCAGCAGTTCGACCGTGCGCTCGACAACGCGCTGTTCGAGCGTGGCATTCAGGCGCCGGATCTCCTCCTCGGCCCGTTTCCGTTCGGTGATGTCCCGGGGGACCACCACGTGGAGCGTCCGTCCTCCGATTGGAATGGCCGTCGCCAAAATCTCCAGCGGCACCTCGGAGCCGTCGAGCCGACGGGCCATCCATTCAAACCGGTGGCTGCCGTTCTTCTGCACCAGTGCGGTGATCTCGGCCGCCCGCTGCATGGATGGATGCCCGTCAGGCTGGAGTTGCGGGGCGAGATCGGCCGGCGTGAGCTGGAGCAGCTGTTCCTTCGAGGTCGCGTGCATCAGTGCGACGGCGGCCTGGTTGCAGTCGAAGAAGACGCCGGCATCGGGATCGAACAGCACGATGGCGTCGGCACTGCGCTCGAACAACAGCTGGAACATGAAGTCAGCGTTGGCCAGGACCGCCGCGGTGGCATCGGACCTTTCGTTCCATTTACGCCCGGTGGTGGATTCGCTACTCATCCCATCGTGAACGAGAAGTTGTTTTTACCGGACACGACCGGCGCAGCGCGTGCGAGGCCGAAGCGGGTGTACAGGGCAGCTTCAAGACCGTGCCGCCGGCCATTGCCCAAACCGTCAATGCATGCCGATGTCATGAGCCAGTTCAACCTTCGCCAGTCTGCCGCCGACCCTTTCACGGCCGACCAATCTAATCCCGGATTGGGGCCCGACAACACCAATCATTCGCCGAGTGCGGCGGCCACGATCGCGCGCGCCAGATTCCTGGCCCGGCACGGTTCGGGGGCCGAGATGCCTCGCCGGCAGTCCGTCTCGAAGGAACTCCGCAAGGCGCTGGTCGCCGCGGAGATGGTCCTCTGGGAATCGTTTTCTCCTCAAAACCCACCAGCCGGCAGCGACCCCCGCGGAGATCAAGGTGACTTCAGTCCGCGACCGCTGCCGGCTTCCCCTCCCACGCTGTGAGAACGCTTGACATACGCTGGCGGGACATCGAATTGCACGGGCTGACCATCCAGCGGCCCGGCCAGCCGGTCCCCGGGCGGCGTGCCCGTGTGTCTTCAGGCAGGGCGAGGGTGACCGATGGTTTCAGACCGGACTGCGTCCCGTGCGACTTTGGCGTCCGGGTTCGGTTCGGCATCGCGGACTTGGATGCCGCCGACGTCGACGGAACATCACTGAGATCCGCCCCATGAAACCCCTCGATCTGGTCCGGCAGTTGTATGACGCCTTTGGCCGGCGCGACTGGCCGGAGGTCCGTGCCGTGCTCGCACCGGATGTCGAGTGGACCCAGAACGAGGGTTTTCCCGACGGCGGCCGGCACGTCGGTGCCGATGCGGTCATCGACGGGGTGTTCGTCCGGTTTCGCGACAACTGTCAGCACTGGCAGGCGGTGGTGGAGGAATGGCTGGAAGCCGGCGATGTGATCATCGCCCTGGGCGAGTATCGCGGCGTCCACCGCGTGACCGGCAGGTCCGTTGTTGCAGCCTTCGCCCATGTCTATGAAGTGCGCGACAACCGCATCATTCGATTTCGTCAGTACACCGATACGGCGCTGATTCGCGGTGCCGTGGCTTGATTCAAACTTTTCAGGGAGCGGGCATGAACCTGATCTTCTTGTATCCCAACCGCAGCCTGCTTTTCGGCTGCATTCTCGCCGCACTGGCCTGCCTCCAGCATGGCTCCGCCGAAATTCCGGTGCCGGGCCGGCGTCCGGAGATCGTCGGCAGCTGGCCTGGCCGCCCGCGCGGCGGCGCCGAGGCCGTGGTGGTCCGCGATCGTCTGGCCTACACCTGCATCGGTACGGGCGGCCTGCTGGTGCTCGATGTCACAAACCCGACCGCTCCCGTCCCCCGGGGGCAACTGGCGCTCGACGGCTATGCCTTCGAGATCGCGCTAGAGGGCGCGCACGCCCACGTCGCCAGCCTGCATGGCGGACTTCAAATCGTGGACGTGACCCATCCCGATGCTCCCAGTTTGCTGGGCGTGTTCAGCACGCGGACGAGGGCGGTGGACGTCGCCGTTGTCGACACGATCGCCCATGTGGCGGCCGATGAGGGCGGGCTCGTCATCGTAGACGTCAGCAATCCCGCCGATCCGATGCAGATCGGAGTCTTTGACACACCGGGGAACGCATCGGGAATCTCCGTCGTGGGAAGGTACGCCTACGTGGCGGACAACGAAGCGGGCCTGCAGATCGTGGACGTTGGCGATCCCTACGCACCGGGGTTGGTCGGCAGCATGGCCACCCGTCATCACGCCCTGGAAGTGGCGGTCGCAAACGGCATCGCCTACGTGGCGGATGACTTCGCGGGGCTCCAGATCATTGACGTGAGCGATCCCGCCGTCCCGCGACAGATCGGCCATGTGGATTCGTTTGCCTCCACCCGGAGCGTGTCGCTGGTCGGCAACGTGGCCTACCTGGCAGAGAGCTACGGTGGATTCCAGATCGTCGATGTCAGCACCCCCTCGGCTCCCCGCCGGCTTGGCGACGCCTACACCAAAGGTGCGGCGGTGGCGATCACCGTGGTCGGCGGCATTGCCCACGTGCCGGTGGGAGAGTCCGGACTGCAGTTGCTGGATGTCTCCAACCCGGCGCGTCCGGCTCCTCTGTCGCTCCATGAAACCGGAGGATCGGCCCATCAGGTGAGCGTGCAGGATGGCATGGCCTATGTGGCCGACGGGAGAAACGGTTTGCAGATCATCGACGTCCGCAGTCCGCAGCGGCCCGTCTGGATGAGCCGGATCGCCGGGGGCGACCGCGCCTATGCGGTGGCGCTTTCCGGCCAGCACGCCTATGTGGCCGCCGCCTGGGATGGTCTGCAGATCATCGACGTGAGCGA
>DNDP01000151.1:3812-5496 GCA_003484235.1 Verrucomicrobiales bacterium
CCCTCGGCGCCCGTGCTGCTCAGCAGCACGTTTGGAAGGGACTGGGTGACCTACGGCGTGGCGGTCCGGGGAAACGTGGCGTATCTGGCCAAGGGCAAGACGGTGCAGATCGTGGATGTGAGCAATCCCCGAAAGCCGGCCACGCTTGGCCGGTACGACGAAGCGTTCAACGCGTTGGACATCGTGGTGGCCGGCGACCATGCCTACGTGGCCGACGGTCCCTTGGGCCTGCTGATCCTCGACGTCAGTGACCCGGGCAATCCCCGCTGGGCCGGGAGCTTCGATACGGAAGGGTTTGCCCGGAACATTCTCCTCAAGGAGAATCTCGCCATCATAGGCGATGCACAGGGCGGCCTGTTGATGTTGGACGTGAGCGTCCCCGGTCGGCCCGAGCCTGTTGGCCGGTTCGACACCGGCGGCGCGGCGGCGGGGCTGACGGTCGTCGGCAACCACCTCTACGTCACCGCCGAGGAGGATGGTCTGATCGTGATCGACATCTCGGATCCGGCGAGGCCCCGCCGGATCGGGAGCTGCGACACGCCCGGCGCCGCCCGGGGCGTGCAGGTTCAAGGCAATCTTGCCTACGTTGCCGACGATCACGCCGGTCTGCAGGTCGTTGATGTCAGTTCCACGGCGCCACTCCGGTTTCTCCCTCCGTTCCGGTCGGCTTCTGGTGCGGTTCACCTGTTTCTGGAAGGGGCCGCCGGACAGCGCGCAACCATTCAACGAACCGCCGACTTCAATGCGTGGGAGACCTGGCGGCAGGTTGTCCTGCCGCAGGGCCCGCTGGAGATCATCGATCCCGCGGAAACGTCCGCCCGGCGGTTTTATCGGGCGGTCGGCCACTGAATCTGCTTCACTCCTTTACCCATGACCATCCACGAAATCGCTCCCGACCTGTTCCGGCTGTCGCAGTACGTGCCGGAGTTTAACCTGCAATTCAACCACTTCCTCGTGCGCGATGAGGAACCCATGCTCTATCACACCGGCATGAGGAGGATGTTCCCGCAACTGCGCGAGGCCGTCACCCAGCTCATCGATCCGGCCCGAATCCGGTGGATTGGGTTCAGCCATTTCGAGGTGGACGAATGCGGCGCCCTCAACGACTGGCTCGCCCTCGCGCCGCAGGCCCAGGCCGTATGCAGCGTCGTCGGTGCGCTGGTCAACATGGGCGACTTCGCCAGCCGGCCCGCACGCGGGCTGGGCCGCGACGAGGTGTTCAGCACCGGCAAATACCGGTTCCGCTTCCGGCCCACGCCGCATCTCCCCCACGGCTGGGACGCCGGTGTGCTCTTCGAGGAAACGCAGCGGACCCTGCTGTGCTCCGATCTGTTCCACCATGACGGCGACGTTGAGCCGCTCACCGAGTCCGACATCCTCGGCCGGGTGCGCAAGGCGATCACGGAATACCAGGCCGGACCGCTGATGGACTACCTGCCCTTTACCTCGAAGACGGAAAAGATCCTCCACGAGCTGGCTGCGTGGCAGCCCAGGACGCTCGCCACCATGCACGGCTCGACGTTTGTCGGTGACGGCGCCAAGGCGTTGCGCGACCTGGGCGTCGTAATGCGCGATGTCTTGGGCAAGCCCGAGTGACGGGCTCAATCGCCATTGGCGCTTCGCCGGCGTCCGGTCTGCTCGCCGACAACCCGGACCCAATGCAGAGTCGAAGGCATCGGCCACG
>DNDP01000448.1:0-1183 GCA_003484235.1 Verrucomicrobiales bacterium
CCGGTGACCGTGCAATTGTTCAGCGTGCTCCGGGAGGCGCCCCCTCCGTCGCCGTCAATCACGGTGAGCCAGTTGAGCGAGAGGGTGCAATTGTTGAGCGTGCACGAATCCGCGCCGCCTCCAAGAAGACCGGTCGAGTTGCCCGCGAGAATGCAGTGATTCAATTCGGCGAAAATCGCCCCGCCGCCTTCATTGCCGGCCTCATTGCCCGTGAGCGTGCAGCGGTTCAGCGTGCCTTGAAAGGCGCCGCCGCCCTGCAATTCGGCGTAATTCTGTGAGAGGATGCAGTCGTTCAGCGTGCTGGCCCTCGCACCGCCGCCCCAGGCGAGCGCCCAGTTGCCGGTGAGGGTGCAGTTGTTGAGCGTGCCTTGATACGCGCCGCCCGCCGAGTTGCCCGAGTTGCCGGTCAGCGTGCAATTGGTCACTACCGCGCTGGATTCGCAATAAACCCCGCCGGCGCTTTGGTCGGGGAAGTAAATCCCCGTGGCCAACGCTGCGCCGTTGGTCAGCGTGAAACCGCTGAGGACGGCGTTGTCGCCAAGATACACGCAACGCACGGCCGACGGGCCGATCGGACCGGCGCCTTGAATGATGGTGGCTTCCGGCCCGTTCACACTTTGCACCATGAGGGCCTTTTCAATCGCGACTCGGTTCGGCAACGCAAATCCATTGAACGCGCGCCCGCCCGTGGCATAGACACCGTCATTCACCAGGACCGTCGTGCCTTCGGGGGCCGCATCGACCGCCGCCTGAATGTTATTGGCCGCATCGGCCCAGGTTAAGTAGGGAAAGGTATGGGAGCCGCTGGGGGACACGTAATGGACCGCCCCGAAGAATTCCAGCGCGCCCATGTCCACCGTGTCGTAGATGATGCGCGGATTGCCGGCGACATCGGTCGAGCCCATCACATCGGGATTGTTTCCCCTGTTGATGCAGGCAGAAGTGGAGGACAGCCGGTAGTCCCCTCCGAACCGGTTCACGAACTGGGGATTCACGCCAAGGTTGCCGCTGCCAGGGCTGGTATTCCTGCTGCACGAGTAGGTGACCGTGGTTGAATCATGATCCGCCCCGCTGCCTCCCGCGGTGTTGAAATAGATGATGCAGTTCTTCGCTGTGCCGAAGAACATGCCACCACCATCGTCGCCCGCGTGGTTTTCAACGATGGTGCAGTTGATGGCCGCAG
>DNDP01000448.1:1413-18859 GCA_003484235.1 Verrucomicrobiales bacterium
CGATACATGCCACCCCCTTCATCAGCAAAACTGCTCATGATCTTGCAGTGGGATATCCGGGGAGCCGCCGAACTGCAGTAGATGCCTCCTCCAAAAGACGGGAAGCCGGGAGCCCTGCCATTCATGATGGTAAATCCGCTGATAACGCAGGCACTGCCCCCCAGGTTCAAGCCCCGCACTGCATTGTTGCCGTTGATGACCGTGACCTCCGGCCCGTTGACGCTTTGAATCGTGATGTCATTGGTGACCGAGATTTCTGCGGACGGCCAGTAGGTTCCATTTGTCACCACGACCGTATCACCGTTGGACGTCAAGTTGACCGCCGCCTGGATGGTCGCCTTGGCCGTCGCCCACGAACTGCCGTTGTTGAAGTCGTTACCGCTGGGGGCCACGTAATGCGTGGCGGCGTTGGCCCGCAGCCCGGTCAACGCCAGCGCACCGGTCACAAACGCCACACAAAAGAACAAGGGGTAGATTCGTTTCAATTCCATGATTCAATCAGCCGTTGGGATGCCAAGTGAGGACTAAGCCGCCAAAATCAATGGTCCACGGCCAACGAACCAGAAATGCGGAGACCAAGGGTATTATGGCAGAAAAAGCGGAGTGCGGACAAACCATTGTTTCCGGGCGTGAGTTCCTGGGTAAGCCAGCCGAGGGGAAGCGGCGACGGCCCCGCAGGCGGAGGAGGACGAGATCGAAGGCGATGGATTTCCCTGTGGGTCAAGGCGGCGGCCCGCTGCGCTCGCCAGCACAGCCCAAGCACACGCAGCCCGAGCAACGCGGTGATGGATTTGATGCAACCCCTCAGGGTCGATGAATTTGGGCAATGATTTCACGGGGTACGCGCTGGTGGCCCATCCGGCACGGATCGCCTGTCCGGCGCGGACCGCCAACCCTAGGCTGATGAATTTGAATCCCATTGGCATTCATCTGCAAAGTCTCTCGAAAATTTCTGCGCACGCCTGCGGAAGCAAGGTGAAACGGCGTGAACGCCGCGCTCCTACCGCAACGCGGTTGAAGCATTCAGCCCAGCGTTGACCGACGCAGTCGGATCACGCTGGGTGAACGGAAAAAATGGAAAGAACTTTGAAGGAGTTGCATCGGTGCTTGCCACCGCAGTCCACGACACGCCAGCGCGTCGGTCGAATGCAATTCACGGATCGGAGCGCGACTGTGTCCGCAGGACCAGTCGCAGCAGGTGGGAGGAGCGGAGGCGGTTGAAAGTGTTTTGCGGCGTGGATTTGCGAATGTGCTGCGGCTGATCCCGCTCTGCGGGACACAGCCGCGCTCCTACCGCAATGCGGTTGCCGCCTTCAGCTCCGGCGTTGGAGCGAAGCGACTACGCTGGGGGGAACGGGCAGGCGTATGACAACTCTGAAGGAGTTGTAGCAAGTGTTGGCGGAGATGATGCAACCCCTTCAGCGTTGAAAAACCCTGGGGCAGGCAACCCAGGGTAGGCGCTCCTCGCCTGCCGGCGCGGACCGCCTATCCTGGGCTGAGGGATTTGCCTTGAGCCGTTGGGCAACGGCGAAAGGAATTTGCCGGAGCCAAAGGCCCGATAGGGCTGAACGACCGGGAGTGAGTGATTTCATCCCGGTGGGATTCGCAGGGCGCCGAATCGGGCATCTGGATGCGGCGCCCTCACTCGCGCACTTCCCGCAGGCGCCTGAGGACATTCAGGCTTTCACGATGGATCACCACGCCCACGTCGCTGCCGCCGGAGTTCACCTCGCCATAGGGGGCCTTCTCGCTGCCATAAGTATAGGGAGGATCGACGTCCCATTGGGTGCGCGGGATGATGTAGCCGATCTCGTCGTTGGCCAGATTGAAGACCATGTTCACCCTGCCACGCATCTCGTCGCGCAGCGGCGGCACTTCGATCGGCTTGCCCGGATGATCGCCGCCCTCGGGCGATTCGATGCCGCCATCGACGATCTCCGGATAGATCTCGCCCGGAATCGCAAGCATCTCAATGTCGCCGATCCGCAGGGCGCTTACTTCGCTCCTTGCCTTGCCGTCGTACCAACCGGGATGAATCAATCCCAGCATGATCGGGATGCGATACGTGCCCTCGATCGGCACGAAGATGGTCTGAGCGACGCCGCTGATCACGGGGTTTGTCATTCTTTCGGCGCGCTCCGACTGCAGCAGGCGGATCGTGCGGAGCGCGAGATTCTCGCCGAGGGCGCGCGTCTTGCCCACGCCGTTTTCGCGGTGCACGGTCGTTCCGTCCTTGTCAGGCACGTCGAGCCCGAGCGGCGTCATCAAACCTCCGACCGGCCCCTGCACAAACACGCAGATGCCACCGAGGCCTGCCATGCCATTCGTTCCTTCGACTCCCTCCTCCATGCCCTCGCGCCAGTAGTGGGCGAAGTCCGAGCTGAGCAGCGGGTTCCTGCTGCCCATCGCCTCCGGATGATTGCCCCAACTCACGAGCGTGGCAATCGTCTCGCCGGTGCCGGGCTTGACGAACTGCGCGGCATTCAGATGGCGATCGTAAACCATCGGCATGCGGGAGTCGCGGACGAAGCCCTGCGGCTCCAGTTCCTCGGTGGCGATGATCGCCTCGGCCGGTTGCAGGTTGCCGACTGCCTCCAGTATCGCTTCCCGGGAACGGTCGAGGATGAATTCCACATAGGACTCGTTGAATCGGCCGAAGACCGGCCGGTAGCTCCAGATGCCCATCGTGTCGGGACTGTTGTGCGTGTGGGTGGACGAAGAAAGGATGTGCGTGATGCCGTGCTGGGCGTGGTCGATCGACTTGCGCAGCTTGATGAACCGCTCGTGCGTGAGACCGACGCAGTCGATGCTCACCAGCACGACCGTGGTCTGATGATGGCGAAAGGCGATCGCACGGGTCCAGAGCGGATCGTTCACGCCCTGCGCCGGACGGTTCTCCGAGAATCCTCCCAGCCAGACGAAATCGAAATCGCCGTTGCCATCGCGGTCCTGGTAGGTATCCCCCTTCTCCCGCTCGAACTTGCTGTTGCCGTCCTTGTCCGTCCACGGGTCGAACCGGGCCAGATCGGGCGTAATATCGCGCCTGGCCACGCCGACATACAGTGGTGCATTCGCGGCAAGACCGCCGGCAAGCGAATGAAGCTCAACGTCCACGCGATAGTCCCTGAATGGTCCGTGCATGCGGACACGGATCAGCGCGAACGCTCCCAGCGCGAGCATCAGGATGAAAAGCAGCACGCCCGAGAGGATTTTGTGCCGACGAACGAAGCTGGCCATGGACCGATGTTGAGTTGGGCGCCCCCAAGCCGCCAGTTCAAACTGACTGGATGAACACCTCCCGGGGACCCGGACTTCGCGCCGACTAAACCATTGGCATCCCGGGCGCCCTTTGCCAATGTCCCCGCCGATTTGAACGCACAACTTGATCAGAACACCGGTGCCAGGCGCACCCTTCAACGGCAGCCGCGGACCGATCTCACCTCGGACAGTTCGAACGCCGACCTGACGACCCGCTTGAACGCCGCAACCGAGCTGCTTGAACAGATTGCGACGGATCGCACGTTGTTGGCCTCGGTGTCCGGCGAGGATCGGGCCCGCCTCCTTCAGGCAGCCGGCAGGGTCTATTGCCCTTCACCCGTGGAACGGCGACGGCTGGTGAAGGAGAACAAGCGCCGACGCCGGGACACCAAACAACAGCAGGACGACTCGGTGCTCGAGGAAACGGGCATCCGCCGGCTGCGCCGGCAGCGGGTCTTCACCACTCCCAACGTGTTTCCGCCCGAGAACTTCGAGCAACGGGAGATCGCGGATTCCGAATTCCGCGAGGTGGTCGAGCCGCAGAACTGCTACATCTGCAAGCAGGACTACACGCGCATCCACCATTTTTACGACCAGCTCTGTCCGCCCTGCGCCGAACTGAATTTCCGCAAACGGACGGAGACGGCGGACCTCACGGGCCGCGTCGCGCTGCTGACCGGAGGCCGGGTGAAGATTGGATACCAGGCGGGCATCAAGCTGCTGCGCGCCGGCGCCCATCTCATCGTGACCACCCGCTTCCCAAAAGATTCGGCGATTCGCTATGCGAAGGAAGCCGACTTCGCCGACTGGGCGGACCGGTTGGAGATTTTCGGACTCGATCTGCGTCATACACCCAGCGTGGAGGCCTTCTGCCGTCATCTGCTGGAGACCCGCGAGCGGCTGGACTTCATCGTCAACAACGCGTGCCAAACCGTGCGCCGGCCCCCCGACTTCTATCAGCACATGATGGCCCGCGAAACGGGTGAACTGAATGACCTGCCGGCACAGGCGTCCCGGCTGCTGGGTGCCTACGAAGGGCTGCGCGGCTACCATCTGTTGCCGGAAGGCGAGGAGGCAGCGAAGAGGTCGGGCAATCCCGCGCTCGCCGGCCTGACCCACGCAGCGGAGCTCTCCCAAGTGCCCCTGCTTCCCGACGAGCTGACGGCGCAACGGGCGCTGTTTCCCGAAGGCCGGCTCGATCAGGACCTGCAGCAGGTCGATCTGCGGGAACGCAACTCCTGGCGGTTGATGCTCGCTGAAGTCTCCACGGTGGAACTGCTCGAGGTGCAGCTCGTCAACGCCATTGCGCCCTACGTCCTCAACGCCCGCCTTCGCCCGCTGATGAACCGCACGCCGGGATGCGACAAGCACATTGTCAACGTATCGGCGGTGGAGGGGCAGTTTTACCGGAAGTTCAAGACCTCGCGGCACCCGCACACCAACATGGCCAAGGCCGCGCTCAACATGATGACGCGCACGGCGGCAACGGAGTTCGAGGCGGACGGCATCCACATGAACGCCGTGGACACCGGCTGGGTCACGGACGAGGACCCGGTGCACATCGCCGAGCGGAAGTCGCGAGATCACCGCTTTCATCCGCCGCTGGACATTGTCGACGGCGCGGCGCGGATCGTCGATCCGATCATTGACGGCATCAACACGGGCAATCACGTCTGGGGCAAGTTCCTCAAGGACTACCAACCCACCGACTGGTGAAATGAGCGAGAAGAAGCGCATCCCGACGGACGGCGGCCAGGCGCTGTCGCAGAATCCGTTTGCGGGTTTGAGCACGGCGGGCCTGCCGGAGGGGCCGACGGAGCAGCCTGCGGCGCCCTCCCCCGCTGCGTCCGGCAGCAAACGGGGGCAGCCAAACAAGAATCGCGGCCGGGTGGACATCACCCGCCAGACCGCACATCGCGGCGGCAAGATCGTGACCGTGGTCAGCGGGTTTGT
This sequence comes from Verrucomicrobiales bacterium, assembly GCA_003484235.1. GTDB lineage: Bacteria > Verrucomicrobiota > Verrucomicrobiia > Limisphaerales > RI-55 > RI-55. The sequence continues at coordinate 6,625 of DNDP01000448.1, forward strand.
GGGCATCGGCCTGCCGGAGAAGGAACAATTGGCCAAACGGATGCAGAAGGTCTGCGGCACCGGCGGAACGGTGAAGGACGGCAGGATCGAGATCCAAGGCGACCGCCGCGAGGAGGTGGCAAAGATCCTTGCAGAGGCGGGCTTTCGGCCGGTATTCGCGGGAGGCTGAGCCGCCTTTTCCACGCTCAAAGTCCGGCCGATATCGCGGGCCGTTTCATCGAGGCGGGAGTCGCCCGCTACAACTTCAGTTTCACCCGGTAGAACTTGGTTGCGCCGCCCAACCCGCCGGTTTGAACCCCGGTATCAATCCACTGGCCAGTGCCGGCGTCGGGGATGGTGATTGCCGGTGAGGGCACCTCGATCCACACCCCGCTTTCCAAGGTCTGCCGGTACTCGATCGTGTAGCTCTTGCCGATCACCCTCGCAAACCGGATCACCGTGTGATTCGAGTCGTCCACGGCGACCGATGTAAGCGCCATGACGCTCTCGGGCAGCAGCCGGTCGGTGCCAGCCAATGACTCCTCGTGGTCGGACATGCCATCGCCGTCGGTGTCCGGCGACTGGTAGCCGCTCACCTGCAGCGTGGTTGAAGTGTAGTCCACCTGGAAGGACGCGAGATTGTCCTGCGTGGCAAGCCGGGCGCCGTCCGAGGCATTCCCAAAGCTGCCCAGCATCGAGGCAAACTCCATCAGGGTGAAGGTGTCGGTGGCCCGCGGAACGAAATTGTTATCCAGCCGCAGCGTCAGCGTGCCGGCGAATTCCACCAGGCTGGTGACCTGGATTGAATCGTGAGTAACGCCCTTTTCGTGGCCGCCGATGTCCAGGAAGATTCCCGCCGTGGCCTGGAGGCTGAGGCTGCCGTCAATCAATAGACTGCCGGCTGAACTACCGGGGGCGATGCTGCCCGAGCTGGTGACATTGCCGATGATCTGGCCGGTGCCGGTAAGGAGTCCGCCATTGTCGAGTGTCCCTCCTGCACCCACGGAGAGCAGGCCGGCTCCTCCCAGATCCACCACCGCGCCGGAGCTGTTGTTGAAAGCGTTGTTGCCCGAACCCAGATCAACCGAACCGACAACGGTGCCGAAGTTGTGCACCGTTTCATTGCCGGACCCGCCCACAATCGCCGAACCGCCCAGACTGGAAATCATGCCGAAATTGTTCAACGTGTTGTTGGCCCCGTCGAAAAAACGAATGCCGGCACCCAACCCGGCACCTCCCTGTACGCCAATACCACGCACGGTGATGTCGATGTTTCCATTCCCGGATCCGCCCCGGCTTTGCGCGAAGATTCCATCTGCGCCCGCACCCTGCGCCACGATGCGTCCGTCCAGGAAGATTCCCACGTTACCGCCCATCCCGATCCCACCAGCGCTCTGACCGAAAATTCCATGAGCATGGTCGGAGGAGGTAAGTATCCCACCGGTGTGAGATACCAGAACCTGCCGGCCGTCACCCGTCCCTCCAACGCTTCCCGCGAAATCGAGGGAGGATTCATTGCCACCGGCCACGCCGCCGCCGCCGCCGACGCTTTGGGCGAAGATGCCGGCCGCACCGGCACCCCGGGTTACGATCGTATCACTCGTGTTCACCGATACCACGCCGCCGTCTCCAGAACCACCCCCGCCCTGTCCCAGGAAGTTGGTATCGTAACCCACACTTGGACCGACATTTTGAAACCCGTGAACCACGTTGCCAGCCACGCCACCCCCGCCGCCCACACTCTGGGCGAAAATGCCATGAGCGCCCGCACCGGAGGTATCCACCTTTCCGGCGACCATCACGACTACGTTCGATCCGTCACCTCCCGCGCCATTTTCCCCGCCGAGGCGGAATCCGCCGATCTCCACGTTCACCGGCGAGGTGATTCCGTTGCCGCCGACACCGCCACCGGCACCCAGGCTCTGGGCAAGTACGCCGTAGGATCCGGCGCTTTGCGTGATGATGTCTCCCGTCTGATCGACCGAGACGACGCCACCATGATTTCCTGAACCGCCGGATCCACCAAAGTTGTATTCCAGACCGCTCGACTTCGCCTCCACCGAATCCACCACCTGTTGCAGCACTCCATCGACGTCGATTTCCTCAATCAGATTGTCGATGCCCTTGTGCCCGTTCCCCCCGGTGCCACCGCCGCCACCCACACTCTGGGCAAAGATTCCGTGCGCATCACCCCCGTAGGTTGCGATGTTGCCCACATTGGTCACCTTCACGGCGCCACCGATACCGGCTTCACCACCGTTGCCGCCAAAGCTCAGTTCACGACTCACGTTGCTGCTGTTGGTGGCCTCCGTGGCACCCGGCGACTTCAGGAACAGGTTGACGGACCGCGCACTGCCACCTGTGCCACCTCCACCACCCACGCTCTGTCCAAAAATTGCGTGCGACCCGTCGCCACGCGTTTCGATGGTTCCATTTCGATCGACGGTCACCGTTCCTCCCCGGTTTCCTATCCCGCCCTCACCACCTATCGCCAGGCTCCAGGCGACGTTGGTACTGCCGGCCTGGCCCGCGCCGAGCACGGCGCTGCCCGAGAGACCGGCACCACCATTGCCACCACCACCACCGACGCTTTGGGCGAAAACGCCCTCCGAATCGTTTCCAGCCGTGAGAATATCCCCGCTGCCTGCAACTAGGACGTCTCCACCAATGCCGCCGGCTCCACCTTCGCCGCCCACGCTGATGGCGATCTGGGTCGACTTGGAATCAGGCGCAGCAAGCGTCAGGTTCAGTGACGCGCTCCATCCGCCATTGCCGCCGCCACCACCAACGCTATGAGCGAAGATGCCCCGGGAACGTTCTCCCGAGGTTTGAATCCCGCCGTCGTTCATGACATTCACCGTGCTGGCATTGCCGCCAATGCCACCATCTCCTCCCAAACTAACGGAGGCGCTCTTCGTTCCCGTGCCGGTAAAGGTTCCGGAAAAACTTGCACCGCCGTTACCGCCACCACCGCCGATGCTCTGGGCATGGATACCCGCGGAATCCTCGCCAATGGTTGTGATCAGGCTCGTGTTCAGAACACTCACGGCCCCCGCAACGCCACCCGTTCCGCCGGATCCTCCAATGCTGACGGAAATCTGTTTGTTGGTGGAACTGGTTGAGAGCGTGCCCGACGCGGCAAAGCCGCCATTGCCGCCGCCACCGCCGATGCTTTGCGCAAAGATGCCGTGCGCATCCCGGCTGCCCAGCGTGGAGAGCAACTGGAAGTTGCGGACATCCACCTGCCGCGCGATCCCGCCATCCCCACCGTTACCACCGATGGCAAGGCTCATGTTCACGGACTTTGCGCCCGTGCCAAAGGATGCCGACAAACTGTCACCGCCGTCTCCACCACCGCCGCCGACACTTTGGGCGTAGATGCCGCTCGATCCCTCGCCGCGCACGAGCAATGCGCCACGGTTGGTTACGGTGACCCTTTCCGACGCGCCACCGGTCCCGCCGTCGCCACCAATGGCCACCGAGAGATTGGCGCCGTTACCAAAGCCGCCCGCCAGGCTGCCGGCGAACCCGCCGGAGCCACCGCCGCCGCCCACGCTTTGAGCAAAGATCGCGTGTGATCCTTTGCTGGTGGTTTCAATGGAGCCGCTGGTATCGACGGTAACCATCCCGGCCTCCACCCCACTCCCTCCGGCTCCTCCCATGCTGAATCCCAGTCCTCCGCTGTTCCCACTGAGCGCTGCGGAAACGCTGAACCCGCCCGAACCGCCACCGCCGCCCACGCTTTGCGCCACGATGCCATGGGCCAGTTCGCCTGCCGTGACAATGTCGCCGCTGTTGAGGAGTTCCACGCCGGCTCCAGTGCCACCCATACCCCCCGAGCCGCCCATGCTAAAGGCAAGGGCCGGCCCCTGGCTGACGGTTCCGGCAATACTGAATCCGCCATCGCCACCTCCACCGCCGACACTTTGGACCAGGATGCCGTAGGAATGCCGGCCCAAGGTTTCAACCGTATTCCAGTTGTTCACGGTGACGATGCCGGCCGAGCCACCATTTCCGCCGCTACCACCCAAACTGGCGCTCAAAGCTCCTGCACCGCCGGCCGCTGAGGCGATGCTGAACCCGCCGGAGCCACCACCGCCACCCACGCTCTGCGCCACAATGCCGTGCGCGTCCGCACCGGCAGTCTGGATGTGACTGCCGCTGTCCAAAACCACGGTGCTTCCTGCGCCGCCGAGGCCGCCGGAGCCACCCAGACTGGCGGCAAGTCCGGCGGAGCCCGCAGCCCCCGCGATGCTAAATCCGCCATCACCACCACCACCACCAACGCTCTGCGCCAGCAACCCATAGGATCGATCAGCGCCCGTGGTAATCGCCCCCGTACTCTGCAAAGAAACTTCCTGACCGGCACCACCACCACCGGCACCACCGCCCACGCTGACGGCACCCGACATGCCACCACCTCCGCTTACCGCGATGCTGAAACCACCGGATCCCCCGCCACCACCGACGCTTTGGGCGACGATCGCATGCGAATTCGTTCCGCCGGTCGTGATGTCGCTGGCGCTCGTCACCACCACGTTGCTGGCACTCCCTCCGCCACCGCCATTACCGCCCGAACCCACCGCGACGGAGAAGCTGGCGCCCGTTGCCGCTGCGACCGCAAACCCGCCATTTCCACCGCCACCACCAACACTTTGAGCGAAGATTCCGTGCGAACGATTTCCGGTGGTATTGATGGTGCCCTGCTCACCCGTGTCGACCTTGACCGACGCGCCGTCCCCACCAGCACCTCCCCGTCCTCCGATCGAGACACTGGCAAACGCTCCCATTGACGCGGCGCCGCCTCCGGTGCCGCCACCGCCGCCGACACTTTGTGCAAAGAGACCAACCGCATCATTGCCCCCCGTCACAATGGAGCCATCGTGTCGTACATCGACGAAGTTTCCGTCTCCACCTTTGCCACCCGCACCCCCGACAGAATAGAACAATCCGGATGAGGACGGGCCATCACCGCCGCTGCCACCCACGCTCTGGGCAAAAACACCGCGCGAAAAATTATTAACCGTCGTTACCTGTCCCAGGTTGCGGACAACGACCTCACCCGCGTTTCCGCCCGCCGAGCTCTGGCCGTTGTCACCTTCGCCGCTGAACAACCCGCTGCCACTGCCTGCGGCGCCGCCGCCACCACCCACACTCTCAGCGAAGATCCCGTGTGCCCCCTGACCACGGGTGATGATCGCACCCTGGTTGGTGACGATCACATTGCCACCATTACCAGCGCTGCCACCGTTTCCGCCGGAGGAGGACACAATCCCGCCGCCCGCTCCACCAGTGCCGGCAAAACCACCGATGCTCTGCGCGAAGATTCCGTGCCCGTTGAGGCCTTCCGTTTCGATGGTGCCGCCGGGCCGGAGCAGCACGGTTGCGATCGATCCATCGCCGGAACCGCCGCCGAGTCCGCCGTCCCCATCGATCCAACCTCCTTCATTCCCCCGACCGCCACCGCCCCCCAGACTGCGGGCGCTGACGCCGAACGCGCTTTCACCCAGCGTGTGAATACTCCATGAACCGTGAACCGTCGCCGTGCCGGCGTCTCCGCCAACCGATCCCGAACCACCATCGCCGTCGCCGTGGCCTTCGCCACCATCTCCCCCTCGACCCGCCTGACTGATGGCCAGCACTCCGATCGAGTCGGAACCCGTGGTGGAAATGTTTCCTCCGCCATTGATCAATACAGCGCCGCCATTTCCCCCTTCGCCACCGTTGCCTCCATCGTCGTCAAAAAACGCCCGGTCTTCCCCGTTGCCGCCACGCCCGCCATCGCCCCCTCTGCTGATGGCCAGAATCGCAGCTGAACTCGCGCCGCTGGTGACAATCGAACTGGTGCTGTTGATGATGCTCGCACCTCCGGCCCCACCCACGCCACCGGGGTTGCCATCACCGTCGCCAGATTCTCCCCGCCCCCCGGCACCTCCCTGACTGAGTGCTTGTATCCCCGCAGACTGATTTCCAGTCGTCATGATCGGACCTGCGCTCTCAATGGAAGTCGTCCCACCCGCCACGCCCGGTTGCCCATTGCCATTTCCCCCGGCGCCATTCGCCCCGGCACTGACCACCCGCAGGCCGGCGGCGCTTTCGCCGGAGGTCAGGATGGTCGATGTCCCGCCGCCATACTGCAGCGTGAGGTTCAGCGCGGCATTTCCGTCCGTGAATTCCACGCCCGGGGTGCCAGCGCCGGGCGTGATGTCGCTGTTGAGTCCGATGATCAGGTTGTTCACGGAAGGCGTGGCGATCAGTTTGATGACCGGCTGGTAGCCGGCCAGGGTGATAGTGCTGGCGTTGGTGAAGGCAAACGCTTCGCCACTCAACGGAAGGCGGGACGGAACCCAAAGTGGGCCGTTAGCCATATACCCGTGATGAGCGTTGATGGTGACATCCTGAAGGGTCCCGCCAGCGGCTTCATTCATCCGATAGAAAGCCACCAGCCCCGGCTCGCTGCCGGTGATCGGTTGGCGCAGGCCACCTGCGATTTCAGCCTGAGAACGAGCGACGTTCCAAACCCGGAAGTCGTCCAGTTCGCCGGCGAAGAAGTACGGCCCGTTATTCCCCAAAACCAGATCATGAGTGCCCCGGGTAAACTGACCTGCTCCCACCTTCTCCGCCTCGAGAATGCCATTGCGGTAAATGCGCATGTAGTTGCCTGCCACGCTGGAGACGAGGCTGAAGTGCTGCCACGTGCCCACCAGCGAAACCGGCGGCAGGTATTGCAGCCGGCTCCCGCCGAAATCCCAATACACTTGACCGTCACTCCACGGAACGTGGGCTTGGAAGCGATTCCCACCCACGTCCGGACTGATGGCGAAGGTGGATTGATTCTTCACCGAGTGAACACGCTGCCAGAATTCCACGGTCACCTCGTTGGTCGGCATCCGCGGGCCAAATCCCGCAATGCGAACGAAATCGTTCGCCCCATCAAGATCCAGCGCCGTCCCGCCAACGGCCGCGAGCGAGACAAACCTCTCTGTTTGGCCCACGGCAATGCCATTGGCGTTCTGCGCAACGTTGCGCGCATAGTAAACCTTTCCCGGGGCCAGGCTGCTCAATGTCACCGAAACCGGAAGCGACGACAGGCGGCCCGCTCCGTTGACCAGGGTGCCGTTCCGGGGAGCGGTTGTACGGGAATCCACCGCGACGGTGCCCGCAGCTTCGTCGAAGCGATAGTTCAACACCAGATTGGGATCGTCGGGAGAGACCGCCTCCTGGCTGAACTGTCGAAGCTCCTCCGGAGTACGCGCGACGCTCCAGATGCGTACATCGTCAAAACGTGCGTTCGCAAACGGGTCACTGCCCCAATTGCTGCGCCCGATATAGTTCTGATTCCGTATCACTCCGCTGGGAGTTGTGGCCGGGCCGGACACCACTGCCACACCGTTGACATAGATGGTCGCCCGGTTGGTTTTGACGGTGACCGCCAAGTGGACCCATTCATTGAGGGGAACGGGATTGGGAGCCACCAGCACGGGATCCGGATAAACCTGGAATGCCGGTCTTCCACTCGTCAACTCGGACAGGGCAAACAGGACGTTCTGCGCCTGTTGGCCGTTGCCGAAATCGATGACACGCGCGTAGTGATTGTAACTCCGCTCAAAGACCCATGACTCGATGGTGAATTCGGCGCCGAAGTAGACGTCCGGTGGCGCGGTGACATGATCGTCGATCCCATCGAGGTGGAGAACCGAGTTGTCGCCGGTTACCACCTGATCGCCTGTGCTCTGATCAAAGACGGGACGGGCACCGGGCAACCACGCAGGGTAGTTTTGCAGCGTCGCGTGGTTCCCGTTCAAACTGGCATCTGACAGCTTCGGACCGATGCCGTCCTCCATCCGATAGTCAGCCAGCAGGCCTGGTTCATTGCCGGCGAGCGACGAGTTGGCATCCGCCATGATTTCGCTGTCGGATCGAACAACGTTCCAGATGCGCACGTCGTCGATCTCGCCGTCGAAGTAGTTGCAGTTGCAGGCCGAGCCCTGCCGCCCCAAGAGCAGCGGCTCAACAGAGGAGCTTTGGTACAACTGACCGGGCCGGTCGACCACGCGGTCGAGCAGCCCATTGATGTAAAACCTTTTCACCGCCCCATCGAAGGTGACCGCCACGTGCGTCCACTCGTTCAGCGGCACCTGGCTGTTGGAGTAATCCCACACCCCCACGCCCATGAATCCCAGTTGCCGCCCGCTGGCCAAGGAGAATATGTAGTCGGTAATTCCGCTGTTGGCGCCGTTTCCGCGGGAGAGAATCGTATTGAACTTCGCGGCATGCGGCCGGACCCATGCCTGGAAGGTGACGCGATTGCTCAAGACCAGATCACCAGCGGTCACGGACGCGTATTGATTCGCACCATTGAACCCCAGGACGGTCGAGGCTGCCCCCCACTCAAACCGGTTGGTCGTCGTCACGCCGTAGGTGTTCACCAGTCCGTTGAGCTGCACACTGGTGTTCGTGACCAGTGTCGCCGTCCGCGTGAGCGCCCCGAGCACCACCGCATCCTCGAAGATGTTCCAAGTTGGGTCGTTGACCAGACTCCCGGTGTTGTCGCTGCCGCTGGCATCGGCGGTCACCGGCCCCGCGCCCTCGTCCAGCGGATAGTAAACAACCAGCCCCGGCTCGGTGCCGGCCAGCCTGGCATTCATTGTTTCCTGGATCTGGTTCTGGCTGCGGGTCTCGTCCCAGATGCGCACCTCGTCCATTTCACCGTCAAAGTAGTTGCAGGCGCACGACGTTCCTTGGCGGCCCACAAACAGAAACGGATCATTGCTTTTTGCCAACTGACCCGGCCGTCGGACCGTCCGGTCGAGAGCCCCGTTGATGTAGAACTTCTTCTCGAATCCGTCGAAAGTGACCGCCACGTGCGTCCACTCCCCGAGCGGCACCGGGGTGCTGGAGGTGTCCCAGGCGCCGGCGCCCCAGAACGCCACCAACCGGCTGTTGCAACTCCCCGCGCCGTCGTAGCCCGTCTGAATGATGAAATCCGTCACACCACCGCCGCCGTGTCCTCGGGAGAGAATGGTATTGCATTTGGCGGTGCGTGGATTGACCCATGCCTCGAACGTGACGTTGGAACTCAAAACCAGGTTGACCGGGCTGGCGCGCAGAAACTGATTCACGCCATTGAAATCCAGCGTTGCACCTTGGCCGGTAACGGCGACACTGAGGAGTGCAGCAACGAGGAGCAGCGCCAATTGACGTCCTGCCCTGCGGGCTTCCATATCCATCAGCCGGTTGAGATCAAGGCACCGCCGAGGTAAATTGGCATTCATTTTCGAATTCTTTCGATGAAAGACTTGTGATCCGCAACAAAAGGGAATCCATGGATACAACTATTCATCCTGACAGGCTTCTCCGACCGCCGACAGAATCTTTTTCAACTAATTTAACCGCTCAAGATCGCCGCCGCTCCCGAGCTTCGAGCAGCCAGCCAATCGGAGACGGCTTGCTACTGGTTGACCGGGATTGGATTCTCGACAGTTTCCAGTGGAGCGGACCACAACGCGATTCAGCCCAACCGCCGCGAGCAGGCCGGCGGAATCCTCACCGACGAAGGCATACAACCTGTGTTCGTGGGTGGTTGAACAGTACCGGGCCAGCCAGCGACCAGAGGATCAGATTCACCCGATAGAAGGTAACGCCCGTGGGAGAACTGCCCGTCCGGGTCCCATCGTCAATCTACCGGGCGGTGGCGGCATTGGAAAAGCAGAACTGCGGCGAGGGCACTTCCTGCCATCTGCCAACCATGACTTCGGCCTCAATCGGACCCTGCCCTTGTTACGACCATCAAGGCGGAAAATTACCATTGAGGCCTACGGATAAGCGGGCTCGACAGTGAAGGCCACCGAATTGACAGTCGGGCCCGACAGGCTTTGAGAGTCTCTGCCCCCAGAACCCGGAGCGGCGGTCACGGCAGGGGAGTCGGGGAGGCCGGGCATCAGAGTGACCTTGACCACCCCATGTTCCTGGTCGCGCACCAGGCCGCCATGCACGACCGCCGACCCCAGATTGGACCGGTCATAGTACTCCGGAGCTCCCCCGTACACCGTCCCGGCATCGGCGCGTCCGGGAATCCGGATGTAAAACACTCTGCCGATGGAAGGCCGCAGGTCAAAAACACTCGCACCATAGTGAAGCTCCTCGTGGTAGAGATCACCCGGATTTCCAAAATCAAAGGGGTTGTAGGCCGTCAGGCCCCGCGGCAGATCCAGCAGCTCTCCGCCGATCGCCACGAAGACCTGCTCGGTGTCCCTCGCCTTGACGGTCGACCGCAGGGTCACCCGTTCGGTGTTCGCGTCGATGGCGACGATCCCAACGATCTTGAATACGCCCGGTCTCCATTTAGACAAATCGGCCGGGACATGTTCCGTCAGGTAGGCCGTGTAGTGAGCGTTCCGCCGCAGACTCCCGGCCGGACGAACGTAGGTTATCTCGTAAAACCTTTCGCCCGTTCCATCCTGATGAATGCCGGGTGACAGCAGGGTGTAATTGACGCTGTTCGCGACCCTGGGATTCGAGTCGAACAGAAATTCGTTTCCATCAGAAATACCGTCGTTGTCGGTGTCCTTGTCGGGAGACCAGGGATTGGTGGAGGGATTCGGAATGCCATTGGCAGCCAGCCAGGTGAGGTAGGAAACGGTGGGGTTGTTCGCTTTCACAACCACCTTCAACCCTTGCGGATCCTTAACGATTTCAAGGCGGGTTTGCGGTGCGAGCGTGATACCCTCGAAGGTCACCGTTCCCGGGAGCGGCAAAGTCATGTTGCTGCCATTGAACAGGACCCAGGCATCCCCCAGATCGGCATACTCAACATCCACAAACCGCACGACCAGATGATTGTTCAGATTCCCATCTCCATTCACGGACACGGGGGCGCCCAGGTAGGAAAGGTAGGATGGATGGTATCGGTCTCCATCGGGGATGCCCAGTTCAACGATGAACCGGCCCCCATTGACGACGAGATCCCCGGACAACACCAGATCGACATCCTTGCGCACGACGGTCGTTCCACTGTTCTGTATGTAGTCGCCACTGACCTGCAATTCCGTGCGGTAACCGGACACTTCCACTCCGCCGTTGTTGATGAAGGGCTGCCCGTTGTTTTTTGAGAGCCACAAAAAGCCGGGGTTCAAGCCTTCACCCATCACGGTCAGGCTTCCATCAACCTGGCGCAGATTGGCAGACAACGTGTCGAAGGTGATGGACGACCCGCGGAGTGTAACGGAAGCTCCTGCCCCAATGGTGTTGATCTGCCAGCCCGGCGGCAGATTGATCCCGCACGGGTCGGGTACGTAGTTCAAATTGGCGGGGTCCGGGATTCCGTTGAAGGTCCAGTTGAGAGTCGAGGCGACGGTCAGGGAGACGCCCGAAAGCGTGGATTGCGAACCATTCAATCCGAACATGCTGGCGCCATTCGCAACCGTCACCTGACCTCCGAGGATCTGGTAGTTCCCGGAGAGGGAGGCAAGAGTGCCGCCGCTTTGCACGGTGGTCTCGGCATTCGGTCCGGCCTGGACATAATGACCCGGGATGAGCAGTGACGATCCCGCACTCCCTCCCATGAAGGCATTGCCCCGGTTGGTGAATGAACCCTGCGCGTTGAAAACCGCGCCGTTGATCAGCGAGAAAATACCGCCGCTGTCCGATAACGGTAGAATCGCCGGAAAATTCCAGGCGGCACCATCGAGAATGACGTTGGCCGGAAGACCGTAGGAGAGGGCCCTGGCGACGTCATCCGCCGGATTGATATGAGCACCGCTGTTGTCCACGTAGCCGGAGGATGCGGAGCCTGGACCCGGATCGGCGCCCGTGCTGACAAACGAGGCCCCGTCGATCAGCAGCAAACCGCCGACCTGCCACGTGCCACCCAACAAGGCGGTGGCGGAGGCATTGATAGTTCCCGGACGGCTCACGAGATTGGACGTGGCCACCTGCGTTTCCGGATCGATCGAGACGGCCCAGATGGGTGCATTGCTGGCAATGTGCAACCGGCCGCCCGACGGGACAACGATCGTGCCGTGGTTGGCAAAGATCTGACTGCCCTTGACGTTGACTTTGGAGAGGGAGAACAACGTCCCGTAGTTGTTCAAAGCCACTCCGGTCAAATTGTTCGTTGCACCGTCCAGGGTAAGAAATCCGGATCCGGCAGACCCATTGACGTCAAAGGCTCCGATCGTCATGACCGAGCCGGTGAAGTTGCCATCGGTCACGTCCAGGGAAGCGCCCTCGTTCAGCAGGAAACAGCCTCCCAGCA
>DNDP01000144.1:0-2374 GCA_003484235.1 Verrucomicrobiales bacterium
AGCCCGTGTTCCTCGCCGGCGGTTCCGATGACGACAATCTCTTCCAGTGGCCGCAGGATCGGTTGACCGAACAGCTCGATTTGCTGATCGCCAACGGCGGGAACTACGTCCGCAACACCATGAGCGATCGCCGGGACAAGGGCTTCGAGGTTTATCCGTTCAGGCAGCTGCCCGACGGCAAATACGACCTCGACCAGTGGAACGACGAGTATTGGCGCCGCTTCGAGACCTTCCTCGACGAAACCGCCCGTCGCGGAGTCATTGTCCAGATCGAGGTCTGGGACCGGTTCGACTACTCGCGGGAGAACTGGGCGGGACATCCCTGCAACCCGAAGAACAATGTCAACTACACCCACGAGTCTTCCGGACTGGCGGCGGTGTATCCCGACCACCCGGGCGCGAACAGGCAGCCGTTCTTCTATACGGTCCCGACCCTGCGGAACAACGGGATCGTCCACCGACACCAGGAGCGCTTCGTTGACCGGATGCTAGAGCACACCCTGAAGCACGGCCACGTCCTCTACTGCATGGACAACGAAACCAGCGGCGCCGAGGAGTGGGGCCGCTGGTGGGCCGAACACATCAAGCGGCGCGCCGCGGAAGCCGGCCGGCGCGTATATGTCACTGAGATGTGGGACAGCTGGGACTTGAAGGCGGAGGATCACCGGCGCACGTTCGACCATCCGGAGATCTACGACTTTGTGGACGTCTCGCAGAACAACCACAAAAAGGGGCAGGAACACTGGGACAACTTCCAGTGGGTTCGCCAGCGCCTGGCCGCGCACCCGCGACCGGTCAACACCGTGAAAACCTACGGCGCCGACGGCAACAAGTTCGGCCATACCGACCGCGACGGTTTGGAGCGGGTCTGGCGCCACGTGCTCGGCGGCGCCGCGGCGGTGAGGTTTCACCGGCCCGATTCCGGACTCGGGCTCGGGCCCAAGGCCCAGGCGGCCCTGAAGTCGATCCGGATGCTCGAGGAGAAGGTGAAGCTCTGGGAACTCGTTCCCGGCAACGAACCGTTGACCGACCGGGAACCCAATGAAGCCTTCCTCGCCTCGCGACCCGGTGAGGCGTACGTCGTCTACTTCACCGACGGCGGCAAGGCCGGTCTGAACCTTGCGGGCCAGGGCGGTCAGTTCCTGCTGCAGTGGCTGGACCTGGAATTGGCGCGAATGAGCCGGGGCGAGTCCGTGCCGGCGGGAGGCGTGGTCCAGCTGGACGCGCCGGATGGTCGGGCAATGTTGGCCATCCTGACGAGGCGCTGAGCCGGGATCCGCGATCTGGATCTGGCTGGGATTGCCTTTGACCGCACTCGACAACTGCCTCCGCGCTCATAACATCGGCAATGGTGAGCAAAGGCAGTCCGCCGACCAGTCCTGAGACGGCGCCATCCAACGCGCCCGGGCAGGAGCTTTTCCAGGCCGCCTATGACGAGCTCCGCCGTCTGGCAGCCCAGAAAATGGCGCGCGAGGCCCCGGGTCACACCCTGCAGCCGACGGCGTTGGTGCACGAGGCGTGGCTGCGACTGATCGGGCCTGACGTTCATGCCGGCTTTGAAAACCGGGCCCACTTCTTTGGTGCCGCCGCGGAGGCGATGCGCCGCATCCTCGTCGATCACGCCCGCCGCAAGAATGCGCTCAAGCACGGTGGTCAACTCGAGCGGGTGGATTTGGACGCGGTCGAAGTTGTGTCGCCGATGCCCGACGACGAGCTGCTTGCACTGGACGAGGCGCTGGACCGGCTCGCCGCGGTGGACACCCGGGCCGCCGAGATGGTTAAGCTCTGCTTTTTCGTCGGGCTGACGCAGGCGGACGCCGCCCGGGAACTGGGCGTGTCGCTTGCCACCGCGGAACGCGTGTGGTCCTTCGCGCGCGCCTGGCTGTTTCGCGAGATAGGACGCCTGCGGACCGGTGAGGTGCACTGAGGGAATCCGGTGGTCGAGTTTCGCATGACACATGACGCCCGCATGCGCCTGCGGCGTGGAAGCGCGTCGCAGTGACAGGCCGGCGGACGTCTCGGCCCATGAACCGATCGATTTATGGCAAATGCGGATCGGCTGATAGAACTGTTCAACGAGGCGCTGGCGAAACCCGCCGGTGCCGATCGGGAGCGTTTTCTCGTCGAGCATTGCGGAACGGATGCGGACCTCAGGGAACAAGTCGTGTCCCTCCTCGAAGCCGCAATCCTCGAGCACGAGAGCGGCTTTCTGCGCCAATCCCCGTTGATCGGTCACCGCCCTCAGGGCGCGGAAAGGCCCGGGGACCGGATCGGTCCCTACACCCTGATCGAGCCGCTGGGCGAGGGCGGCTGCGGCGTGGTGTATCTGGCCGGGCAGGAAACACCGCTGCGCCGGCAGGTGGCGCTCAAGGTG
>DNDP01000144.1:2597-2868 GCA_003484235.1 Verrucomicrobiales bacterium
GGCATGGACACCCGGCGCGTGGTCGCGCGGTTCGAGGCTGAACGGCAGACGCTGGCGTTGATGGAGCATCCGAACATTGCCCGTGTCATCGACGCCGGAGCCACCTCGGCGGGCCGCCCCTATTTCGTGATGGAACTTGTGCGCGGGATCAGGATCACCGACTACTGCGACCGGCACCGCCTGACTACTGATCAGCGTCTCCGCTTGTTCGTGCAGGTTTGTCTCGCCGTTCAGCATGCGCACCAAAAAGGCATCATTCACCGCGACCTCA
>DNDP01000297.1 GCA_003484235.1 Verrucomicrobiales bacterium
GTTTGCCACCGATCGATGCGAACGATCCTCCGGCATACAGCCAGTTGGCGGCTGCCAGCAAGCCGCCAACCGGCTGATCCGGGGAAGGATCCCAGTCGGTCGCCTCGCCGGTGATCCGATCAACTGCGGCAAGGTGCCTTCTGGGTTTTCCGCCGATGGCGGTAAAGAGTCCGGAAACATAGAGCGTGTTCCCGCGAGCCGCCATGGCGGTAACCAGACCATTTGCGTTGGGATTCCATGGCAGTAGTTCGCCCGTCTCCAGGTTGAACGCACCGATATTGTTGCGCAGCTGCCCGCCAAGCGTGGCGAATCCGCCTCCGACGTAAAGAACCGGGTCAATCATGGTCAGCGAGCGGATGATCCCGCCGGCGAGGGGATCCCAATCGGTGACAGTTGCGGTGTCCAGCGTGGCGGACAATAGGTTGTGACGGGTGACGCTTCCACCCGACGTGAAGCTTCCGCCCACCACCAGCTGATTCCCATATCGGGCGAGGGAATAAACCGTGCCCTCGATCGGAACCGTGAAGGATGTGCCCATACCGGTCGCAACTTCGAATGCGGCAACGCTCTTCCGAGGTGTGCGGATCAATCCCGGTAGGCCCGCACCATACACTTCGCCATCCATTTTCGCGAGTACATGGAATCCTCCCGAGAGATTCAATTCCGTTTCCAGAACGCTCCCCGAGGGGGCGTCGATGATCGTGTAGCCTCTGGGCGGTCCGTCAATTGGGGTATGTCTGCCGGTAACGTGAAGCTGGCCATTGTGGAATTCCAGTTGGTAGGCAGAATCTCGCGTGCCCGGTCCGGCTTGCCAGTCCATGAGGACGCCAGAGTTTTGTTCTATGGCGGCGAGGTGACGGCGCGTCTGGCCACCAATCCAACCGAATTCGCCCGCGACATAGATGATGCCGTTGGTTACCAGTATGTCATTCACTTTGTTATCCGGTGCGGGATCGAGCGGGTGCAGGCTTCCATCGAGATTGAGTGCGGCAAAGTAATTCCTGGGGACCCCATCCAGCTGCCTGAACCCACCGCCAAGAAGTATCTTGTCCGCGGTTGGAACGATCACGTCCACCGATTCATTTGCATTCGGACCCCAGTTCAGCACCCCGCCGGTTGCGGGATCGATTGCCACAAAGCCCGTACGGGGCATTGTTCCGATCGTGCCAAAGTCGCCTCCAACCAGGAGTTTCCCCTGATGGTAGCTCATCGACGTGACCGACCCGTTGGCGTCGGGATTCCAGGAAGTCAACGCGCCCGTGTGTCGGTTCACGGCGGCGAGACGTCGGCGAGCCTGGGAGCCGACATTTCGAAAGGAACCACCCAGGTAAAGAATCTCTCCCTCCAATGCCATGCATTGGACGTGGTCGTCCGTCTGGACTGCAAAGCCCGTATCCACGATGTTTCCTTCCAGCACGTGAACAATGTTCGCCACAGAAACGCCGTTAACACTGTTGAGCAACCCGCCAGCATAGAAACCGCCTTCATTGTCGCTGATTACAGCGTTGATTGGCCCGTTGAAGCTTAACGGCAGGACTCTGCCATTTTCGGTGAGCGAAACAACGGCATAGCCGGGCACCTGCCGGCCAATGTGCTGGAAATCGCCACCGGCGTACAGCTTGCCGTCGTGTTCGAGAAGGGCCCAAATCGTGTCGTCGGCCACCCAGAATCGGGACCACGGAGTTTGGCTGGGCAGGGTCAGTTCGGCCCCGGTGGTAACCACTGTCAAGAGGGCGTAGTGGCTCATCAGGGAGCCAGCGGCGTTGGATACCCGCACCGAGTACTGGCCTGCGTCGGCGCTGGTCACGTTGGAGATGGTCAGCGAGGATCCGGTCTGACCGGAAACGGGGGTTCCGTTGCGATGCCATTGGTAGGAAAGGATGCCGCTCCCGGCGGCTGTCACACTGAAAGCTGCGGTTCCGCCAATGTTCTCCACGCGATTGACGGGATGCACCGATATCGCCAGCGATCCCGCCAGAGGATTCGTGGGCAACTCCATGAGACCCTGCTCCGGAATCCCGGAGGGAAGCACCACGCTGATGTCATTCCAGGTCCCAAAATAATCGTTCTGAAGCAGGTAGTGAAAATTGAGCAGGACTGCATCCTCGTCCGGCGCGTAGTATCCGTTCGCACCATTGTTCGGTTCCCACGCCTGGCCACCGGCAATCGTCCAGTTGCGGTAGTTGAACACTTCACCGGTGGTCCAGACGTAAACCCCCTCCTGCGCAATGTCGTTCAGCCCAATCCAAAACTGGCGCTGGCGGTTTGGACCCACAAGAATGTTTTGATTGATGAACTCCTGCTCGGTCGCGCTGGTAATGCTCGCCAGATGTCCACCCGGATGGGATGCCGCTTCAGTCTCGGCATCAGCGAACGCAAGATGGCGGTTGACTGTCAGCGCATAGAAGTGGCCGTTGCCGCCACGGCTGACCGGCCACTCCACCCAGGTTTGAGCATTCATCTGGCAGGCTCCCAGCCAAAGGACGAGAGTCGCAGTCGGAACCAAGGGGTTCTCGAGTATGGTTTTCATGTGTTCGTGGTTTCTCGATGGGGCGGTGGATGGTAATTCGACAATACCCTAGGGCCGCCAGTTTCCCATTGATGCTGCAAAGGTGCAGATTCAGAGAAAGTTTTGAAGACAAAAAGAAGTGCTCGTCGGGCACCAGGCGATGTTCCTCGGCAGAAGTGGACGCCTGGCAAGCGGAGGGCCGTGGTTTTGCCGACCGCTCGGCCAGATCGTCTGCCGATTCAGATCCGACTCGCTACAACCTCAAAAAATTTCCCACCATCTTCCGCCCTTCCTCGGTCAGGATGCTCTCGGGGTGGAACTGCACGCCGTGGACCGG
>DNDP01000379.1:0-527 GCA_003484235.1 Verrucomicrobiales bacterium
CAGCAGCAACGCGGTGAAGCTCTGCAGGATGTTGATCATGGAGGGCTCGGCGGAAGACCCCGCCACGGTGATCTCGAAACCGCCGGCATGCTTCGACTGCGCCAGTTCGGCCTTCGCCTTGTCGAGGTCGAACTGGTAGCCGGGCAGGGTGGCATAGAACGCGCGCGCCTCGTCGGCGGACATGATGCCCGCCCACATTTCTGGCGGGTTGAGGGCGGTTGCCGCTTCGCCGTTGCCTTTCAGCAGCGCCTTGACCAGCCCTTCGCGATCCACGGCATAGGAGATCGCCTTGCGCACGTGGATGTCGTCGAATGGCGCCGCCGACTGATCCATGGTCAGCATGAAGACGCCCAGCGACGGCGCCGTGATGACATCGACATTGCCCAGCGCCTTCCACTGGTCGATATCCGAGATCGCCAAATCGAAGGTGCCGTCGATGTCGCCGTTCTGGGCGGCGAGCAAACGGGTCTGCCGGTCGGGGATGGCGGAGAACACGATCCGCTTGGCAACCGGCTTCGGACCCCAGT
>DNDP01000379.1:736-3429 GCA_003484235.1 Verrucomicrobiales bacterium
ACCCCAGTAGTCGTCGCGCGCCTCTAGGACGACGCTATCGGCCGGTATGAATTCGACCAGGCGGTAGGGGCCGGTCCCGAGCGGCATAGCATCCGGTGTGCCGATGTCCTCGGGGAACTCCTCGAGCTGCTTCTTGCTGAACAGGAAGCCCGCCATATGTGCCGGCGTGTATTGGAACTGTACGTTCGGCGCGGTCAGCTTGACCGTCACTTCGTTGCTGCCGGTCGCCGTCACCGATTCGACCGAGCTGAAGAAAGCGGCAAGCTGGGATCCCGACTTGGGATCCATCTGGTACAGGAAGGAAGCGACGACATCCTCCGCCGTCAGCGGTGAGCCGTCACCAAACGTGACTCCTGAACGCAACGTATAGACATAGGTGACGTCGTCGGTCTGTTTCCAGGATTCGGCGACGGCCGGCTGCAACGACAGATCATCGCCGAATCCCAGCGGACCTTCCTGGACCAGGGACATGATCGCGCCGACATAGGTGCTCCAGGCCCGGGGCACGAACATCGTGTCGTTGATGGCAGGCAAGGCCCAGCGGACTTCCTCGATCGGCTCCTGAGCGCTCGCACGGATGGCGCGGCTCAACATGACGGCCGACATGGTCGAGCCGGCCATGAACAGCCGGCGCGTGATGTGCGCGTGCATGACAACCTCCCCGTCTTTTTATGTGACAATAAGTTTTGATAGAAGCGTAGGCTAAGTCAACATCGATTGGGGTGGAGCGAAGTCCTATCATGATCCCACCCGCCGGATTGGTTCGCGAGAGGACAAGGCAACGCCATGGAGCCAAGCGTGAGAACAAGCGCCGCGCGTGATTGTATCGTGACAACTTTTTCGATCGTTGCCGCTGACCTTGCGACAGGGGATCTCGGTATCGCGGTTGCCTCAAAGTTCCTGGCTTGCGGTGCCGTGGTGCCGTGGGCGAGTGCAGGTGCCGGAGCGGTGGCAACCCAAAGTTTTGCCAACACCGCATATGGGCCGGATGGCATCAGGTTGATGCGCGATGGGCTTTCCGCGCGGGATGCGCTGGCAAAGCTGCTGGAACAGGACGCCGACCGGGATCTGCGCCAAGTAGGCCTGGTCGACGCGCGCGGCGGCGCAGCGGCGCACACGGGCCCAGGCTGCCACGCGTGGGCGGGACATCTTGTGGGTGAGGGTTTCGCGTGCCAGGGCAATATCCTGGTCGGCCAGGAAACGGTCGATACGATGGCGGCCGCGTTTCGTGGCGCAAAGGGAGAGTTGTCCAGCCGGCTAGTGGCTGCACTGGCGGCCGGAGAGAGAGCCGGCGGCGACAAACGGGGCAAGCAGGCGTCTGCTCTTTATGTCGTTCGCCCAAAGGGTGGCTATGGAGGAATGAACGACGTGCTCGTCGATTTGCGCGTCGACGATCACGCGGACCCGGTGAAGGAACTCAGTCGACTGCTCGACCTCAACAATCTCTATTTCGGAACCAGTCCGGATATCGACAAGTTGCCGATCGAGGGAGACGTGCTGGCCGACTTGAGACGCGTCATGGCGTCAAAGGGGTTCTATCGCGGCAATGCCTCGGGTCCGTGGGATGACGCGACCGCCAAGGCACTCGATATTTTCGTTGCCTCGGAGAATTTCGAGGAACGCGTCGATCTTAGAAAGCGCACCATCGACAGAGCGGTTCTCGCCCATTTGCGAACCCACCTCTAGTGCAACATTGTACTGTTGCCGATGGGAAGGGCACACGAACTCAGTAACGCGGCATGCGCCCCTCGCCGATATGGCTCCTGAGGCAATCGTACAAGGTGGACATCGCACGGTTCTTCTCGCTGGCCAGGTGCGCCAGATAGAACGTATCGACGTAGGACATCTCGTGCGGCAGCAGGCTGCGCATGTGCCCCTGCCGCACCCAGGAATCGGCGTAGTGCACCGGCAGATGGCCCAGGTATTTCCCGGACAGGACCAGCATCGCCAGGCTCTCCATGTGTGCGGTCAGCGCCGCCGAGCGGAAGCTGATGCCTTTGAGGCCGGTCCAGTTGGTCATGTAGCTGCGCGCCGCATATGCATAGCCTGCGAGGGTTGCCGGCCTGATTTTCGCGGCCGGCTGATCGAACAGCGGATGCGTGCGTCCGCAATAGAGCTCCTGCGTTTCTTCGAACACGGGAACCGCGTTGATGTGGGCGTGCGGTGCGTCGATCGGCGTTAGGATCAGGAAATACCGGCCGTCGAGGAGGCGCTGCTGCAGCAACTGCGGCGATGCGGTCTCGATGTTCAGCATGACCTTGGGGGCAAGATCATGGAACCGGCCCAGCGCCTCATGCAGGGCCAGGCCGGAATTCGTGTACATGGCATCCACCGTGCCGAAGTGCACCTGACCGGTGAGCTCGCCGCGGACCGAGCCGACGATGCCGCTGAAATTGTCGATCGAGCGGAAGAGGGTGAGCGACGCCTCGTGGATCCGCATTCCATCCTCGGTCAGCGAGAAGCCGCGCCGGCCCCGCTCGCACAACCGGACGCCCAAACGAACCTCGAGGCGGGCGATGTGGTTGCTGATGGTTGCGGCCGACAGACCGAGATCCGACTGCGCGGCGGCAAAGCCGCGATTGCGGACGACCGCCTGGAGCACCCGCAGCAACCGGACGTCGACATCGGCGAGATTGAATCCACGCGGTTTCGGGTGTCGGGCCATCGCGCCACCGGCAGGTGAGATCGAGCTC
>DNDP01000379.1:3584-3748 GCA_003484235.1 Verrucomicrobiales bacterium
GATGGAATGCGGATCCACGGGCAGGTGAGATCGAGCTCGATCGCGGCCGACTGCGCCGCAAAGCGACAATACATGGATAAATATCAAAGTAAAGATTGATACAATTGTATTTTTCAAGGTGATGGTTCGCGACAGCCTACGTGTCCAGCGAGGGATGGATCTGC
>DNDP01000013.1:0-3819 GCA_003484235.1 Verrucomicrobiales bacterium
TTGTCGTCCTCGCCGTTCAGGCCGAACGCGGCGTGGAAATCCTGGGCCACGGGGCCGATGTGATCGAGGCCGGGCGCGGCCTTGTAGTTCCAGCGCGCGAGCGGCAGCGCCGCCACCTTCTCCAATACCTCAGCCGGGTCTATCGCCACGAAGTTTTCCTTCGCGGCCCGGTCGCTGGTCGGGTTGAACGCGAGCGCCGTCCAGGTGCCGTTCGTGGTGAGCGTGGACACGAAGGCGGAGGCGTTGCCGAAGGTGGCAAGCAACCCGACACCATGAGTTGAAACCGACAGGACGCCGGTGGTGGAATCGCCACCCTTGGTGACCAGGCGCATGGCCGGGCCCGGCTGACCGGTCGTGGAGTTGTTCTCCACAAGACCCACCGGCGACAGAAAGCCGTTGCGCGCCCCGGAGACCTTGAAAGATTCTACGGTGTTGGTGCTGCCAACGATTTCCATGCCGCCCGCCGCCCGGACGCGGAACTGGTTGTTGCCGGTGGACGCAAAGTCCGCACTGTTGGAATCCGCCCAAACGAACGCGCCCGTGTGAATCGCCCTGGCGCGATGACCCGCGGCGAGTGTCCAATCGTTTGAGGCGGAACTCGAATCCCCCATGGCGGTGGAGTAGGCGCCGCTGGCGATCGAACCCCAACCCATCGCCGTTGAGGAATACCCGCTGGCAGTTGTTCCATTTCCCATCGCAGTTGAATTTGCACCGCTGGCAAGCGAACCCCACCCGATGGCGGTGGCTTGATCACCGCTGGCCTGGGTCGACAGCCCCATCGAGACCGACCCAAATCCGCTGGAGGTGGTGAAATATCCGATCGCCGTCGAACCGAGGCCGGTGGCGGTGTTGCCGCACCCTCCGGTGATGGTGGCGTAGCTCCCTCCAATTCTTTGTGGTGCACTCGGTTCACCGCCGCCTCCGATCGTCGCCCCATCCACGCCGTTGCTGATTACGTTGATGGGATGCCCCCCTAGGTAGTTGGGACTCGAGGGTCTGGGTTCGATACGAAGCGCGCGTTGTCCGTTTACTCGAATCTCCAGCGGCTGGTTGTCCGCCGTGCCGAGAAAATGAGTGCCCGGAGTCGTGCCCGTGTTGCCCGCCGTCCGCCAGAAGGTGGTGTCGAAGCTGGCGGCGTTGACGTCGGCGGCCTGAACGGAACCATCCGCGATCTTGGCGCTGCTCACGCTGTTGTCGAACAGCTTGGTCAGGGTCACGGCGCCGTCGGCCAGACCAGAGGCGCCGACCGCGCCGTTGGCGATCATCGCTCCGGTGATGGAGCCGTTGGGCACCGCCGCCGCCTCGCGGGCGCGGATCGCATACGGCGTGGCGGTCAGTCGTTGCCGCGTGGTCAAGGGCGTGAATGCGCCCAGTCCGGTGCGCACCTGGATGTCCAGCCAGCGATCAGCCCCGGTGAAAACAGCCGCGCCAAAATCCAGGCTGGTGGCAAACAATCCGTTGGTGACGTTGGCCGCGGTGATGGCCGGGGAGGTGGCGGCCAGTTGCGCGCCGCCACTGGCGGCGTCCCATAGGGTGAACTGGAACTCGGCCAACCCGGTGTGGGGCGAGCCGGAGACCAGCAATTGACCCTGGTAGGTGAAGGTGGTGGTTTGCGCCCGGGCGGCAATTGCCAGGCTGAGGAAGAACAGAAGCGCCGCGAATCGAAGTCGCAACATAGGATTGGGTTTACTCTGCATCCTCTCCTAGCAGAACCCGGTTGCGCTGGCAATGGCGGCGGTGATGCCGGATCACAAGCGCCAAAAAGACTTTCGGCCGGAAGCAGCCAGACCGGGAGGGACCGCGTGTCGCGGTTCCTGACTGATGGGGACGGCGACACGCCTTCCCTCCCAGCGTGGGGCGCTGGCGCTACTCCAGCAATCGCTCCAGCCGTTCGAGACGCGCCTTCAACTCCGCGATTTCCGTTTCCTTCTGTTCCAGCTTTCGATTCAGGCCTTGGATGGCGGCCAGCGCCACGCCGTCGGCATCGACCGTGGCGATGTGCTTGTCATCGGGTCCGACGCCGAAGGCGGCGTGGAAATCCTGCGCCACCGGACCGAGGTGCCGCGTGTCGGGATCGGACTTGTAGTTCCACATGGTCAACGGCAGCGCGGCGACCTTGTTCAGGACTTCCTCCGGATCGATCGGCTGAAAGTTCTCCTTGGCCGCGCGGTCGCTGGTGGGATTGAAGCTCGTGGCGAACACGTCACCGTCGCTCTGCACGCTCAGGCGGTTCCCTCCGGCGGTGAAGAAGCGCAGTTCGGGAGTGGCCCCGCCGGTGACGACCATGTCCCAGTCGGTGGAACCGCTGACGCCCATGCGCAAGCGGGCTAGGCCGGCGGTGTCCGTCTGTTGGAGGAGCAACTGCGGATTGGTGAATCCGCCGCGGCCGACGATGCGCGCGCCGCCGGAGGCACGCACGTTGAACTGATTGGTGGCCGTGGAGGCGAAGTCCGCCAACTCGGAATCAGCCCAGACAAACGCCCCAGTGTGATTCGCCTTGGCTCGTCGGCCGGCGGCAAACGCGTGTTTGGCATCAATGCCGACAGTGTTTTCGCGCCCACCCGGGATGGTGGAGTAATCGGCGTTGGAACGAATGGTGTTCAAGTACCCACCGCCGATGCTCGAAGCGAAGACTCCGTCCATGATGTGGTTATTGTCGCCTCCGCCAATGGTCAAAGCCGTGGTGTTGGTTTCGATCGTATTCTGCGTTCCCCCGCCGATGGTTGAATAAAAGGAATCGCGTTCAATGGTGTTTTGAACGCCTCCACCAATTGTTGACGCTGATCCTTCAGCCTGAATCGTGTTTGCATCTCCTCCACCAATCGTCGACTGAACGGTGTTGCTTTGTATCCTGTTTCTTGTGCCTCCCGCGATGGTGGATTCGGTGCCGCCCGATTCAATGCGGTTATAACTACCGCCGCCAATGGCCACGCCGAAGTTGTCGGAACCGATCATGTTGGCAAAGCCTCCGCCGATGGTGCCCACAATGGCCTGGGAAGCTATGGTATTCTGCGATCCACCCCCGATGGTCGAAACGTCGGAATCGGTTTCCACCGTATTCAGGTATCCCCCGCCGATGGTCGCGGCATACGCGCTGGACTGAATCGTGTTTTTCAGCCCACCGCCAATCGTTGGTGCAATGTCGCCGGTTCCGATCGTGTTGAAAACGCCCCCGCCGATCGTCCCGAAATCAGCATCCACCCGGTTGGTGCCCGTCGAGAGGATGAATCCATCGATGAACGCTGCCGCTCCACCTCCTCCGATGGTGGCGCCATAGACGCCCGACCCTACGAGATTTGCCGGCGATCCCATCACCACATTGACGATGTTGGAGTGGATCGCGTCGTTGATCGTCGGTTCCAATCGTAGTCCGCGCAGGCCATTCACCTTGAATTCCAGCGGCTGATTGTCGGTTGTCCCTACGAACTGCGCGCCCGGCGTGGTTCCGGCGTTGCCACCCAGCAGCCAGACCTGGTTGGTCCGTGCCACGTTCGCGCCCAGGCGCCCATCTGGCACCGTGCCACTGGACAACGCGCCCGCATTCAACCCCGTCAACCCGGAGCCGTTACCGGCGAACGAATTGACCGCGTTGTCGAACGTCACGGCACCGGAGTAGGTCCCGCCGAGATTCGCCCCGGGTACGGTGCCGCTCAACTGACCGGCCGGGAGCGCACCCGAGAGATTCTCCGCCGTGATCGCATACGGCGTGGCGGTCAACGGCTGCCGGGGCGACAGCGTGGTGAATCCCGACAGATTGGTACGCACGGCGATCTCCAGCCAGCGGTCGGCTCCCGGGAACTGGTCACCAAAATCCAGCGC
>DNDP01000013.1:4121-4324 GCA_003484235.1 Verrucomicrobiales bacterium
TTCCAAAGGCTGAATTGCATTTCCGCAGCCCCGGTGTAGGGCATCCCGTCGATGTCCAGGCGACCCTGATACGTGAAGGCAGTGGACTGCGCGTGGAGTTCAGCGGTGAAGACGACGCACAACAGCGCCGTCACGGCATGATGGATCAATGAATTTTTCATCGCGATGAGGAAGGAAGTTGCCCGTCATTATTGTCACATCCC
>DNDP01000263.1:0-245 GCA_003484235.1 Verrucomicrobiales bacterium
AATCCGCCGGCCCCGAGTTTCTCCAGACTACGGTGGCCGACGACAGGTCCACCACCATCGACTGATCATAGTTTTCACCCAAACGGGACACGAGTGCGTGCGTGGCATCGATTCGGGTCACCCGACCATGCTTGCTCCCAGTTTCCAGGAGGAGCTCCGTTGATCCGTCCTCGACCTTGCACCAGTGCAAGTCTCCATCTTTGGTAATCAATACCCGATCGCCGACCGGGAACTGGGTCATCAAC
>DNDP01000263.1:449-942 GCA_003484235.1 Verrucomicrobiales bacterium
AGCGCTCTTCATCCACAATCTCCCACCGTTTGCTGCCGGACTCCCGTGAGACACAGATGATCCGATGCTGATTGAGTCCAGGCCCGTCGAAGATCAGCTGGTCTCCCACGACCAAAGGAGTCCCAAATTTGGGAAAGTAGTAACTGGTGCCGTGGGTGTTCGCTATCGACAGCGTCAAACACAGGGCAGCACAGGGAAAAAGAGCACGATTGGTCATAAGTGGCTGTGGACGGTCAGACCGATTCTTTGAGGAGTTTACTCCCCGATTCCATCAGCAACTGAGTTTCACCCCTCACACATCTTCCGAAACTCCGCCTCGTCGATGACCTTCACACCCAGCTTTTGCGCCTTCTCGAGTTTCGACCCCGCTTCTTCTCCCGCCAGCACGAAGTCGGTGTTCTTGCTCACCGAACTCGACGTGCTACCGCCGGCGTCGCGAATCATCTTGGACGCCTCATCGCGGGAAAGTGTCGGCAGGGTGCCGGTCAGCACG
>DNDP01000263.1:1049-1992 GCA_003484235.1 Verrucomicrobiales bacterium
CGGTCAGCACGAACGTCTTGCCTGCAATTGGGGAATCACCCGCGGCCACGGGTGCAGCCAGTTCGACCCGCGGGTCAATTCCCAACGACTTGAGCCTCGCAAGTGTGGTCCGCCCGTTCGGTGATGCGAAGTAATCGAGCACACTCGCCGCCGCCACCGGTCCGACCTCAACCATCCTCGCCTTGGTGCCGGAGGCGGCGAGGCGCTCTTCGATCTCCTTCAACTCGCGACCCAGTTCCTCGTGTCGCGCTTCGCGGGCCGCTTTCTCGGCTTCGTCCTTCGGCGGATTCTTGCGTGAGCGCGGGCTGATCTCCTTGCGCTCGTTCTCCTTCACGCCGGCGTCACGGATGTCGCGTAAGATCGCCGAGTCCGCCAGTTCGCCGAGCGAACCATGCGCCTGCGTGAGCTGATAGGCGATCGTGTCGCCGACATTCGGAATCGCCAGCGCGAAGATCCAACGATCCAGCGGCGCGGACTTCGCCCGTCCCAGGGCTTCGAGCACTTTGCCGGCGTTCTTCTCGCCGAACACCCGCGGCTCGTCATCGGTGCCGAGGTTCAAGGCTGCCAGTGGTTCCAACTTGAGGTCGAACAGGTCCAGCGGTTCCTTCACGAGGCCGCGTTCCACGAGTTTCTCGGCCACAATTCCGCCCAGCGATTCGATGTCGAGCGCCTTGCGGGCGGCGAAGTACTCGACACGCCGGGTCAGTTGCGCCGGGCAACCCGCGACGTTCTGGCAACGCCAGGCCACTTCGTCGGCATCGCCGCCGGACATCTTCTCGCGTGCGATCTCGCCGCCGCACGCCGGGCATTTGCCGCCGATGTGCGCGACGAGATCGAACTCCTTCGCACCCTTCGGCCGCTTCGCGTTCACCACCTCGAACACTTCCGGGATCACCATGCCCGCCTTGCGCACGACCACGGTGTCGCCGATGCGGATGTCCTT
>DNDP01000263.1:2222-4299 GCA_003484235.1 Verrucomicrobiales bacterium
TCGTCCTCGTTGTGCAGCGTCGCCCGTGAAACGGTCGAGCCCTGCACAAAGACCGGTTCGAGCTCGGCGACCGGCGTCAGCACGCCCGTGCGGCCGACCTGCACCGTGATGTCGCGCAGCAACGTCTCCGCCGGCGTGATCCAGTGCACCGGCTTGTGGACGATCGCGTAGCCCGGCGACCGCCTCTTGGCCGGGATCTTCTCCCAGTCAGCCATCGTGTTCACCTTGAGCACGATGCCGTCGATCTCGTACGGCACGCGCGTGCGCAAGTCGCGTTGCTCGTCGTAGCCGGTGACGATCTCGTCGCGATAGACGCGCAACACTTCGTCGATGCCGTCGCACACCCACCACAACGGCTGCGTCGGCAGGCCGAACTGTTTCAACTGCTCCAGCATCTCCGAGTGCCGCTCGAACGAGATCCCCTCGCACGCACCCACTGCATAAAGCACCGCGCGGATCGGACGCTTCGCCACCAGCGCTGGATCAAGCTGCTTCAAGGCGCCGGCCGTCGCGTTGCGCGCATTGGGAAACGGCTTTTCGCCGGCGGCCTCCATCTGCGCGTTCAACTTCTCGAAATCCTTGATCGTCATGAACGCCTCACCGCGCGCCTCCAGCAAAGTAGGACAGGCATCTTGCCTGTCGCCAAGTGTCAACGGAATCGCCCTCACCGTCCGGATGTTGGTGGTGATGTCATCGCCGTTCTGACCGTCGCCGCGCGTTGCGGCCAAAGTCATTCTGCCGTCGCGGTAGTGCACGCTCAGGGAAACGCCGTCCACCTTGGGCTCGATGATGTATTCGATCCGGTCGCGCCCGAGGCGCTTGCACAGGTCAGCGTCGAACGCGCGGATCCTGTTCACCGTGTTTTCGTCCTGCAGTCGATTGCGCTGCTCGCGATCCGGCTCCTCGGCGACTGACGGCGAGTCCGATGCCTCGATCTTCTCCAGCGACAACATCGGCACCAGGTGTTTCACCCGGGCGAAACCCTTGGTCGGTGCGCCGCCCACGCGCTGGCTGGGCGATTCGGGCGTGACCAGCTCGGGAAGCTGCTTCTCCCAATCGAGCAGCTCCTGATAAAGCTGGTCGTAGTCGTAGTCGCTGAGTTCCGGTTTCGCCTCGACGTAATAAAGATGATCGTGATGCCGCAGGAGCTTCACGAGTTCGGCGTGGCGTTTCCGGGCTTGGGCGTCGGACATGCGCGGATGTTGGCTAGCGGTGGAGGCGTCGTCAAAGCCGGTTTGGCGGTGACGGCGGCAGGTGAAGCGGCATGGACGCGGCATCGTTGTGGCTGGAAATGTGGATGGCCGGGCAGCTCGTTGGGTGCAGAAACGAAGGGCTTTCGCGCTGAGTTCGGATTCGATGGAGGGCCCGGCAACTTGGGGAGGGGCAAATTCGCTCTTGTCATGTGGGGAAGAGCCCATATTTTCTCTGGCGCTGCGGATGGCGGGGTAGCCAAGTGGTAAGGCACGGCTCTGCAAAAGCTGTATTCGTCGGTTCGATTCCGACCCTCGCCTCCATCTCTAACTGGTTCAAGGACAGTTGGTTAGGTGGAGCAGGTGGGTGGACCTTCAACGATTTCTTCAACGTTTTCAGCGCTCGCCAACTATCCGGCACCTACCCGGCCAACTCACGCCAGGTGCACGGATGCGAGCGCAAATCAGGGTCCGTATCCTCACAACCATGGATACGGTCATGCCGCAACAACGCTATCGGAAGTTCAAACGCACCTGGGGAACCTTCTACGCCTACGACAATCTCACCGGTAACTCGGTCAGCCTCAAAACAAAGAACAAGGTGGAGGCGGATCGCAAGGTCCACGCGATGAATCAGGCGGAATCCCAGCCCGCCATGAATCTGGGACTGGCGCGGGTTTACATGAACGGGGCGGATCCGAAACTGGCATCGCGGACGTGGCAGGAGGTCATGGAAGGGATCGTCGCCCAGAAGTCGGACGAAACCCGGCGGCGGTGGGAGGTCGCGATGAAGGACCGGAACTTCGATGGCATCCGGAATCGCCCGGTGGCGGAGACGCGGCCGGAGCATTTTTTCAAGGCGCTGAGCGATGGGAAGGTATCAACCA
>DNDP01000263.1:4469-8430 GCA_003484235.1 Verrucomicrobiales bacterium
AGGTATCAACCAACGTGTATCTCCGGCGGATTCACAATCATGCGCTGGGCATGGACTGGCTGCTCAAACCGGTGATTCCACGGTTGCAATGGCCGAAGCCGCAATACAAGGGCAAGCGGGCGATCACGGCCAGAGCGCCCAGGCCGTCTATCATCAACGAACCCGGATGCGCTGGAGCAAACGCCAGCGCCACGACATTTTCCAGTGGCTCCGCGAGCACTCGGAAGGCATAGTGAACAAGATGGAAAGCAACGATCAGCAGAACCGGCAGCGCGCCTGGCGCGCTGCGGCCCTGACCTGGCTCCGCCGCCAGGGCCTGATCACGCTCTCCCAAAACCAAAAAACTGTTACCCCTTTTCCATCCTCAAAAGTCTCATAATTAGGTTGGTCGTACATTCCTCCAGGAAGCCATCGGGCTCATCGGCATCGGCGCGCTTGCCTTGTTGCATTGGGAACTTCACGTCGAGGGCAGGAATGCACAGGCCACGCTCCATGTGATCTAATTCAAGGATCCGTTTCTTGCGTATGGGTAACTGGCGTCCATTCCCTTCTTCTTGGCGCTCCATCAGGCAATCAAGGTGTTGGGATTTGCCGGACAGAACAAGGTCTTCCCGCCGGCGGCCACTCCGAAGTTCGTGTCGCCCAGACAAATCTAAAGCCTGCTGGAGAAGTGGCCGATGATATTGGTGATGTCATCAGTGGGTCTACAGATCAAACGGGCGTTCCGAGGCTGGACGCTGATAGACTGCGTGCTCCTGATCAGCAGCGTGCTCACCGTCATGGTCGGACTTCTTCTGGCAAAGCATTGAACCCTGCATTCCGGTGTGCAGCCCGACGGCCCACCGTCTGGCCAGCGGTGTAGCGCCGCGGATTGCCCTCGTGCACAGCGGTGGGGAGTCCGCGCTTCACCAAGGCCGGATTGCTGCGCCCGGACGTTGTAGACGGGTTGATCGATCATCCTGCTGCCGGGGGAAAGCACTGCAGGAACTTCGCGACATTAACCTTGGGATTGACGCTGTCCGTCGGGCATGCGGAATGTGGTCGCAAATCATGAAACATCTCGTCGCGGCCCCATTCCTTTTGTTGGCCGGGCTGGTCCCTGCCGCGCCAGTCCGCCCGGCGGTGGAAGTCGAGGAGGAGGTCTATACCTACGCCAACGCCAACAACGGCGCCGGTCCCATGTGGTGTTCCGGGTCGACGACCCTCGTGCGCGTGGGCGATGAACTGTTTGCCACCGGCCTGGAAACCGTCGCCGACGCGCAGCCGCTGAACAACTGCCGTTGGGTGCTCTTCCGCCGCGGCACCGCAGGCTGGGAGCGCGTGCATGTCGATGACGGTCGCACCCGGGAGCCGTCACCGCTGGCCGTGTTTCAGGACGGACGAGTCTTCGTGTCCGCCAATCCAACCCTCGGCACGGAGCCGGAGCCGAACGGCGGCCCGGCGCGGCCGGATGTCCTCCAGTTTGCGGCTGGCGATCCCCTGAAAAAACCGCTCGCGTTGGTGCCTGTCTGGCAGGGCTCGCCTCCTTTCGCGGAACATTCCTATCGCAGCTTTGCCGCGGACGGCGGGGCCGGGGAACTGATGCTTTTCCAAAACATCGGTTACACCCATGCGGAGTGGACCTTCCGGGATCGCGACGGGAGCTGGAGCGCTCAGGGGCGTCTGACCTGGCCGTGGGGCGGGGAGTACGACAAGCCGGGACCCATCCGCATCTGTTACCCCAACGTGGCGCTGCGGGACCGGGCCGTGCACTTCTTCGGAGTGAGCGACATTCTCGAACCGTATCAGGAATGGCGCGACTTCAAGCGCGAGCTGACGGGCCGCCAGTGGGATTACGATTTCCGCCGGCTGTTCTACACGTGGACGCCGGACATCACGCGGGAAGCTTTTGGCGGCTGGGTCGAGATCGCCAGCCGGGACAAGACCGGCGGCTGGCTTTCACCGGGCGATCTGTGGCTGGCGCCCGACGGCAATGTGCACCTGCTGTGGAGTGAAAGGGCGATCGACGAGCGGCTGCGTCCGAAGTTCTTTCCCGAGGCGCGGCAGAGTCACGCGTTGAACTACGCGGTGGTGCGGCGGGGTGGGATCGTGCGGCGCCGCACGCTCGTGGAATCCACCGAGGACAGGCCCGGCCTCGTGGGATCGGCGGGACGCTTCCACGTGACGCCCGATCACCGGCTGTTCGTGGTATGTCATGTCGCCGGCGCCGATGCAGACGGTGAGCGGGTGGCGGAGAACCGCATCATGGAGATCCTGCCGGACGGCTCCACCGGCGCAGCGGCGCGGCTGCCCTTGAAACGGCCGTTCACGAGTTACTTCACCGCCACCGTCCGCGGCGGTTCGCCGCCTTCGTGGACGCTGGAGATGCTGGGACAGCAGTCAGGAGCCGCGAACACCATCAGCTACGCCCGCGTGAGGCTCCAGACGGAGCCGTGATGCCGTCGAGTATCGGTTTCTTTGGGAACAGATCCGAAACTCAGTTGGCGGCCGAACGGGCGGCGATCTTCTCCAGACGCGACTGAATCTCCGACTCCGGCAGCCAGCGTCCGCGCACCACGACGCCGACGCGGTTTGCGACGTGGCCGAGGTCAAGCAGGGGATTGCCTTCGAGCAGCAGCAGGTCTGCGCGGCTGCCAGCGGTGACCGTGCCGAAACGGTCCGAGGCGGCCAGTTGTTCGCCCACGTTGCGCGTTGCCGACAGCAGGATGTCGAAGTTGGTCAAACCCGCCTCCGCCATGGCCTTCATCTCCCGGTGCACTGAAAAACCCGGCACGCTGAACTGCTGCGGCGCGTCCGTGCCGAAGAGGATGCGCACGCCGCCGTCGTGCAGCGCCTTGAGCAGCACCCGGCGGTTGTCGGCGATCCGGCGAGCGACCGCCGCGTCGAAGCCGGTCGAGCCGATGCGCCGTTCGTAGGATTCCTTCCATTGGGCCACCTGCGAGGCGGGCATGTATTTAAGCTCCGGAAATGCCAGCATCCGGTCGAGATCGGCAGCGCCGATGATCGTTTCCCAAAGGACCATGGTGGGCACGACCCCGGCATTCCGTTCCCGGGTGAGGCTGACGACGCGCGCCAGCTGATCCGGATCCAGCGGTCCCCGGTCGCCGCGCAGGTGCTCGAGGTAGCCGTCGAGGTGATCGATCGTTTCCTGGCCGCTCTCCAGCGCGTGTACGATGCCCACGTTTGCCGGCACGTGTCCGGCGAAGCGGATGCCGGCCTCCTTCGCCGTCCGCGCCATGGCATCGTAGTGGTCCCGTTTCAGGCCGGGATGAATCTTCAACAGGTCCCAGCCTTCCGCCTTCTGTTCCCGCACGCGGCGCTCCGCCTGGTCCGGCGACTGGATCGACGACCCGCTGAAGCTGGGGCCCGCGAGCAGGAGCGTGGGGCCGGTGAGCTCGCCGCCGGCCACGCGGCTGCGCAGCTCCAGCTGGCCGGGCCAGCCGAGCATGCTGCGGACGGTGGTCACGCCGTTGGCGACGAACAGGAAGTAGACGGCCTCGACATACTCCGACGAACTGCCCAGCGGCGGATTGTGGCCGTGCATCTCGGCCAGGCCGGGCATCAGGAACCGGCCGGCGCCGGGGATGCGCTCCGCCCCCTCGGGCACGCGCACATCGTCCGCCGGCCCGACCGCGGTGATCCGGTCACCCTGGACGAGGACCGTCCGGTTCGGGAGGACGCGGTTGGAATCCATCGGCAGGACGTTCACCTCGACAAACGCGATGGTGGCCGGCTGCGACGTGGCCGAGGTCGGCGGGAGGAACAGGCAACCGAGCAGGGCAACGAAGACGGGGAGTCGAAGCTGGATTTTCATGATGCTCCAACCTGAACCGGTCCGGACGGATTGAAAAGTTCAAACCCGGCTGTTGGGTGTCGCTACGCGGACGGCGCCCGGCACTGCCTGAGGCCCGCGTCACAGCGGGTGCGCTCGAGGGGCAGGCTCGGCGGCTGGGCGGTGACG
>DNDP01000480.1:0-1553 GCA_003484235.1 Verrucomicrobiales bacterium
ACTCGTAGAAGTTGTTGTAGGTGGCGGCGGTCTCCTCGTCGGTGAGGCTCCACTTGGGGTCGAAATCGGGGTTCCGCGGCGCCGGGTAGGTTTGTGAGGGTGTCACGCTGGCGGCGGACTTGGGCGCATTCGCAGCCGGCGCGTCGGCGGCCGTGCCTTCCCTGCAGCCGATTGCCGACAATGACAGTGCCCCAGCGCCGGCAATGCCCAGCTGGCGCATGAACTTCCGTCGGTTGAAAAACACGTGCTCCGGCGTGATCAACCGCTCCGAAAGCCGATACGAAGGAGGCAGAATGAGGTTGGCCATGGCAGAAAGGATGCCGCAACTTCCCGGCTATTCCACCCAAAATTTTGTTTTCAAGCAGCTCCGCGACAGCAATCCTTGCCGCTCACCGATTTGGAAATCATCGCAGAACACCATCTCAAACCATCATTCAACATGACTGAATCCATCGCCTTTGTCGGAGTCGGACGCATGGGGGCCAACATGGCCCGCCGCCTCAAGGACTGCGGCTACCGCGTCACGGCCGTTTACGACCAATACCGCAAGGGAGCCGAAGCGCTCGCCGCCGAGATCGGCGCCGAGGCCGCCACCACGCTCGCCCGCGTCACCGAACTGGCTGACATCATCATCACCGTCGTGACCGACGACCGTTCGATGAAGGAAATCTATGCGACCAAGGGCGACAGCCTGCTCACCGGTGCGAAAGGGCGGCTGTTCATCAATTGCGCCACGATCTCCCCGGACACCCACGTGCTGGTTGAAAAGCTGGCGAAGAAGGCGAAGGCGCAGTCGCTTGAGGCGTGCATGGCTTCCAGCATCACCCAGGCCCGCGAGGGAACCCTCTACCTCATGTGCGGGGGCGATCCCAAGGCATTCGAGCGCGCCAAGCCGGTGCTCGAGAAGATGAGCACGGCACTGCGCTACATCGGCAAGGCCGGCCGGGCGGCGCAGGTCAAGGCGCTCGTCAACATGGTCATGAACATCAACACCGCGGGC
Source organism: Verrucomicrobiales bacterium (assembly GCA_003484235.1). GTDB lineage: Bacteria > Verrucomicrobiota > Verrucomicrobiia > Limisphaerales > RI-55 > RI-55. The sequence goes on from DNDP01000480.1 coordinate 1,001, forward strand.
CTGGCCGAGGGACTCGGGCTCGCCCATGCCCTGAAGCTGGATCTCGACATGGTGATGGAGGTCTTCTCCCAGACCGGCGCCAACTCACGCGTGCTCGTGACGGACGGTGAGGACATGAAGAACCGCGACCATTCGTGCTTCTTTTCGGCATCCCACGCCGCCAAGGATTCGGGCATTGCCCTGGCCGTCGCCCGCAAGCAGAAGCTGAGTCTGCCCCTGGCCGCCGCCACCAAACGGCAGTACGACCAGATGGTGAAGCTCGGTCTCGGCGAGCTCGACAAGTCCGGAATCGCCGAGCTGACGTTCAAGGGACGCGGCAATCCGAAGAAGAAGAAGAAGTAAGCCGCTTGCGATTGCCTCCCGTTCGCGTCAGGCGGACACCGTCAACCGGTTTGAGTGGCCTCTGCCAAGTTGGCGCCGGGGCCACTCCATTTTGGTCGCTTGAATCAGCCTCATCCGCTGGTAGTCTCCTTTTGCACTATGAAATCTGTCGTCCATGGGGTCCGTGTGGGCCTCCTTTTTTCCGCACTGGCCACCACCCTCCACCCCCTTG